>NZ_RBXL01000001.1:4051505-4358005 GCF_003634315.1 Thiocapsa rosea
CCCGTTGTTGGCCAGACAGGCCCCGATCATCGCCAGATCTCGCGCGGTCACCAGGATGGAGCACTGCTGAAAATACAGATCGACCACCTCCTCGGGAGCGCGATCGAGGATCCCGTAACCGAGCAGGAGGTGCGCGATCGCCCGATTGCGGTGGCCGGTGTCGCTTTCGGAGCGATACACCCTCTCGTCGATCTCCATCGGCCGGCCGGTATAACGCCCGAAGGCTTCGAGAATCCGCTGCATCGGCGGGGCGTTCGGGTTGCCCTCGATCAAGCCCGTGGTCGCGATGGCGCCCGCATTGATCATTGGGTTCATGGGACGCCCGGTGCCGGGCTCCAGGCTGATGGAGTTGAACGCCTCGCCCGAAGGCTCGACACCGACCTTGCTCAGCACTTGGTCGAGCCCGCGATCTTCCAGCGCCAGACCGTAGGTAATCGCCTTTGAAATTGATTGAATGGTAAAGCTCTGACGCGAGTCGCCGACCTGGTAGACATGCCCGTCGACAGTGACCATCGCGATCCCGAGCCAGGTCGGATCGGCGCGCGTCAGCTCCGGGATATAATCGGCGACGTTGCCGTCGTTCAGGTCGAGCAACTCTTCATGGATACGGTCGAGGTAACGCTGGACCGGAGAGAACTGGAAGGCCCGCTTGTCCATTGAGACTCCTGAGAGATGTTCAGAAACAGAGTGTCCGATCGAGGCCCGGTCGGTGGGGACACCGACGTATGTCGAGGGGTCGGATGGGCGACTGCGCTGAACCCTCATCGCGCCGAAATCGATCGCCCGACCCGAGTAAATCGGTCACCGTTAAACCGCGTCTCACCGAGATCGAGGACATCTCCGAAGCCTAACGCAAAATGAAAATGACGCATATCGCTCTAGCCGTGGTTTAAGCAAAAGCCGTGCGCAGGTCCTGGTGGTCGCGACTGGAAGGCGATCTGTCCGAGTTGGCGCGCCTTGATTTTCCGGTATAGGGAATGATCTCCAAGCTTGAAAGACGCAGTGAACGACCTGCGAATATCCTGACCTGTTGCTTCCGCGGTCTTTTTGTTTTTGCTGCGGATCGACAGGTGGCTCGGGGGGTTCGCTATTGTAGTCACCGATGTGTCGGTTTGGTGCAGCCGAGATCCAGGACGCACCGCCGATGAACCACTCGTTGTCGCGACGCCCATTCAGGCGGGAGTTTTTCTGCCTTTGTCATGACTCCGGCGTTGGCTCCACGGCATGTGTGACCTCGATGACGGCGGAAATCCTTGATGGTCCGCGCGTCAGGGTATGACCTTTGCTGCAATCAAAGCGTAACCAGGGCTTTCAATCCGCAGAAGAACTGATATGGACATGTCGACGGCGAGGTCTTTGAGCCAAACAATGACGACAGCTACGGCCGATGGCGTCCGTAAAGCGTCCGATGAGGGTACTTGGACGGACGATCAGCTGCGCGACCGTTTCATGCAACTCTGGCATCGTCGCGCGCTTCCGAGATCTTCGTGTGATCCGGGCATTGCCTGGAGCAGCCTTGATGGTCGTTACGCCGAATCGCATCGGCATTATCACGATAAGCGCCATCTCGCGCACTGCTTGGCCGAATTCGATCTGGCTGCCGAGCTGATCGTCCAGCCGGACCAGGTGGAGATGGCGATTTGGTTCCACGACATCATCAATGAGCCCGGACGTTCCGACAACGAGGCACTCAGTGCCGAGCTCTTTCGTAATCTGGCCGGCGGCAGCATGGCGGATGCCTTTGTCGACGACGTCGTCGATCTGATTCTGATCACCACGCATCGACAGGAACCGGTCGACCCCGACCAAAGGATCCTGTGCGACATCGATCTCGCCAGTCTCGGTTGTCCCTGGGAATGCTATCTGCGCGACACCGGACATCTGCGCGCCGAGTTCCGGGGCTCGGACCAAGACTACTGCCGCATCAAACGTGTCTTTTTGGAGTCGATGCTGCGTCGGCCTCGGATCTTCGTCACCGATTTTTTTTATGCGCGATACGAGCATCTTGCCCGTGAGAACCTTCGTCGTTTCCTGGACCTGATCGACGTCTGGGAGGCGGCGGGTTCCGACGGTCGCAAGGTTCCTTTGCTGAGAACCTCCGGGATCGATGCCTGAACGCCATTCGGTCGGATCGGCAGACTGTGTGCGGCAACGACGCGAGGACGGCCTTGTACGACGGCATCGGGAACCCGGGAGATCGAACAGGACCCGGGAGATCGAAGAAGTAAGGAGCGCAAGCCGATCAGACCTGCGGGTATCCGGTCTCGGTTGCCGGTCCCGGGTTCCGTTGCACACGCGGCTAGGATCCGCGGTATCTGAGGACAACCAGCGTCAAGTCATCCGACTGCCGAGCGCCCGCCGCGAAAGCTTTGACTGCGTCCTTGACCCGGTCAGCAAGCGCGCTCGCCGAGCGAGCAGGTTGCTCCGAGAGGCATTCCAAGAGTCGGTCGAGCGTAAACAGGCGGCTGTCCGTGCTCATCGCCTCGGTGACACCGTCGGTATAGAGCACCAGGACGTCCCCCGGTCGAAGCCCCACGTGCGCGACCTCGTAGGTCGCCTCCTCGGAGGCGCCGACCAAGATCCCGCGCGGCGGAGGCAGGATCCGGTACGCGACGCCCCGATCTCCCAACAGGATCGGATCATGGCCGGCATTGACGTAACGCAGGACCCCGGTCCGCTTGTCGATCAGGGCGATCACCAAGGTCGCGAACATGGACGTCGGGTTCTCGGCGCAGAGCCTGCAGTTGATGCGCTTTAGGGCCTCGTCGATCGGTTGATCGAGCAAGAGTTCGCTGCGCAGCATGGTCAGGGTGCGCACCATGAAGAGCGCCGCCGGCATTCCTTTGCCGGAGATGTCCCCGATGGCGATGCAGTACTCGTCCGAGCCGACCGGAAAGACGTCGTAGAAGTCCCCGCCGACCTCCTGTGCCGCCGTCATCCCGGCATCGATCTCGATTTCGGGTCCGAGGTCCAAGCGACGCGGCAGCATGCCGAGTTGGATCTCGCGTGCGACGTCCCACTCGCGCTGCAGATGCTCGTATCTCAGCCGCTGTTCCAACGCCTGCTGCATCACCTGCGTGCGTGCACGCATGCGGTCGGCAAAGAGACGCATGAAGTTCCTCGATATTCGAGGAATCCGCAGTAGCTCGTCCCAGAGGATGGCTTCGGGCAGGAGCAGGAGGCGACTCGGCATGCTTGCGACCACGAAGGCGCTGGCCGGTCGGCAATCGACGACGGAGATCTCCCCGGTGCACTCGCCGGCCTCGATCGCGAAGCCTTCGCCCGAGTCGAGACGATCGAGATGAACCTCCAGACGGCCTTCCAGGACGAGGTGCAGATGCCGGTTGATCTGACCGGGTTCCAGGATGATCTCGCCGACCCGCACGCTGCGGACCTCGCAGCGTGCCAAGAGCGGCTCCAAGATGGTCGGTTCGATGCCCGCGAACAGGGCATGGCGGACGATCAGATCCAGATCATCGCGCAACGGGGGTTTTGCAATACGCACTCGCAGGCGGTTTCGTCCCGCCACACGCTCGTAGTGCTGATCGGTGCTGAAGCGCTTGATCAGGGGAATGCCGCGCCCGCCGATATCGGCGTGATCCAGATCGGCGGCGGGCGCGACCTCGAGACGGGTCATGGGGTCGAAGGCGACCCCGTCGTCCGTGACCTCGATCTCGACGGCGTCATCACCGTTGCGGAGAAGGATCCGGATCGCATGCCGCTCCGAGTCGCGAAAGGCATGATTGATGACATTGGTCACCGCCTCGTTGATCACGAGGTCGACCGCAAAGGCGACCTGATCCGGCAGAGCCCAAGCGCTCGTGATCTGGCTCAGCCAAGTCTCGACGAGACGCATCTCGGCGAGCCGATTTGCGATCACGAGCGCCTCGACCTGCGTCTCCTTGCGCCCCTCGGGGTCGGTCACCTCAAGCGCCGTCGAGGGTTCCGAGTGCCGTCTCTGCATCGGCATAGACCGGGATTAGGGACGAAACGCCCGAGCGATCCAGAACCGCGCGAACCATCGGCTGGGGGTTGACCAGAAGCATCTTCCCGCCGCGTTTCGACGTCGTCTTGGCGCAGGTCAAGAGTGTCCTGATCCCGATGGAGGCCAGGAAGTCGACTTGACTCAGATCGACGAGTACCGCCTTGCGGCTCGTCGCCGTCAGGGTCGTGAGTTTGAGATCGATGGCTTGCGTCCCCTCGACGTCGAGGCGTCCTTCCAGGGTGACTTTGAGGATGTTGTCGTCCAACAGCTCGGAGTGGATCTGCATCGGCCGTGTCCGTTTAACGAGAAGAATTGCGCCCAGAGACGGGGTCATCCGGATGTCCGGGCGGGCCTCTGCGCGCCTGTTCCAAGGGCACGGGGCTCCGCCCGAGCTCCGCTTGCGATGCCGGATCGCTCGATGAGTGCCTTGAGCTTACCGACAGGTTGTATAGGTGTACTGTCGGCCGTTAAGCCAGGTCGTTGTCGTTGTGCAGGGATTGTACGACTGGACCTCGAACGAGGTACCCCCGATGCTCGGGTGCGGCAGGATCGTTCCCGGAGTCCGAGGTATCTCGGTTCCGGCGATGACTTCAGTGCCGGGCGCGGTCGGGTACGTCAACGGATTCAACGGAGGGTTCCTCACCACGCTGCTTGCATACTCCCAGCAATAAAACAGCGGATTGCCATCTTTGTCGAAAGCCGGCGGTGATGTTGGATCCGCAAGGTCGCACGGTCGACATGCATCCAGATCCTTCTGTCCGTCCCCCAACTGGCGCTGGAGGTTCGCCTGAGCACAGGCTTCCGTATCCCCTCTGGGTTCGAAATTCTCGCACCGGTTGACGCATTGAAACTGTTCCGATCCGGGCGCGGCGCACACCGCAACGGTCTTGCCGTCCAGACTCACGCCTGAGACGACCGCGAGATCGCCCACCGCGTCTACGCCCGCGAATACCACGCCCTCACAGGCATCGGCAGCGGTGGAGATCGGCTCGATCACCTCGGGCGGAGACGTACCGACACCGTCCGAGCAGACGGTGACATCCGAGGCTTTGAAATGTGCGCCGCCGATCCGCAAACCCGTGGCCGATTCCGAATAGTTCGAGAAGCTGTAGACGCAGCGACCTCCGTTGCCTTGAGTACGAATGTATACGGCGTCGATTTCATTTCCCGGCAAACCGTTCGAGACCTGGATGTCGACTTGCGTCCCATTCGTTACGGTGGCTCCCCAATCGTCCTTGACAACCAAGGTTACGGAACCGTTGATTTTATGCATGGATCCTCCGTCCGGGCCCGGAGACATGCTTGAGCAGGAAAAGCCGCCGTCGCCAACTGCTCTGAGAACAGCCGTCGCACCCGTGCCCTGTAGACTCTCGATGCAGGGTGTTCCCCCGCCGGTTCCCCATGCCGATCCCGATGCGCCTAATAGAGCCAATGCCCCCAGAAGGACCCCTTGCTGCTGCGTCGTCATGCCTATTCTCCGATTAGAAATTCAGTGTCATCTGCGCCGTGATAGCCATGCCCGGGCTGTAGGGGCCGATCATCGGCTCGTCCTGGAAGCTGCGATAGCTGTTGTCCAGGAAGTCAAACTGCTCGTCGAGCAGATTCTGAACGGACAGACTCAAGATGCCCCAACGCTTCGGGAGGCGGTACCCGACGCCTATATCCACGACGGCGAAGTCGCTGTTTCCTGTTTGGTACGCATAGACCTCCTCGCCGGTCACCTCCTGATCCACGTAGGTGACACCGACACTCGCGAAAAAGCCGTTCGGATGGAAGTAGCGCGCAATCAACGGAATGCTCAGCGTCGTGACGGTCGCCGGAACGCCGAATGCCAAGACCGATTCGGTTTGGTTCTCGAACTTGTCGTAGGTGACCTCGGCGCTGAGTGCCCATCGTTCCGACGGGGTCCAGTAGGCGTAAAAACGATTCAGCCATTCTTCTCTGTTCTCGAAGATTCCTTCGCCGATGACCTCGCTGATCACCGGCGATTCCAAATCGCGTCGGGTCACTTCTGCCCCGAAGAAGAGACTCCGGCTCACCTTCAAATCGGCTCCGATGCCGTAGCGATCGAATTTGGTCCCGTTGGCGTCATCGAAATACTGGTTGAAACCGGCGATTTGAGTCGGCTCAAGCGTTCGATTGCTCGAGAGTACCGGTTTCACGCCCTGAAAATAGGCTCCTCGCAGTACGAGCGCTTCGGTTGCCTGCCACTGAACGCCGAGCTTTGGGCTGGTCTCGTCGAAATCAAAAACCCCGCCTTCCGTATAGTCCTGATAGCTGAGTCCGAGCGTCCAGATCAAACCTTCAATGAGGTGAAGATTACCGTAGGCGTATGCGCGCTTGTCGCGCACGGTGAATTCGGTCTCGAGCTCGATCGGCGGATCTTCTCCGAAAGGCGTTTCAACGACGAGCGCCAGCGTATCCCGACGGTTTAGATCCGCATAGGTACCGCCGAGGGTCAGGTTGAAGGCATCACCCTGAAAGAGATATTGGATGTCGTACTGGTCCGTGACATCTTCCGATTCCACGTCGGTGCGCAGATCGAAGCTCCCCAGCTCGGGTATGAAGAACAGCTCGTCCTTTTCCGTGCCCTCGATCGTCCGATCCGCGGCGATCACGGAGAAGAGGATGTTGGAGTTCGGAGCGGGCGTGAAACGAGCGCCGAGTCTCCAGAGATCCGCATCCAGGCTGCGCCGGTAGGTTGGATCGACATCCGCCGGATCGAACTTCATCGCGATGTCGCCCCACTCAGAGTGGCGTGTTCCGTACTCGGCTTGGAGATTAACCGTTTCGGAAAGCGCGGCTTGACCGTAGACGGTCGCGACCTGATGCGATAGATCTCCGTTCTCCCGGAAGCCGTCGGTATCGTATTGGAATCCGCCGGCGCTGAAGGAGACGCGGTCATAAATGCCGGACAGAACACCTTCGATTGACGATGTCCCGTTGCTGCCGGCAAGCGCGCTGAAGTTCGGTTGGATCTGGTTTCGCTCGAACAGCGGCGTGAACTCGTTGAAGCCGGCTGCCGCCGGGCCGCCGCGGGCGACGATGTTCAGGTTGGTTGCCGCCACGCTGGGCTGAATCGGGTTGATATTGATGTCCTGGAGGAGCTGAGCCTGGAGCAGGTCGCTGACCCGCGAGACCTCGGCCCTCGGACTTGTTCGGTAGATGTCGGACAGAAAGCGATGGGCCGACGCATTCGACGGATCGATGGCCAGGGACATCGCTGCCTGGTTGATGCCCAGCTGGGTGAATCCCAAGTCGTTATAGATGCGGGCCTGACTCGTTCCTCTGGCCGCTCGATCCTGGTCAAGGAGTAGGCGCCCGCGATAGATCGCCCGGTTGTCGTTGAGTTCGATCGAGCGTTCGATCTGCTCCAACGCCCGCACCGGCTGGTTTTCCGTCTGCAGACGAATGGCGTCGTAGAGATAGGGTGTCGGGTCGAGGGGGTCGAGTTCCTTGGCGATGGCGAATTGCTGGGCATCCAAGGGTGGGCGCTTTTCCTCGAAATAGGTCTTGCCCAGATAGGATCGCAGCAGGCTATTGTTCGAATCCAGAGCCACTGCGGTCTCGATCTCGCGCCCGCCTTCGGCAAGGTTGCCCCGGCGGATCTCGGCCAGACCGAGACCCAGGCGGGGCAGGGGGTCGGCGGAGTCCAGGGCGATCGCCTGCTCGAAGGCCGCCCGGGCCTCGGCGATACGGATCTCGGTGAGCGCCGCGAATCCCAGGACGATCTGGGTGCGGCTCAATTCGGGTTGCAGCGCGACGGCGCGTTGGGCGGCCTCTAGCGCCGCTGGCCGTTCGCCCAGCATCAATCGGAGCTCGCCCAAGCGCGCCCAGGCCAAGGCGTCGTTCGGGTGCTGCTCGACAGCACGCAGTAACGTATCGCGGGCGGCTTCGAGCCGCAGGTTCGCCTGAAGTGCGTAGGATAGGGCAATCTTCGCGGCGGCTGCATCGGTCAAGCTCACGGCCTGCTCGGCGTCGGAGAGAGCCGACGCCCGATCGTTCTGACTGACCTTGATCACAGCCCTCAACGCAAACGCAAGACCGGCGTCAGAGCCGTCCGCGATGGCCTTTTCCGCGAGGGCCCGGGCCTCCTCGACCCGTCCCACGGCGAGTAGGTCAGCCGCCTCGCGTAGCGATGGGTTGCCCGCGGCGTCTCTTGCTCCACCTACCGCAACAATCGGCGGATAGTAGAGCGACCACTGAACCGTGTCGCGCGGGCGCACGAGGATTCGTGGTTGCGGTGCTCCGCCTTTCGCGGCGATCGCCGTCCCGCCACCCGATACGGACAGCGAACCCTCGGCATTGGAGGTGACTACAGTCCCCTCGAAGACGGTAATCTGCGCTGTATCGTTCCGAATTCGAGCCACGAACTCGGTCCCTTCGATCGACCCGTTAAGGTACGGCGTGCTGACCTTGAGCAGCTTGGGCTTGCGGCTGAAAGACATGATGGCGCCCTCGACGAGGTCCAGCCAGGACTGTTCCGAATCCAGGCCGGTGACGGCCAACAGCCGCATTGTGGTGTTCTCGTCGATCCGCAGAACGGCATCGTTGATAAGTGCGACCGCGGCTCGACTGCGCATCCCGACCCGGATGGTATCGCCTTGGCAGAGCCGGTCTTCAAGCGCGGCCTCTCGCCATTCGCCGCCTGCGGCGGATTGCACCTCGACGGCGCCCTGCACCGAGACCAGCCGACCGGCTTCCGAGTTGCAGGCCGCGTCGGGGCGAGCGTTGTTCCAGAACGCCGCCGAACAGAGGGCCACGATGCCGAGTGAAGCCTTGATGTTCATTCGGACCTCATGGAAGCTTCAAGCGAGGGTTTCGAATCGAAGAGCAGCCATCGTGACGGCGAGGGCAGGGGCAGTGGTGTGGTCGTTCATACGATTGCTTTTGTCCTAGCCTGGTTGTTGGACTTAGGCTACCTGCCGCGCGCCTCGGGAGTCCTTAAAGATCTCTTAAATTTCGATTTAATTTCCGTGTGATTCCTGCTATGAAACGCTCGGCGTCCGCCTGAAATGCGCTTGGTCGGCCGCTGCCCGTCATGGCGCGACGCTCGCCGACCGGAGTGTGTTGGTTCTGAATCAGGTCCCTTCGAATCCATCGGCGGGGCCTTTGTGTACAGGGAATGGTCTGACGGCCTTATCTGGAGCACAGCAACGCGATGACACCGCCGCCCGCAGTCTGCTTCGGGCCCTATCGTTTGGCCGGACCCCGTGGACCCTTGTGGCGGGAGGAGGCTGAGATTCCGCTGCGTGCCAAGACGCTCGAAGTGCTTTGGTATTTGGCCAAGCATTCCGGTGAAGTCGTGGAGCACGACCGTCTCTTGGCGGAGGTATGGCGCAAGACGGTCGTCGGCGTGGGTACGTTGGCGGTTTCCATCGGCGAACTGCGGCGGATTTTGGGGGACGATCCCAAGGCGCCGACCTATATCCAGACCTTACACCGACGCGGCTATCGTTTCATTGCGCCGGTCGGCTCGGCGGTCGCCGGCGACGCGACGCTCCCCTCGTACGCTGCTCCCGTGGTTCTGGGCCGCGACGCTGAGCTTGCACAGCTTCGGGATTGCTACGAGGACGTCTGCCGGGGCCTACGTCGCATCCTATTCGTAACCGGCGAGGCCGGCATCGGCAAGAGCACGCTGGTGGACGCCTGGATCCGGTCGTTGATCGATCCGTCGGTCTCCCGTTCGCTATCCCATCCGCTCTCCCCTCCGCTTCCTACAGCCGAGATCTGGCTCGGACGTGGACAGTGTGTCGAGCACAGCGGAGCGGGCGAGCCCTATCTGGCAATGCTCGAGGCTTTGAATCGCCTGTGTCGGGGACCGCGGGGCGAGACGGTCATCGCTCATCTTCGCCAGCAAGCGCCGGGCTGGCTCGCCCAGTTGTCGGGCGTGCTGACGCCGCCCGAGCGCGAGGCTATGGAACACCGTCAGGCCCCGGTCAATGCGCACCACTATCAGCGGGAGCTGGCCGATGCATTGGAGGCAATCGCAGCCACCCGGCCGCTGATCCTCTTCCTGGAGGATCTTCAGTGGTGCGACCAGGCCACCGTCGAGGCCCTTGCGGTGCTGGCGCGTCGGCCGGAGGCGGCGCGCATCCTGGTGATCGGCACCTGTCGGCCGATCGAGCTGACCAGGAAGGAGCATCCGCTCAAGACCCTCAAGGACGAGCTGCAGTGGCACGGTCAGAGCCGGGAGATCGCCTTGCGCGGACTGGACGAAACGTCGGTACGAACCTATGTCGCAAGCCGATTGCCGCCCGAGACTGCGGGATCCGCTGCGATCTTGGTGCATCGTCGCTCGGCTGGGCAACCGCTCTTTATGGTCAAGCTGACCGAATACCTGAAAGAATATCCGGAGCTGGCGGGCACAGGCGGCGGGCTCGATACGGCGGCGGCGAATCTGCCGACCGACCTGCAGCAGTTCATCGAGGTGCAGGTCGAGCGCCTGAAACCGGCTGAGCAGCAGGTGCTGGAGGCCGCCAGCGTTGCGGGGCCGGTGTTCGCGATCGCGGCGGTGGCAGCGGCGCTCGACCTATCGGAGGCCGCGGTCGAGGCGGTGTGCGAGGGACTTGCGCGACGCGAGCAGCTTGTGACCGTGAGGGATCCGGTCGAGTGGCCTGATGGGACCCTCACAGAGGTCTACGCGTTTCGCCACGCGCTCTACCAGGAGGTGCTTTACCGGCGCATCGGGCACGGCCGGCGCGTTCGCCTGCACCGCGCGATCGGCGCGCGGCTGGAAGCCGGACACGGGACCGAGGGAGCGTCCATTGCGGTCGAGCTGGCCGAGCACTTCGAGCAGGGGCACGAGGATCGCCGAGCGGCCCGCTATCACCGCCTGGCCGGGGAGACCGCTCTGACGCGGTTTGCCGCCGCGGCGGCCCAGGTCCATCTTCGTCGGGGACTCGCGCTGCTCGCACGTTGGCCGCAGGATACCGAGCGGGGACGCGAGGAGCTGAAGCTGCAGATCGCGCTCGGGGGCGCCGCGATCGCGACCGATGGGTTCGGTGCGCCGGCCGTCGCCTATGCTTACGGGCGTGCTCACGCCTTGTGCCGACAGTTTCCGAAGACGCCGACCCTGCTGCCGGTACTTTGCGGCCTTTGGAACTACTTCGTGACCCGGGCCGATCTGCAGCAAGCACGGAGTTTGGCTCGGGAATTGGCGGAGGTCATCGAAGGAGCTCAGGCGTCGGAGTGCCTCCTGCCGGCGCGCAACGCAGTCGGCCAGACCGACCTCTTCACGGGCGAGCTCGCTCGGGCACGGGTCCAGGTCGATGCCGAGCAACTCGCACTCAACGTTCCGACGCGTCAGCATTTGATCGCTCAATACGGAGAAGATCCGGTCGTGGTGCGCGAGATGTATGGCGCTTTGCTGTACTGGCTCCTCGGGTTCCCCGAGCAGGCATCGATCCGTATCGAGACGGGTCTGCGGCTCGCCCTGGAGCTGGCGCAGCCCTTCGGGGTCGCGCAGATCCTCTGGGCTCGCATGCTCCTTGCTCACGGGGTCGGGGACCCGGCCCGCGTACAGTCGGAGGCTCAGGGGCTGATCGAGCACTGCGAGCAGGAGCAGATCGCTGTTTGGCTGGCCGGCGGGCGCATCCTTCGGGGATGGGCGTTGGCCGAGCAGGGGAAGCCGGCGGCCGGGATCGTCTCGATTCGCTTGGGTCTCGAGGAGTGGGGCGCGACCGGAGCGGCCTTGATCCGGCCCTACTATCTTGCTCGGCTGGCCGAGGCTTTTTCCAGATCGGGACACTTGGATTATGCGCTCGATACGGTAGCCGAGGCGTTGGCGACGGTCGAGCGCACGGAGGAGCGTTGGTACGAGGCCGAGCTCCACCGGCTACAGGCCGAGCTGCGATGGCAGCAAGGCGATGCGGCCACCGATGAGGTGGAGGCTGGGTTATGCCGAGCCCTGACGCTCGCGCGCGAGCAGCAGGCGAGGGCGCTGGAGCTGGGTGCCGTGGAGACGCTGTCGCGGTTCTTGACCGATCAGGGCAGGCCGCAGGATGCGGCCCGAGTCTTGACGTCCTCATCCGACGACTGCCCCGGGTGTCGCCGCCGAACACAAGCCCGGGCCAAGCAAACAACCAATCGGTGACCGGAGGCCGGACCGACCCCCTGATGGAAGAGGTCCGAGATCGGCCGGTTCCGGTGAGCCGATCGTCAGGCGGGTCATCAGTGCGATGATCGGTGTTCCGATCGTTGCTCTTCATCTCTGATCGCGGTGGGACCATTTCATGCGGCGATGGCTGATCGGTCTTCTGGTGGGTCTGGCGGTCGGATCGGCGGGCCTCGTCTTGGAGGCGTTGCCGCCCGGGATCGCGTTGGAACAGTCCGTTGGACTGAATTTCTTATTCAAAGCCCGCGGCACACTCATGCCGCCCGATGAGGTAGTCGTTGTCGCCATCGACGGCCGTTCCGGCGAGCAGCTCGGGCTGCCGAGTCTGCCGCGCGAGTGGCCTAGATCCGTACATGGCGAGCTGGTCGACGCCTTGGTGCGACGCGGCGCGTCGGTCATCGCCTTCGACGTGCATTTCGGGATTGCCAAAGACCCGCTGTCCGATCAAGCCTTCGTTGACGCCGTGGTCCGGGCGGGCAATGTCGTTCTGGTGGAACTGCTCACCGGCAAGCGGCGACCCATCTCCGATCAGTCCGGACGCCACGTCGGGATGGTCTGGGAGGAGGACGCCGTCCCGCCATTCTCGGCGCTCGCCGAGTCCGCCGCGGCCGTCGCGAGCTTTCCTCTGCCCAAGGAAGGCGCCTCGGTCCAGCACTTCTGGGTGTTCAAAGAGAGTGCCGACGCCTCGCCGACGCTGCCGGCGGTGGTCTTGCAGATTCATGAGCGAGACGCGTTTCCCGCACTCATCGACCGAATCCGCGCCGTCGATCCGTATGCATTGGACGGACTGCCGAATCCGGACGAAGCCTTCGCGGACTCGGTGCAGCTGCGTCTGCTGATGCGCGGGTTACGGGCGATCTTTGAAGCGTCGCCTGAGCTGCAGGGGGCCGTTGCGACGACAGACACGGGCCCGGTTGCCGCACTTGCGGCCCTCTATGCGGACGACGCCCAACGCTTCATCAATTTCTACGGTCCTCCGGGCACCATTACGACGGTGCCTTATCATGCGGTCATGGGGATCGAGGATCCGAACGTGCCGCCCGAGGCGCTGAACCTTGCCGGCAAGGTGGTTTTCGTCGGCTATTCCGACCTGTTCGATCCGGGACAGCCGGACCGCTTTCACACCGTCTTCACGCGCGAGGACGGAGTGGACCTGAGCGGTGTCGAGATCGCGGCAACAACCTTCGCCAACCTGCTGACCAATCGGTCACTGACACAGCTTGACCACCTCGGTGCCGCGGCGCTCCTGTTGGTATTCGGTCTCGTCCTCGGCGTTCTCGCCTATGCGCTGCCCGTTTACATCGGCGTACCCGCGGCCTTGGTCTTGATCGCCGGCTATGGCGGGGCGGCGCACTGGATGTTCGTCGAGCGTGCCTTGATCCTGCCGGTTGCGACGCCCCTCCTGGTCATGGCGCCGATTGGCCTCTTCGTCGGCCTGCTCGGTCAGTACCTGATCGAGCGCCGTCGCGGTCTGCGCATCAGCGCGGCGATCAACTACTACCTGCCCGACGAGCTCGTGCGGGATCTGGTCCAGAATCGGCTGGAGCCGGGGAAACTCAACCAGGTCGTTTACGGCACCTGTCTCGCCACCGACATGGCCGGCTTTTCCACCATCGCCGAGACCTTACCGCCGGCCGAGCTTGCAGAGTTTCTGAACGATTACTTCGAAACACTTGCCGCGCCATTGAAAAAGCACGGCGTCCATGTCACCGAGTTCCGTGCGGATGCCATCATGTGCGCATGGATCGCCGACAAGCCATTGCCCGACCCGCGCCGTAAGGCCCTGCTGGCTGCCTTGGATGCCGGGGAGGCGATCAAAGACTTCAGGAAGCGCCACAACATGCCCGGTGCGCGTCTGCGCATCGGATTGGAGGCGGGCTATGTCTATGTCGGCCACGCGGGCGGAGGCGGGCGCTTCGTCTACAGCATCGTCGGCGACTCGGCCAATACCGCCTCGCGCGTCGAGGGGCTCAACAAGCACGTCGGGACCCAGATCCTGGCCACGGGCGAGGTGGTGGCGGGATTCGAGAACCTGGTGATGCGCTCGCTCGGCGCCTTCCAATTCGTCGGCAAGACCGACGCGATCCCGGTCTACGAGGTCTTGGCCAAACGGGAGACCGCCACCGAAGCGCAGATGCACCTGTGCGAGGTCTTCGAGTCGGCGCTGGCCTTGTATCAGCAGGCGCACTGGTCCGTTGCCGCCGAGCGGTTCCAGACGATCCTGGACGATTACCCGGACGACGGTCCATCTCGGTTCTATCTGGAGCGATGCCGTCGCATGCCGAGCGAGCCGGGGCAGGGCGAGGACCCGCGCGTGATCCGGATGGATGCCAAATAGCGCCCGACCTGGAAGGCCGACCCTGGTTGCCCGACGAACGCGTCTCCATATCACCGAGCCGGACCAAATCATGACCCTCCCGGCGCGCATTGACCGCATACCGGGGTGGTCTTGCGTTTCCCAATGCCGGATTTAGGGTCACTGATCCCTTTACACTCAGTCCTCGAGACAACCGCCACCGCCGCAGATCGCCCGAGTTCCGGTCAACGCCGGACTTCGTACCCCTTTCTCACCGAGGTCACACCAGATGCCGACATCCTTGCTCATCATTCCGCTTCTCCTTCCCGCCTTTGTGTCCGCTGCCTCGTTCGAGACCGGCGCACCCATGCCCGTCCTGACGCTGCAGGACCAACACGACACCACCCAAACCATCGACGCGAACACCCGCCTGCTGATCTTCAGCGCAGAGCGCGACGTCTCCGCCCTCGTCGAGACCGCACTCGCGGATCAGACGACCGAGTCGCTCTCCGCCGCCGGCATCCAATACGTCTCCGACATCAGCGCCATGCCCGGTATGGTGACCTCGATGATCGCTCTGCCCAAGATGCGCAAGCGGCCCTATCCCATGCTGCTGGGGCGCGAAGCAGAGGAGACCGCCATGTTCCCGCGCGAGCCCGGGAAGGCGACCCTGATCGAATCCGAAGGGGGCAGCATCACGAGCGTGGAATTCATCGGCGACGCGGCGGGCTTGCGGGCGGCGCTGGGGTTTGCGCCCTAACGGAGCCGTTCTGACTGAATCGGCTGGGCGCGGGACGGAAGGATAGGCGCCTGCGGGTTGCGACGCGTGGCTGCCGGCATGGACCCAGGAGGACGCGGAGCGGTTTCCCTCTAGATCGCGTCCACCGGGCTCTTCACCGGCAGCACCCCCGGCCGATTCAGCACATGGGTGTAGATCATGGTCGTCGACACATCTGCATGCCCGAGCAGCTCCTGCACCGTGCGGATGTCATATCCGGCTTCCAGAAGGTGGGTTGCGAACGAGTGCCTCAAGGCATGGGAGTTCACGCGCTTCGCGATCCGCGCCGCCTGACCCGCGGCCTTGACCGCTCGCTGCAACGAGGATTCGTGCAGATGATGCCGGCGCACCTGACCCGAGTCGGGATCCTGCGACAGCCGCGCGCTGGGAAACACGAACTGCCAAATCCAGTCGCGTTGCGCGCTCGGGTACTTGCGCGCCAGCGCGGGCGCCAGGTACACGGCTCCACCACCGGCCGCCAAGTCGTTTCGATGCTGTGCCTCGACCCGCGCAAGATGGGCCTGCAACGGCTCGCGCAGCCGCTGCGGCAAGGGCACCGCCCGGTCCTTGCCGCCCTTGCCGTTGCGCACCAGGATCAAGCCGTTGTCGAAGTCGACATCCAGCACCCGCAGCCGTACGCACTCCATCAATCGCATGCCGGTGCCGTACATCAGCCGAGCCATCAGTCCGAACGTGCCGTCCATGTGCGCCAGCAGTGCCCGCATCTCGTCGCGACTCAAGACCACGGGGAGCCGTGCCTGCCTCCTGGTCTTCGAGAACTTCACGTCCTCCAGCGGACGCTCCAGGAGGTGCTTGAACAGAAACGCCACCGCGTTGTACGCCAGGCTCTGCGTCTTGGCCGAGACCGAGCGCTCCACCGCCAGGTGACTCAAGAACCGCTGCACATCGGGGACGCCCAAAGCATCCAGCGGCTTGCTCCCGCAGAAGAGCAAGAAGCGATGACACCAATCGACGTAGGATTGCTCGGTACGGATCGCGTACTGCATGGCACGAATGGTTCGCGCCAAGTCTTCCAGGATCGGAAACGTCTGTGCCGAGCGGCTGAATCGCGGGACACCGATGGCCCGTGGACCGGCGCGGTCATCGGCACTTATGGCCGTACTTCGCGCGATCGTCGCGTGCTCGGGGGGCAGGGTCCGCTGACCCTCCCACCAATAGTCCCAATCGACCCCTTTCCCGGCGGGAACCTGCGCTAGGTCAACCAACAGCAAGCGCAAGGAATCGACGATTTGACGCATCTGCCAGTCGGCCAGATCGGAGCGGGCCGACATGCGTCGCAGGTAGTCCGTGACCTGCTCGGCCGTCAACGCCGACAAAGTCGTCGGCTTGAGGTCCTTCAGGAAATCCTCGACCCGTCGGACGTACCATTGACGGAACTTCGCCGGAACCTGACGACGGATCAGGAGATCCAGGTAACGATCCCAGTTCGACGGCGAACCGTCCTCACGGCGTGGCCTGGCGGGGTTGACTAGTGGCATCCTTAGGCTACTCTTGCGCTAGACTGCATGCAGTCTAGTACACATAACGACGCATGCAACCTAGAACACGCTGGTTTCACGGAACGTGATAGGCATGGAGCAATACACAGGCGTTTATTGCGGCGAAACCGAAAGAAGCTGACAAATCTCAAGATCCGTGCTATTCAGAGAACCAAAAACGTTTCAGTATAACGAAGTTGATACTGAAACGTTTTTGGTTCTCTGAACGGAAAGAGCTTTCTCCGCTGCTCTTGGGCGCCGCAAACCGGTATGCAGCCATTGGAGCGGCCTGACAGACCTCGAAACCAGCGGGTCGCTGAAGCGGAAATCAGCCTCGCTACCGCTCGGCTGATTCCGCTTAGCTCCAACGTTGGGCGATTAAGGCCCTGACGAAACTACCTCAGCATGCCTGAAATCTGCCGTTTCTACGGAATCGTCATCAGGATGTTCCTCATAGACAAGGAGCATCCACCGCAGCACATCCATATCAAGTATGGCGAGCATCTGGCGGTGATGGAATTAGAGAATTTGAACATCGTTGAAGGTCGTATTCCCAAGCGTTGCCGACAACTTGTCCGAGAATGGGCCGAAGTACACCAGCAGGAACTGATCGAAATGTGGGACACGCAAAACTTCCACCGCATTGAACCGCTGGAGTAAGAATGAAGCTCGCCACCTTTGAACAACGCGTTGGGTTCAAGTTTGCCCTTACCTTCGCCAACGGTGACCGCGCTACGGTTGACTTAGAGCCGCTAATCGGCAGCCATATCTCGGTTGACGAACTTGGATCAGCGGAAATCGATCCCGACTGGGGTTGCCTGCAATTTCAAGGCGGGAGCGTCGATATCGAGCCAACAACCTTGTACCGTTATGCCATGCATCCCCCAGCCGAGACCGCGGTGCGCGCACCAGCAGTCGCCCAACCAGCACACCAGCCCGACCGCTTGCCGGCCGGCCGCCGCTGATGCGGCGGCCGGCCGGCAAGCAGCGGGCTGTGTTCAACGTTAGGCAACCAAATATTGTTTTCGCATAACTGTTTCCACCTGAGCGTTGAGCCATCGGACAGGATCCGGTACCGGAGCAAAAATGGCGCAAAAAGACGAATATGGTAAAGATCGAATAATTAACCTTTCTGCTCGCAAAACTGAAGATGAGTGGTCTTATTCCATACAAGGTTTTTTTGAAAAATATACGCCTTTGTGGTTTAACTGGATGAGCTGGATGTTTGCGACAGGAGGAATATCATACTTGGCCAAGAAAGCAGATAGTCTTGCTTTAACGGGTCTCGAAGTCATTTCCTACATCGCGATGTATATGTATTTCCAGCATTTCTTCTTCTCTATTCGCGTGGAGCCTTATCATTCATGGGCTTTGTCTCGCTCCACCAAAGTCAAGCAGTTCTTAGCTTTCATTCCATTTTTCCTGCTCGCGCTTGGAACTGTTTTTGGCGCACGAATGATAATTCAAGATGTCATTGTAAATGTCGGCACCAACAAATAACCGGATGCCTTGGTAGATGCGTGATATGCAATGTAAAAAAAGCCTAACACGCACCTAAAGCCGACCCCATACTGCGCACGTAGCTTCGTACTTGGATTCGGCCTCATCGCAGCGCAGTATGGGTCGGCTTAGGTGTGACGTTATGTCTAAATGCTCCTTTTGACTTGAGTATGGGTAGGAAAAATGACTGAAATTTCCCGTCGGGAAAAGCGTTCTATGATTGTTGCCATGATTGGCAGTGTAGTAATGGGTGTGGCTGGAGTTGCTGCAGGCCTCTTTGGTAACTCAGCCGCTATCATGATGGATGGGCTTTTTTCCACGATATCATTTATTTTTGCTTTTCTTGGTTTGCGAGTTAGTCAAAGGCTTAAAAACAGTCCTGACAATATGCGGCCGATGGGGTATGCAGCTGAGGAATCCTTGTTTACGACATTTAGATCTCTGACAATTCTCGGCTTAATAATTTTCGCTGCAGGCTCTGCTGCCATCTCCATACATGCCTATTTCGCCTATGGAGAGGTTTCCGGGTTGGTTTTTGGCCCTATCTTAATATATTTCTTCATCATTGGTATTTTATGTGCCTTCCTTTGGGCATTTCATTACCGAAACTGGATATCAAGTGGACGACGCAGTGACATCTTGCGCCTGGAAGCCAAAGCAGCCGCATTTGATGGATTACTCACCGGTATTGTTGCCGTAGGCTTTGTTGGAGTTTACCTGTTCCAAGATAGCATTATTGCTCCAATTGTACCCATTGCAGATTCTTTGATTGTGTTGATTCTTTGTCTGGCTGTCATCGGCGAGTTTTGGAATGATTTCAAGGTTGGTGTCGGTGAGCTGGTTGGGTCTACTGCTCGACCAAGTGAAGTTGCTGCTGCTCGGCGAGCTGCCCGTCCTGTCCTGCAAGAATCGGCTGGTCAGGTACAGGATTTTACTGTTATTAAGATGGGGCGAACCTATGTGGTCACCGTCTACTATAACCCTATGAGTAAAGTATTGGCATCTGAGGTAGATGCACTTCAAGATAAGTTGACTCAGGCTATCCATCGTGTTTTGGAAGGCGCTGAGGTGTTCGTGCTGATTTCTGAACGATCGCGGGCCGGTTAAAGTGTTTGCTCTTATAAACCCTACGAAGAGGAAAAATGGCTCCAGAGACAGACATAACAATCGGCTGCACGGCGACCGATTTTCCGCCGCTTTGCGGCTCCAAACAGGCGCGTGAGCCGGGCGTTAGCTGAACAAATGTCAGACCTCCGATTCAACAGAACAAAAACCAGAGGGCAGCGCATCTATCTCGACGCGTTCGAGCGCTCACAGAGGAAGTTCGGCGACCAACGCTACACTGGATTCGTGAAGTGCAAGCTGGTGCATGGGAAAGGGTATTCGTTAGTCATACCAGACCAAATTTATTCAGAGATCGGAGGAGAGTTGAGCTGGATTCAACCTCTATTCTTCGCTGGAAGCGTGATATCCAGGTTCGATCATGGCGATGTCTGTGATCTTGCCGTTGATATTTCGCACGGAAATCTATTGAAGCTTCGCTTTGAGACTTCCGATCTAGTATCTCGCCTGAAAGACGGGAGCTTCCTTTATAGGTGTTCGATACTTGCTCCCAAATTTCTTCACCGCTACACAACGGGCGCAGCAAGGCTAGAAAACGACAGGCCGCTGATAGAGCTGTTTCATCACACGAAAGCAGAGTTCAAGAAATCCATTCTAGAAGGACAGCATTTCCGGACGTCCGCATGGAATATTCAAGGAAATAAGAAGTGCACCAATATCGCTTTCCTCTACATGACAAGTTTGCCGAAGATCGACGACGTCACGGACCTTCAACAAATCGCCATGTCGAACTTCGGGAAAATGGGGTTCCGCTTGGACACGAACTACACCGACACTCCCGATCTTATATTAGATGTATATCGAGAGTCGACGAACAATCGAACCCATAGCATCGAGGCATGGGTTTACGCAGATGATCTTGCTCCCCAGCCCTGCTTTCGTCACTTACCACCATCGGAGCCTGGGTATCATGAAGTCGTCTCGCCGTTCATTCATCGAATCCCCTCCCGTCCCGGCGGCATTGTGAGCATTCAGGGCGGACGGCTCCGACCGGAAGAGATTATGCCGCTAAATCATGCCGTGGTGGGGGACGCAACGACTATCAGCGGTCTTGGGGCGCCCTACGACGAGGAGCACACTAGTGAACTCCTGAAAACAGAGCAGATAGCAGAACCCTGTGACGTCATGTCGTTTTGGATGGAACATCCGAACATGAATCACTACGACGGCAAGAATATCGAAACACTTGCTTTCGAGAACAGCTAACAATTGCGGCACCTCCGACGCCCACTTGCCTGCCGGCGCCTTAGCGCCGGCAGGCAAGTGGGCGCGGGGTCCGCAAAACGTTAGCCCAAAACAGACTGACCTGCCAAAACCGAGAAATGTAATGAACAAGAATTTTAACGTAGTAATCGAGCGGGACACGGAAGGATACCTAATTGCGTCTGTTCCGTCGCTTCCTGGCTGCCATACTCAAGCTAAATCGCTCGACATTCTAATGGAAAGAATTCGCGAGGCGATTGAGCTTTACCTTGAAGTGCAACAAGATGAATTTGACGAGCTTGATTTTGTTGGAATTCAAAAGATAACTGTTGCCGCATGAGCAAGCTGCCATCACTCAGCGGGAAACAAGTCGTCGATGCTTTGGGTCAGGCAGATTTTCGAATTGTCAGAATAAAGGGAAGTCATCATTTCCTGCGTCATGCAGACGGTCGAACAACTGTCGTTCCGGTGCATTCTGGAGAGTCAATCGGACCTGGATATTTGCAAAAATTCTCCGTGATTGTGAGATGTCAAGAGAGCAATTCCAATTGCTAGTCGGCTAACAAGTCGCTCCAGCCGAGCCGCGCAGACGCGGCGTAGTTAATCTGAGAGCTCAACGCAGCGCGGCCGGCTGAGCTTGATCGCTGCTGAAAGATCAATGGGGGTAGCACAATATGGCTAGTGCATTCGCCTCGGCGGATTATGTGGGTTCGATTCCCATCCCACCCACCTATTTTGCAAGCTCGCCATGACGGATCAGGAGATTTTCGAGCTATACATGGCTCAAAGCGAAAACGTACGTGAGCTTTGGAAAATCAGAGGGAGTTTATTAAAAGACATTAATTTCTATACCAGAAGAGGAGATGAGTATCAGGTTACGGTTAAGACAAAGTTTTTTTCGCTGCTTTACTCTGCTTGGTCGGAAGCTCAATTTATTCAGATCTTGTTCACGCGAAGCGGCTTCAGCTATTCAGAGATTAGTCATATTCTGAACATCAAGAAAAAAAACGGGATTGCTCAGGCATGGGATTTGATGCTGACCGACGCAATGCGTAAAGTAGGTAATGCGCAAACAAGGCAGGATCTGAACAATAGGCTTAAGAAGCTGAAGTCGCTCACAAAAGTTTACATCGCTGAACCAAGTGAACTGCGAAACAAGATTGCACATGGAGAATGGATCAACGCGATAAATAATAAGGCAAATAGGGTGAATCCAGACATTGCAAAGGAACTCGCGCTTTTGGACCCCGTGGAAATTCAGAAGCGATTCGAGGTTCACCGTTTTTTTGGCTATATTGTTAGAGATCTCGTACAGTCTCCCAAAAATAGCTTTCACCAACACTACTGGACTAATGTCGTAGCTTTGGAAAAATATCTAAGAAAGACGGCGGGTTGGAACATTCAAAGCAAGAAACAACATCTTTCCCGAAAGCCCGTCATGAAGAACAGCTAACATACGCCTTAATAGCGAGCGCTCGCCACGGGCGTCGTGTTAACTCGCAAGGTCATCAGTGGCGCGCGCCGCTTTAGGCGTAACGTTGGGCGATGAAGGCCCTGACGAAACTACCTCAGCATGCCTGAAATTTGCCGTTTCTACGGAATCGTCATCAGGATGTTCCTCATAGACAATGAGCATCCACCGCGGCACATCCATATCAAGTATGGCGAGCATCTGGCAGTGATGGAATTAGAGAATTTGAACATCGTTGAAGGTCGTATTCCCAAGCGTTGCCGACAACTTGTCCGAGAATGGGCCGAAGCACACCAGCAGGAACTGATCGAAATGTGGGACACGCAAAACTTCCACCGCATTGAACCGCTGGAGTAAGAATGAAGCTCGCCACCTTTGAACAACGCGTTGGGTTCAAGTTTGCCCTTACCTTCGCCAACGGTGACCGCGCTACGGTTGACTTAGAGCCGCTAATCGGCAGCCATATCTCGGTTGACGAACTCGGATCAGCGGAAATCGATCCCGACTGGGGTTGCCTGCAATTTCAAGGCGGGAGCGTCGATATCGAGCCAACAACCTTGTACCGTTATGCCATGCATCCCCCAGCCGAGACCGCGGTGCGCGCACCAGCAGTCGCCCAACCAGCACACCAGCCTGACCGCTTGCCGGCCGGCCGCCGCTGATGCGGCGGCCGGCCGGCAAGCAGCGGGCTGTGTTCAACGTTAGACGCCTTCCGCTGATGCGCGAATCGGTTTGTTCGGAGGAAAAAATGAAAGTCGTTCATATTCTATTTCTGTCTTGCGCCACGTTTTTATCTTCATCTTTCCCGCAAATATCTTTAGCCTCCCCTTCCGGGCAGAAGATTGTTACGGCAGCTCAAGTGAACGGAACTTGGCGAGACAGGAGCAGCACATTCAAAGTCTGGGCACTAGGAAAGCAGAGGCTTCAGGTAGAGTTTCTTGGAATATATGAATACAGGACGGCGGCAGGACCAGACGCCAACACGGGATACGGTAGCGGAATAGCATTCATAGAGGAGGATACAGCCGTCTTTAAGCCGGAGGAAGGCGAAGAGGATTGCACGATTATAATGACGTTTGGAGAGGGTAAACTGGTAGTGAAGCAAGAGGGAACTTGTCCATTTGGGCACAACGTAACAGCGACTGGTAAATACGAAAAGGTAAGTAGCCAGAAGCCGAAGTTCGGGGAAGGATGAAGCGGAGCAAATGTGAGATAGAAGTAAAGTGAATAACCGGGACAGACCACGTTATTCGTGAACAGCGTCAAGCTGAATGAAAGAATCGCCCAACAAGAAAATTAAAGGGGCTAGGGTCGATTTAATTTCGATATCAAAGGTTTAAACCCCCGCCTTTCAGGCGGGCAGATTTCATCTGCAACCATTTCGATGGGTGTGAGTCGAGGCGATGTTCGTACATGCTTGTACGCTTATCATCGGTGTCTACTCGACAGGTGAGGCGATGCAAACAACTCGCCTGTCAAGTTCTGGCTGGCTCTACCTCGAAGCTGGCGACGACTTTCGTTGTGCCGAGCTGCGTTGTCAGAATGTTCAACCGACCTCGACTAGACGCGTCGCTTAGTCGACGCGTATCCGGACTTTCAGTCCGTAACGCAAACCCACCGGCTTTAGCCGGTGGTTGTTTAGTCTCAGGAATTGAATCAAACCGACGAAATCGCCTAACGAGTTGCTCCAGCCGACGCCGGTTTCGCTCTCGCTCAACCGGCTCGGCTGAGCATGGCGTTAGGCGTCGAAGAGTTCCATGAACAAACGGATTGTCGGCTTTCATCAAGATGAAGAGCAACATTGGGTGGCGGAGCTCGAGTGCGGTCACAACCAGCACGTTAGACATAATCCACCATGGACGAATCGTCCTTGGGTTGTCACACCAGAGGGCCGTACCGAATTTCTTGGACGAGTTCTCGCTTGCAAGAAGTGCGATCAAGAAGCGCCTCGAGACTGGTGGCCGAAGGCCTAGCCATGGAGGTTGTCGTTGGCCGTCCGTCCCGCTTCGTCGGTGGTAGGCGCACTCTCGCAATTTTGGCTAAATCCGACAAGACCCAAGTCGCTCCAGACGACCCCACGCGGCCGGCGCCGTGGTAAATCTCAAACGTCTTGCCGCGCACGGGTCGGCTGAGCATGGTCGTTAGGCGCAGAAACGGTTAATCCTATTGTGGATTGTCAAATCATCGGGGAAATTGAGGGCGTTGAGCCCGTCGAAGTCGGAACTGGTATACGTGACTTGCCCCGACTCAGAAAGCAATACGGCAAGGGAAGCTGGAGAAAACGTAAAGGCTTCGCGCGCGTCCAATTTCTAGATGGCGCCGTACATACAGCGGAACTCCATTGGTACGGAGCTCACGGCATCGGTAAGAGAGAATTCAAGATTGAGATTTAGTTGGCCGGGCTGATGAGTGAGAGTTCATTGCAGCCCTGGCGGCCGTCAACGCAGTGGAAGAAGACGACTGCAAGTCGTCGATCCCGGGGTGGTGTCGCTTCGCGACCTTCGGTAGCGTCGCTTCCGGCCGGTTGGCTGAACAAGGGCCTGGCAGGTTTGCTCCGGGATTCCCGAAACGCGCCCGGAGCTTCACCGAGAACGGGAGATCCGATGTTTTCAACAGACCCTTTTTTCGACGAGCAGGCGATGCGCACGCTCGTGCACACGCAATTCGGCGGGGCGGACTTCGGAGAGTGCATGGTGACCATGCAGGGTGTTCCGCCGGGCGACGCGGCCGCGTGGCATCGTGAATGGTTGGCGACGGCGGATCGCGTTGCTGTGATCGGCGACGCGTGCGCAGCGGCCGGTCACAGGTTGAGCGCGCGGGAGGCCTACCTGCGTGCCTCCAATTATTATCGGACGTCCTACATCCCGCTCTTCGGAGCGCCGCCGGCGCCTGCGCTCGTGCATGCATTCGAGCGCGAGTCGGCGACCTTTGCGGCGTTCGCCGAGCGCGCGACTCCGCCGCTCGAGGCGGTGGAGATCCCCTACGAGGGGACGACGTTGCCGGGCTATTTCTGCCGGGCGTCGCATGTCCGGGGGCGCGGACGGACGCTGATCGTTACCAACGGATACGATTCGACGGTCCATGAACTCTATTTCGCATTTGCCGTGGCCGCGAACCGGCGGGGTTATCACTGCCTGCTGTTCGACGGGCCGGGGCAGGGGCGCGTCCTCATCAAGCAGGGGTTGCCGATGCGGCCGGACTGGGAGAGGGTCGTGCGTGCGGTGGTCGACTACGCGATCACGCGCCCCGAAATCGATCCCGCTCGGCTCGCACTTGCCGGCTGGAGCTTCGGGGGCTATCTCGCTCTGCGTGCTGCAGGAGGCGAGTCGCGGCTGGCGGCTTGTGTCGCCGATCCCGGCCTCATGGAGCTGCTGGGGCCGATGAAGAAGATGCTCGCCGATCTGCCCGTCGAGGCGCTGGAGGATCCGCGCCATGCGGATCCGGCGCTCTTCGCACCCTACATGGAGCGGATCGAGGCGACGCCCGCCCTGCGGTGGAAGATTGTCCAGCGGGCCTTTTGGGTCCACGGCATCGACTCGCTCGCCGAGTATCTGGAGATCGCGCGCCTCTACAGCAATCGGCAGGCGGTTCGGTCGATTCGTTGCCCGGTGTTCCTTGCTTGGGAGGAGAACGATGCCTTGGCGGCATCGGCAGAGGAGGTCTACGCTGCCCTTGAAAGCCCGAAAATGCTCGCGCGCTTTCTCGCGGCCGAAGGCGCCGGCGATCATTGCGCGATGATGGGACGATCGCTCTTTCATCAACGGATGTTCGACTGGCTCGACGGCGTGCTCGCCGATGACGCAGCTGCGCCGCGCGTTGCGACCTAAACCGCGCCCAGCGCGGTATGCGTCGTTTGTTGGATTGGCTTGGCCGCGCCGGCTCCGATCATTGTCGGAGCCGGCGCGGTTTAAGTTATTAAAAAATAGGTGATTAGCGTCGTCCCTCAGCCAGCGATTTTCGAGCCGGCAGGCTCACGGATTGAGCCACCCCCCGGCGCACACTACAGGCATCTCCAACCGCAGCGAGGCCGACGGCGATGCCGCAGAACCCGATTCAATTCCAGCCGGGCATGTCCCTGGACGATTTCTTCGCACGCTACGGCACCGAAGCCCAGTGCGCGGCGGCCCTGGAGGCGTCGCGGTGGCCGCAGGGGTTCGTCTGTCCGCACTGCGGAGCCACCTCGCACAGTCGCTTCCACGCCGACGGGCGCACCTACTGGCAGTGCGCGCAGTGCCGGGTGCAGACCTCGCTGACGTGCGGGACCCTGTTCGAGAGCTCCAAGCTGCCGCTGACCAAATGGTTTCAAGCCATGTACCTGGTGACGCAGAACAAGAACAACCTCTCGGCACTGTCGCTCAAACGCCATCTCGGCGTGTGTTATCGCACCGCCTGGCGGCTCAAGCACAAACTCCTCGAAGCCATGGCCGAGCGCGAGTCCGGTCGCCTCCTCACCGGCGTGGTTGTTGCCGACGACGCCGTCGTCGGGGGCAAGCGCCGCGGCGGCAAACGCGGACGCGGCGCCGAAGGCAAGGCCGTGTTCATCGCCGCGGTGGAAGTCGGCGACGACGGTCATCCCCGACACGTGCGCTTCGACCCGCTCCCCGATCTGAAGGGCGACACGCTGCGCGCGTGGGTGCGCAAGGCGCTGGATCCCGACGCACACCTCGTCACCGACGCCTTCGCGAGCCTCGGCTGCGCCGGGGCAGAAGTCGCCGCCTACGGGGCGATCGTGGTCAGCCCGCGCAAATCCAGCGAGATCGATGCGTTCCGCTGGGTCAATACCGTCATCTCCAACCTCAAGACCGCGATCCGGGGCACCTATCACCACGTCAACGTCCACAAGTACTTGGCGCGCTACCTCGCCGAGGCGCAGTATCGCCTGAACCGCCGGTTCGATCTGCCCTCGCTGGTCGGGCGACTCCTCCATGCCAGCGTCCGCACCCCGCCCAGCCCCGAGAAATGGCTGCGCCAGGGCGCCGTCCGCACGGCGTGAAATGCTCTGGCTGAGGCACGACGCTAATCACCAAAAAATATAAAAATCTAAACCGCGTTCCCGCTAAGGGCCGTGGATGCACCCAACGTCGAACTCACGCGAAAGTGAGCATCTCGCTCTGGACGCGGTTTAGGCTCATCCTGCGAGGTACTATGCACCGATACACAACTCACCTCCGACGCTTTGCCGCTGCGGCTATCCTGGTTGCCCTAGGCCTGCCGTTGCCGTCCATTTCCCAAGACTCGGTGCCGAACGGTTTCCCGGACGCTTCAGAACCCGAGCCATCCCCCTTCGCGCTGCCGTTCGAGACGCGTGATACCGCGTCGCTCCAATCGCTTGAAGCACTGCACAAGGCATTGTCGAGCCAAGAGAAGCAGGTGGCGGAGACGCAGCGCAGGCTGATCGCGGCCGAGGATGATGTGACCAGACAGGCGCTCGGCGATGATCTTCGCGAGCTCAGGGAGCAACTGAATCAGCGGCGTCTGCAGTTCGAGCGGTTCTCCCTGGAGATCGATCTTCGGCCCTTCATCGACGAGATCGATCAACCCTTTGATTGGCAGAACGAGCTCAGCAAGCTGCTCAAGCCGATCCTGGCCGAATTGGAGAGTGCGACTGCCGAATCCCGGGCCATCGGTGCGTTGCGCGCCGAGCTCAATCAGGTCGGGGAGCGCAAGGCGCTTGCGGAGAAAGCGGTCGCGCGTTTGGAGCGCCACCTCGCCGAGGGGCCATCCGACGATCTCAGAGGCCGGCTGGAAGAGCGGCTCGAGCACTGGCAACGCATCGCCGACGATACCGCCAATCGCTACACAGCGCTTGATCTCCAGCTTGAGAATCGGCTCAAACAGCGCCAATCCGTTTTCGACGAAACAACCGATTACGCGAAGCGCTTCTTCCAGACCCGCGGACTGAATCTTCTTCTGGCGGTCGGCGCTTTCTGTGTGGTTTTCTTCGGGGTCAGATATTTATCGTCGTTGATCGGTCGGCTCCAAGCATCGAAAGTGACCGCGGGAGCGGCGGGAACGAAGTTCAGCAGTCGTCTGACCGCATTGATCTTGCACGTCTTCAGCGTTCTGGGCGGCTTGATCGCGATGATGCTGGTGTTCAATATGGCGGGCGATTGGTTCATGCTCGGCATCATCGTCATCTTCCTGATCGGCGTCGCCTGGGCCAGCATCAAGACGCTTCCGAGCCAGATCGAAACCGTGAGGTTGGTCCTGAATATCGGCGCGGTCCGAGAGGGCGAGCGCATCCTGTTCAACGCTCTTCCCTACAAGGTCGAGGTGCTCGGCTTCAGGGCTCGGTTGGTCAATCCGCGGCTCGACGGCGGTCTGCAGGAGATCCCGGTGAATGCCTTGGTCGGACACTACTCCCGTCCCGCCGGAGCGGACGAGGAGTGGTTTCCGACCCGAACCGGTGATTGGGTCGAGCTGGCGGACGGCCGCATGGGGCAGGTGTCGCGACAGAGCCCGAGCGCCGTGCATCTCAGCGAGCTCGGCGGCGAGGACGTCGTTTATCCGACCGATGTCTTCGCTGGTCTGAACCCGCGCCGTTTGTCGGAGGGTTTCCGCATCGTCTCGACCTTCGGGATCGATTATCGGCATCAGGCGATCGCGACCACCGAGGTGCCCGAACGGATGCGCGAGAAGCTTGAGCAGCTTCTGCCGGATCTGGTTCCGCGCGAGCAGATCAAGGCGGTTGCGGTCTATTTTCAATCGGCTGCACCCTCATCGCTCGATTACGAGATCCACGTCGATGTGGCAGGCGAGGTCGCACGCCAAACGACGCTGATCCGCCACGCGATCCAGCGCATCCTGGTCGATGCGTGCAACGACAACGGCTGGGAGATCCCCTTCACCCAGATCACCCTGCATCAGGCGCCCGGTTGAGGTTGAACGCGACGGGCGTATCGGCACAGCACGCGTGTAGCGGTGCAGAGATTCCAAGACCGTCCGAGATGATCCTCGTTGTCGTTGTCGTTGTCGTAATCGTGCTCGTAATCCTATCGATAGTCGATTACGACAACGACAACGAACGGTCTCGGCACATCTGACGTGTTGCGCTAGTCAAGCCCTGGGCGAGCCTCGGCGTTTGACCCCGGTTTCTCCGGCTCGTGACGACCCGAGCCGGAGTGCTGTCATGACTGCGTCGGAGTCGCTGGAGGCCCCATGGCGGACTATCACTTGTTGGCGATCTGGCGTATCGAAGCACCGCTCGAGCAAGTGTACCTCGTCATCCAGAATACCCTGTGCTGGCCGGAGTGGTGGCCAGGCGTTCAGAAGGTCGAGCAGGTGGAAGCCGGTGATGCCGATGGCATCAACAATACGCGAATCATGGCTCAGGGCGCAGAGGGGTTAGCCCGGCGACTCGGTGCGCGCCTGGTGAGCCAAGAGAGTATCGACTTGACGGCGGACAATGTCCCGTCGCGGGGAGAGATCTAGCCGAACGCGTCGTCAGTCAGGTTTCGGGGACCCCGCCGAGTTGCGCCAAGTAGGCCAGGTCACCCTCTCTCTGCACGACCCGCCCCAAGTAGCTCGCTTGATTCTTGGTGCAGCGCAGGGTGTGCGGATTGCCGCGCCGCTCGGTGACCAGGTCCAGGTCGCAGTCATCGGTTCGCACTGTAGCCGCGATATGGTCGCGATGGCGTTGAGCCGCTCGGAAGGCCCATTCCGGTCGGGTCGGATCGGCCAGGAAGCGGCTGAGCTCCTGGCAGTTGGCGCAGGTGCAGGTCACCTGCGCGGGCCGTCGCCAATCGGCCGGGGGCTCCAAGGGTTCGACGATGCGCCGGCGCAGGTGTGCGAGCGCGAGGCCGCGCAAGGCTTGCGCGGAGGGGCGCTCGCGGGTCGTCTCGGCGGCGTGCAAGGTCAAGGCTGCGGGCAAGAGGACCCGGTCGATGTCGTAGCGCTCGGGATGCTTCAAGAGATGCTCGAAGGCCCGTCGCGCAAGATCGGGGGCGATGTGCTCTAGAGCGCTCAGGAGATCCGCCACCATGGCATCGGTTGGCTCGGTACCGGTCGACTCGGCGAAATACCGGTAGGCGTCGGCAGGGGATCGGGTGGCGCGTCGGCCGGGGAGGGCGTGCACGAGTGCGTCGGCGGCCCGGCGCAAGGTTTTGGCCGACCCGGTCCCGGTCTCGATGATCCGGTTCGCGGCGCGTGCGAGCAGATCGGCGCAGGCGACCGGATGGGCCTTCGCGTTCCCGGCGATGATGTCGTGGATCAGCCGCTGCGCACGCTCGGGCGCAAGGGCGGCCAGCGCCTCGACGAGTGCGGGATTGTCGGTTTGCCCGAAGGCCCCGGCCGCGATCGGTCCAACCGCAAAGGCGTCGATCTCGGCGAGGTCGCCCAGGGCCGTCAGGTGTCTCAAGTAGGCCGCCGTGGTGCCGTCCGCGCTGGCCTGGCGTCGGACCCAGTCCGCCTCGGGCCAATCGTTACGAATCCGTTCGGCGAGCACGTGCGCCTCCGCCCGGAGCGGCGCCTCCGGGTCGGCACCGGCCTCTTGCCATTGCCGGACCAGCTCGCCGAGGAAGGGAACGCTGACCTCCAGTCCGCCTTGGCTGAGGACGACGGCACGATGGGTGCGCGGCCAGACGACGAGGGCAGCGCGTTGGTAGAGTCGATCGAAGCTGGCCCCCTCGTTGCCGGTGGCCTCCTGAAACTCGAGCTCGTCCGGCTCCAAGTCGTCGAAGGCGCCGGGCGGGGAGAGCTCTTCCAGCTCGAAGGGCAACGGACCCAGGTTCGGATGGCTGCCGTCGGGATGGCGCCAAGTGTCGACGATCTGCCGGCTTTCGTTGACCTCGCCGACCTCGAAATCCTCCTCGTCGTGACGGCCCCAGTAGCCGCCGCCGGTGTGTTCCGCCCAGCCGGATTCTTCGAGCGAGACCAGTGCGAGATAGAGGTCGCAATCGGCCTCGCGCGCGGCGCCGATCAGGAGACCCGCCGCGGCGGCATCGGCGCCCTTGAGACGGTCGAATCCGATCTCGGCGGGGGTGTAGGCGTGCTCCAGCGGATAGATGAGTTTCGTGAGGGGCGGCTCGGCCGACTTGCCCGCCGCGGGCGCGCCCCAGGCCTGCAGCAGCTTGACCGCCCATTGGTGCTCGCGATCATAGTCCGGCGGCCCGAGCGGCTGATCCTGCCCGGTGCGGACGAGGTTGTAGATGAGCGCCAGTCGATACCCCGAGACGACGGGCAAGACCTCATGGAGACAGTCCGCATAGAAGGCCGCGAAGGCGACCTCGGAGGGCTCGTCCCGACGCAGGTCCAGGCGCACCTCGCGCCCCCGATGACGAATCAGCAGCTCGCCGCCGCGATGCTCCGAAGGCAGGACGACCACCAGCGTGGCGAACATGCCGGGCGCCTTCTCGCTGTCGCGGTGGCTGATGAAGAAGCTGCCGGTGTCGTAGACCAGCAGCTTGTAGAGCTCGGCCGCGACCGTTCCGTTCACGCCGAGCCCGAACTTCGCCTGGTCGACCATGGCATCCAGATCCTGCGCCCACGCCTTGCCCGAGATGCTCACCCGCGCGCCGTCGATCTGCCAGGTCCGGCGCACGCCGGTGTCGACCAGGGTTTCGGTGCCGCGCCCGTAAGGGGCCTGCTCGGCTTGGGCGACGAGTGCCTCCGCCTGCGTGGCCAGGAGCGGGAGCGAAAGGGTGCCGACGCCCTCGACCTGGATGCGCGGCGGATGCATGTCGACGGTGCCGGTCGCGTGGAAGTCGCCGGGCCGATCGACCTCGCCGAGAAGTGTTGCAAGAGATCGGGTGAGTTGAACGCTCATGGAACCCCATTGAAGAGAGATCGGATCGGCGCCTTGGATGCATACGTTCGGTGCCGATCGGAACGGGTGGATCATCGATCGGGATCTTGCCACCGATCGTATCGGGTTGCATCACTCGCGCGAGACGGTCAAGCTGCTGCATGGGAGAACCCAGGTGCGTTCGGTATATTGCCTTTCGACGGCCAGTAAGGTGTGGTCAGGGGGTCGAACCAAATGATTCGTTCCGGTGCGCTCCTGTGCACAATTCTCCTCTGCGGTTGTGTCGCGACGGTGACCCCGCCGCCGAAAACCGATCAATCGCGGCCTGTGTACATCCTGGATCACGGCCGGCACACCAGCCTGGTGCTCAGCACGCCGGACCACGGCTTGGTGCGATGGGCCTACGGAGAATGGCGTTGGTACGCCGAGGAGGACCGACGCCCGCTTCGCGCGTTCCCGGTGCTTTTGGTTCCGACCCCGGCGGCGCTCGGACGACAGACCCTGCGCGCAGAGTACGATCCGGAGGCCATCGGCGCGGCCGTACCCGTCGTGACCGAGCAGGTGTTCGTCATCCACGCCGACGCTGCCCTCATCGATCGGCTTCAGGCGCGCCAGGAGGCGCTCTTTGCGTCCGGCCGACAGCAAGGGTATCTCGAAAATCGGGCGTTGGGTTTTGTCTTCGTGCCTCACCCGGTGCCCTATCGCCTCGACAACAACTCCAACCACATGGTGGCGAGCTGGCTGACGGAGCTCGACTGCAGGGTTCAAGGCAGTCCGATGCTGGGGAGTTGGCGGATTGCCGAATCGCAATGAATCCATTTGACGCGGAGAAGCCAGACGCACGCCTCTCGATAGGCCGGCATCGCCGGGCTTACGGACAGGTCGGCCATATCCCGGCGCGGCGACTCGACACATGGGGGATGCTCCGATGAGGTTTATGCTCGCTCACCGAGCCATCGCACGAACCCAGGCGCGGCTTGCATGGCGCGTCCTGCTCTGCGCGCTCCTGCCGCTTTGGGCGCTGGCGTGCGTGGCCGAGCCGGTCTCCGATTCAGTGTCCGAGCCGGTCGACGGATGGGGCGATGCGGTCGCGCTCCTGCGCGAGGCGGCATTGCCCTTGGAGACACCCTCCGACCTGGATCCGATCGTCGCGCGTGCCAAGGACAGACGTTTGGTGTTGCTCGGCGAGGCGTCGCACGGGACCTCGGAGTTCTACAGCTGGCGCGCGGCCTTGACCCGTCGGCTGATTCAAGAGGGTGACTTCCGGTTCGTGGCGGTTGAAGGGGACTGGGTGCCGATCTACCGCCTGAATCGCTACGTCAAGGGGTTGGGCGGTGCCGGCGAGAGTGCGGCGGCGGTCATGCAGACCTTCTCGCGTTGGCCGACCTGGATGTGGGCCAATGCGGAGATGCTCGATTTCGTCGAATGGCTGCGTGACTTCAACGCCGGTCGCCCTCGGGCCGAACGGGTCGGACTTTACGGCATCGACGTCTACGGCGAGGACGATGCGCGCCGCAAGGTTCTGGCCCTATTGGCCGTCATGGAGCCGGACCTGGGACGCGCCGTTGCCGACCGCTACGCGTGTCTGGATCGATTCGGCGATGACCTCACGGACTATGCACGCGCGGTCGGTCAAGGCGGCGCCAGTTGCGAAACCGCGGTCGAGGAGGCTGTCGCGATGATCGAGGCGCGTCGCGGTGCCTTGGAGTCGGTCGATCCCGCCCTCTATTTCCACCTTGAGCAGAGCGCGCACACGGTGCGGGGTGCCGAGCGCCACTACCGGTCCATGGCGCTGGCGGGTCCGGAGTCCTGGAACTTCCGCGTGGATCACTTCTCTGAAACGCTTGAGCGCCTCCACGCCTATTTCGGCTCGGGCTCCAAGGGGATCGTCTGGGCTCACAATACCCACATCGGTGATGCGCGCGCGACCGTGATGGCCCAGCAGGGGCAGCGCAATATCGGTCAGCTTGCCCGCGAGGGTTTCGGGGCGGACGCCGTCTTCGCCTTGGGCTTTTCCACGTACCGCGGCGCGGTCATGGCCGGGCGTGCCTGGGGTCAGCCCGGCGAGATCATGGAGGTGCCGCCCGCGGCCGCGGGGAGCTTCGAGGCCCTGATGCACGCGACCGGTCGGGCCTCCACGCTCGTGTTGTTCGACGCGCTTGCGGACTCGGAGCTGCTCGCGGCGCCGATCCCGCATCGTGCCATCGGCGTGGTGTTCCGACCCGAGCACGAACGCACGCGCAACTATGTGCCGACCCGGATGGCGGAGCGTTATGACGCTCTGATCTATCTGGAGGCGACGGATGCAGTGGGACCGATCGAAAGCGTGCCGTCGATCCAACCCGATTGCACCCGCCGCGCGGATCCGTCCTGCCCCTGAGCCCCCGAGCCCCGGGTGGCAAGCCTGAGAGCATGGGTTATCATCCTGTGGCCTTTCATGCTCCGACCTCGGCGTCGGTCCGCGGTCGGGCCACTGGAATTTGCCGCCGGTCTCCCCAACCTTTCGCCCGGCGGGGAAACCAAACCAAAATGGAGACAGCTGAATGAACCGAATCCTAGCCAGCACCGTCCTCGGAATCGCCGCCTTGGGCGTCGCCAGCGCGGCACTCGCCAACCTCAAGCCCGAGGAGCAGATCCAGTACCGTCAGGCCGGTTACAGCTTCATGAGCTGGAACATGGGCAAGATCAAGTCGAACCTGGAAGGCGACTACAATTCGGAGCAGGTTGCCGCTGCGGCGAATGCGATCGCCGCCATCGCCAACTCCGGAATGGGTGCGCTCTTCGGGCCGGGCACCGAAAAGGATGTGGGCAATGTCAAGACGCGCGTGAAGCCGGAACTCTTCGAGAACATGGAAGATGTCGGCACCATCGCCGGTAACTTCGTCGCCGCTGCGGACAATCTTGCCAAGGTCGCTGCCGGGGGTGACGAGGTCGAGGTCTCGACGGCATTCGGCGAACTCGGGCAAGCCTGTAAGGCGTGCCACGACAAGTACCGCATGAAGGATTGATCCGCGATCCACGAGGGTTCGCGATGAGGCCGCCGCATGGGCGGCCTTTTTCATGACGGCTGAAGGAGTCCACTCATGCTTGGCTTCAAGGCACTGATCTTCGATGTCGACGGAACGCTTGCCGATACCGAGCGAGACGGACATCGCCCCGCCTTTAACGCCGCCTTCGCAGAGGCCGGTCTGGATTGGGTTTGGGACGCGAAGCGCTACGGCGAGCTGCTGCGGGTCACCGGCGGCAAGGAGCGGATTGCGACCTACATCGCGGAGGAGGGGATCGCTCTCGATCCGTCGCGCGACGCGTCGGAGGTGATTGCCGGTCTGCATCGCGCGAAGACCCGCCACTATGTCGCGCTGCTCGAAGGCGGCGCCATCCCGCTGCGACCGGGCGTGCTGCGTCTGTTGCGCGAGGCGCGTGACGCCGGCGTGCGTCTGGCGATCGCGACTACGACCACTCCCGAGAACGTGAGCGTGCTGCTCGACAACGCCGGGGAGCCGGGTCTGCGGGATTGGTTCGAGGTCATCGCTGCCGGCGATGTCGTGCCCGCGAAGAAGCCTGCGCCCGACATCTTTCTGCTGGCGCTCTCCGAGCTCGGGCTCGACGCGAGCGATTGCGTCGCCGTGGAGGACTCGGACAACGGGGTTCGTTCCGCCCTGGGTGCCGGTTTACACGCCCTTTTGGTGACGGTGAACGACTACACTGCGGGGCAGGATCTCAGCGACGCACCTCTGGTGGTGGATCACCTCGGGGAGCCGGATCGTCCCGCACGCGCCCTGATCGGTGACTTGGGCGAGCGCCGGATGGTAGACCTCGAGACGCTCGATCGGCTGCATTGCGCCGCCTTCGGTCGAGGCTGAGTCGAAACCGGATGACACCGATCTCGGCCGTCAGCCGCTTGTCGGGACAGGCCCGTGGGGTCGAGCCCTTCCATGTGATGCGCCTGCTCGCCCGTGCCGGCGAGCTCGAGGCGCTCGGGCGCTCCATTGTCCACATGGAGGTCGGCGAGCCGGACTTTCCGACACCCGGCCCGATCCTGGAGGCCGGTCAACGCGCCTTGGCCGACGGCCGTACCCGCTACACCTCGGCCGGCGGGCTTCCGGCATTGCGCCGGGCGATTGCCGCCTATTACGCCGAGCGGTACGACACCCCGGTCGGTCCGGAGCGGATTCTGGTGACGCCCGGGGCCTCGGGTGCGCTTCAGCTCGTGTTTCTGGCCCTGCTCGACCCGGGTGACCGGGTGCTCATCTGCGACCCGTCTTATCCCTGCTACCGACAGGTCTTGCAGCTTATGGGGGTGGAGCCGATTGCCGTCCCCGTCGGTCCGCAGACCGATTATCAGATGACGGCCGCGCTGGCCGAGTCCGCTTGGACTCCGAGCGTGCGCGCGGTCGTCGTCGCCTCGCCGTCGAATCCGACCGGCTCTTCGATTGCACCGGAGGTGCTGAGCGAGCTGCATGCCCTCTGTCGAGACCGCGGCGCGGCACTCATCGTCGACGAGATCTATCAGGGGCTGACCTACGATGTCCCGGATCGTACCGCGCTCTCGTTGGGCTCGGAAGATCTCTACGTGATCAACAGCTTCTCGAAATACTTCGGCATGACGGGTTGGCGTCTCGGCTGGCTCGCCGGTCCCCGCGACGCGGTCGCGGTCATGGAGCGAATGGCGCAGAACCTCTTCATCGCCGCCAACACACCCGCACAGTACGCCGCTTTGGCGGCCTTCGATCCGACGACCATCGAGATCCTGGAGGCGCGCCGTCTGTCCTTTCAGAGGCGACGCGACCGTCTGCTGCCCGCGCTGCGCGATCTTGGGTTCGGGATCCCGGTGCAGCCGAGCGGTGCCTTCTACCTGTACGCCCGCCTGCCCGACAGCTTGGAGATCGACTCCATGACATTCACCGGTCGAATGCTGGAAGAGGCCGGCGTCGCCCTGACGCCCGGTCATGATTTCGGCCGTCATGATGCGGGGCGCCATGTCCGCTTCGCCTACACGCGCGAGATCGATGATCTCGACGACGGGGTCGGCCGCATCCGCGACTGGCTGGCGGGGGGCTGACCCATGGCCGATTTCAAACCGTTGGACGCTGCCCAGCGCGAGGCCGGGGAGTTGCTCCTCGCGCTGCATGAAACGCTTCTGCGCACGCCGCCGCGTCGAGCCGATCAGGGCTTCCTCGGACGGGGTCTGATCGGGCGACTGGCCGGTCGGCGCGGCGGCCCGGCGACACCGGTCCCCGGCCTCTATCTCTGGGGCGGGGTCGGTCGCGGCAAGACCTATCTGATGGATTGGTTTGTCGAGGATCTCGATCTGCCGGGCAAGCGTCGCATCCACTTCCATCACTTCATGCGCGACGTGCATGATCGGATGTCGCGTCTGCCCAAGCAGCCCGATCCACTCGAGGTGATCGCGCAAGGGCTGTGCGAGGAGGTCCGCGTCCTCTGTCTGGACGAGTTCCTGGTGACCGACATCACCGACGCCATGCTGCTGCACGGTCTCCTGAACGCGCTCTTTGCCCGTGGTCTCACGCTGATCACCACCGCAAACACCCGCCCCGACGAGCTCTATCGCAACGGCTTGCAGCGCCAGAACTTTCTTCCCGCCATCGAGCTGCTGAAACGTCACACCCGCGTCTTCGAGCTCGACGGCGGCAACGATTATCGATTGCGTGCATTGACGCGGAGCGGCGTCTTGTTCGTCGTCGAGGAGGCCGGGCCGGAGGAGATCGAGCGCCGTCTGGCGGACTATTTCGATTGTCTGACCGGCGGGCATCAAGGCGGATCCGACGCCTTTTCGGTCAACGGCCGGACCTTTCCGGTGCGTCGTCAGAGTGCGGACGTGATCTGGTTCGATTTCGACGCGCTCTGCGGCGGCGCCCGGTCCGCGGCGGACTACATCGAGATCGCCCGCGAGTTTCATACCGTGCTGCTCTCCGGGGTTCCGATCCTGGGGCCCAAGCACGAGGCCGCGGCGCGGCGGTTCCTGCATCTGGTGGACGAGTTTTACGACCAACGCGTCAAGCTCATCCTCTCCACGGCCGCCCCCATCGAGCGACTCTACGCAGGCGGTCTGATCGATTTCGCCCACGAACGGCTGCTGAGCCGGCTCGTCGAGATGCAGTCCGAGACCTATCTCGCCGCACCCTCCGAATAACCGCGCCCCACGCGGTAGGCGTCGTTTGTCGGATTGGCTTGGCCACACAGGCTCCGATCATTGTCGGAGCCGGCGCGGTTTAAGACTCTGAAAAATATTAAATTTTAAACCGCATCTCACCGATGTCGAGGACATCTCCGAAGCCAAACGCAACATGAAAATGACGCATGTCGCTCTGGATGCGGTTTAAGGTGATTTCCGGGAAAGGATCGACCGGAAGTGCCGCAACCGGGAAAAGTGGTCGAACGCTCTACTGGTTGTCGTTGTCAGCCTCGATCATCGTTTCGGTCACATCGGCAGTGTCCAGGTCGCCGACCGCGACCGCCCGGGTACGCCGACTTCAGTCGGCCCCCCGAGCACGCCCGCACGGCGGACTGAAGTCCGCCTCCCCGGGGGCCGACTGAAGTCGGCATACCCGGGCGTGGGGCCGAAGTCTTGCGTCCGGTTGGGGAACCTCAAGCCGATCCCTTCCCGTTGGAATCCCGCACGGTCACCACGATCTCACCTCCGAAGTACATATCACAAGGAGCGGGAACATGAGTGTCGTGCATCTGAGCGCGCCCACGATCGATCCGGACGAGGTCGCCTATTTCGAGCGACTCGCACACCGTTGGTGGGATGCAGAGGGTCCGTTCTGGCCCTTGCACCGTCTCAACGCTTTTCGCGTCGACTACATTCGCCGGCATCTCGCCGCGTCGTTCGGACGCGACCCGCAGGCCGAGCGTCCGTTCGAAGGACTGAAGTTGCTGGATATCGGATGCGGCGGGGGCATTCTCAGCGAGTCCATGGCCCGGCTCGGTGCCTCGGTAACGGGCGTGGAGATCACCGAGAAGAACGTGCGCGTGGCGCAGATCCACGCCGAGTGGAGCGGTCTGGAGATCGATTATCGCTTAGGCACGGCGGAGGATCTGGTGCGCGAAGGCGAGCAGTTCGACGCCGTGTTGAACATGGAGGTGATCGAGCATGTCGAGCATCTCCCCGATTTTCTAGCCGACTGCGGCCGTTTGGTGCGTCCGGGCGGGGTCATGGTCGTCGCCTCGATCAATCGCACGCTTGCCGCCTTCATCGTGGCCATCGTCGGTGCCGAGTACGTGCTGCGCTGGCTCCCCAAAGGCACGCATCACTATCGCAAGCTTGTCCCTCCGCGGCAGGTCGAGGCGTTGCTGGGTCAGGACTTCGATGTCAAGGACCGCACGGGGGTTCGGGTGAATCCCTTCAATCGCGTCTTCAGCTACACCCGCTGGATGGGCGTGAACTATATGTTGTTCATGCAACGTCGCTGACGGCGACGCGGTGAAACGGAAGAAGTGGCGATCTTGTCCAATGTAGGGTTGCCGAGGTCAGTCCCTTGCGGGGGCGATTGGGTTTGGAGGGCAGGAGATGAGCAGAGAAGACGAATTCGAAGGTTGGGTTGCCTCCGTGTCTCGCGGGGACTGCGGTTTCACCTACATCAGATTTTACGCCGACGCCCCGGAGTGGGTCCGCGATACGGCAGTCAACCGCTTCGGCAAGGGCACGGTGTTCCTGCCGCCTGCGGAAACCAAGCCGAAGGCGGCCGCGGCTTAACCCGCCGCGATTGCGAGCACCTCGTCGAGGCCGCGGTCGATGACCTCGACAGGGGTGTAGAAGTGGGGTGAGAAGCGAATTCCACCGCCGCGTCGCGCGCAGAGAACCCTGCGTTGCATCAGACCGGCATAGAGCTCCGCCGAGGGTGTCCCGGGGACGCGAAAGGTCACGATGCCCGAGCGTCGTTCGGGCGCCCGCGGCGACAGCAACTCCAGACCATGTCGATCGATCCCGTCGATGAGGTGGTCAGTGCGACTCTGAAGCTCACGCCAGACCTGCTCGATGCCGACCTCATCAATGAGGGAGAGACTGGCTTCGAGCGCGTGGATGCCGAGGAGGTTCGGACTGCCGCACTCGAAGCGCCGGGCGTCCTCGGCAGGCTGCCAGTCCCGCCGGTCGAAGTCTCCCGAGTGCTCTAACATGTGCCATCCGAATTGGTGCAGGGCGAGCCTGTTCCGCAGCGTGGGCCGAACATAGAGCAGGGCGACGCCCTCCGGACCCAGCATCCATTTGTGTCCGTCGGCCACGACGAAGTCCGCTTCGGTGCGCGCGAGATCGAAGGGCAGGGCACCCAGGCCCTGGATGGCGTCGACACAGAAGAGGATGCCGTTGGACCGGCAAAAGCTGCCGATACGCTCCAGGTCCAGCCGCAGGCCGCGCGCATATTGCACCCAGCTGACGGCGATCATTCGTGTGCGTGGTGTACAGAGCGCGAAAAGGTCGGCCTCGGGATCGGCGGATCCATCCAGGTCGAGCGCCTTCCAGACGACACCTCGAGGCGCCAGCGACTCCCAGACGACCCGGTTGGACGGAAACTCCTGCGCCACCCCGACGATCTCGTCGCCGGGTTGCCATGTCAGACCGTAGGCAATGATCGAGAGTGCCTCGGAGGTGTTCTTCGCCAATGCGATGTCTGCTGCCGATTCGGCTCCGACGAGGCCCGCCAGGCGCTCGCGCAGGCGATGCTCGGTCGCCAGCCACTGCGGATAATGCAGTGACCCTACCCGGCTGTTCTCCCGGGCAAACCGCGCGACGGCCTCGGACGCTCGCCGCGGCCAAGGTCCGACGGCCGCGTGATTCAGGTGGCAGAGGGCCGGGTCGAGATCGAATGCGTCCGGGGCGAGACTCAACCGTCGCTCCCCGGTGCCGCGGCAGCCGGCGCCTGCTGCGCTTGAGCCGGCGGCGCAGCAGGTGCGGCAGGCGCGGGAGCCGGCGACACCGCGCTGCTGCCGGAGGGCGGACTCTGCGGTGCCTCGGCAGCAGGAGGCGGCGTCGGCGCTGCTGCGGCCGCGGGAGCCGGTGCAGGAGCCGGCGTCGGTGCTGCTGCGGGAGCCGGCGCCGCGGGGACCGCCGGCGTCTGTGCCTGCTGTGTCGGTGTGACTGCCGGTGGCGACGACGGTGCCGGCGGGCTTGCGACATCGGCCGCCGGGGACGTCTCCGCTGTGGGTGTTGGCTTCGTTTCGGGCGGCGCAGCCGGGCTGGGTTCTGTTCTTGCCTGTTCAGGTGCGGGCGCGGCAGCCGGCTCCGCGACGGTTCGGGACGCGTTCGCGGGCGATTCAGTCGTCGCGGCTGGTACAGGCGTGACCGACGCTGTCGGCGGCGTCTCGGTCGCCGTCGCATCGGCTGTCGGGCTCGGATCGCGAGGTGCGGCAGACGCGGTCGATCTCTCGGACGCAGTTGCAGGTGCAGATGCCTGCGGCGCGGCGGCTGGATCGGCAGCCGCAGCGCTGACCTCGGATGCCTGCGACGGTGCCGCGGCCGGGGTCCCCGCCGCCTGTTGGGCCGGGCGTGCATCGGCTCTCGGGCGCTGCGTTGCCGTCGCGGGCGCAGCACTCGCAGTGTCGGGCGTCACCTCGGCGCTGGTCGCTGCCGCCTCTGCTGCCTTGGCCTGGGCGATGCGCCGCTGCTCGGCCTCGCGCCTGGCGCGCGCGGCTGCCGCACGCTGTTTCTCCATGTAGTTGCCATAGCTCGGTCCGGACCCGACGATGGTGACCTCCGTCCCGTTCGAGACGTGCTGGAAGAGGACCGGGGCGAGCGTGTTCGGCAGACGGATACAGCCGTGCGAAGCTGGTTGCCCGGGACGCGGTATGGGTCCGGCATGCAGACCGATTCCGTCGTAAGTCAGGCGCATGAAATAAGGCATATGCGCGCCTTCGAAGCGCGCGCCGTCCGGGATCGGGTCGCGGCCCGCTTTTGCGTTCGCACGGACGACCTTGCCGTTCTTCACGACCTTTCCGTAGAGGTTCGAGCGCTTGTTCTCGACCTTTTCCATCACGGCGAATTGGCCGGTCGGCGTCGGGTGCTTGGGCAGGCCGCTGGCGACGGTGCTCCAGCCGATCTCGTCTTCGCCGACGAAGAAGCTTGCCCGCTGCTTGTCCGTATCGATGACGATGCGCGAGACCCTGCGCCCGTCGCCGTTCCACTCGTAAAGTTTGGAGGGTTTCGGTTTCTGGACAGGCCCTTCGACCCGGTCGTCCGCCGGCGGGGTCGTTGTCTCCTCGGCGACGACCGCTTCCTCCGGCTTCGGGTCGGCCTTGCCGATGAAGCGTGCCAGCTCCGTGCAACCCGTGAGGGTCAGAAGCAGCGCGCAGGCACCCAGGGCCTTGATGGAAAGGGATAAGGTGTGGGGCAAGCCCCGTCGTTGCATTTGGCTCATAGCGTTGAGTTCTTTGCCGGGGTCCCGGCCAAGCCCGGGACATTGCGATTGATCAATTAAGGTCAAGGATAACGCGATGACGGTCGAAGGGCACGCCGATCGGCCGTTTCTTGACTTCTTCGTCTTCGCACCGACCTAGCCCGCAAGCGAGGAGGTTTGCAATCCGAGCCGACATGCGGTCGCGGTGCGAATTCCGTAAGACCGATCTTTATAGACGCTCTGGCCCGCTGATGTCGCGGTCATTTGTTCGGAGTATCGGATGCTGATGGACCGCGCCTCGACCCCTACGCACGACACCGATCCCCATGGTTTAGACGACGGTGCGGCAGCGATGGCGCGCCGTCGCGCCCTATTCTTCTTTTTGGTTCTCGCTACGATCGCAGGCGCGATCGCCCTCATGGTCGCCACACTGTCGAGCGGCGGCTTCGACCTTCTCGATGCGGTTCTGACCCTGTGCTTCGCGTTGACCCTGCCTTGGACCGTCATCGGCTTCTGGAATGCCGTCATCGGGTTTGTTCTGATGCGTCGCCATCGCGACCCGGCCGCCGTCGTCTGTCCGCTCCAAGGCGACCCGCCGAACGCCGTCACCTCCAAGACCGCCATCCTGAGCTGCATTCGCAACGAGGATGCCGACCGGGTCGTGCATCACCTGGATCGGATGATCCAGGGCCTCCATCAGTCTGAGAATGGACAGGCGTTCGAAATCTTCGTTCTCAGCGACTCCACGTGGCCCGAATGCATCGAGGCCGAAGAGACGAGCATTCGGCGCTTGCGCGAGCGCTGGTCGCCGCAGATGAGCATCCGTTATCGGCGCCGCCCGGACAACCCCGGTTTCAAAGCGGGTAACATCCAGGATTTCATGTCGCGTTGGGGCGACGGGTTCGATTTCGCTCTGGTGTTGGACGCCGATAGCCTCATGGCACCGGAAACGATTCTGCATATGGTCGGCATCATGCAGCGCAACCCGCGTCTGGGTATTCTGCAGAGTTTGATTGTCGGCTTGCCTTCGACGAGTGCATTTGCACGGATCTTTCAGTTCGGGATGCGCCTCGGGATGCGCTCCTATTCGCTCGGCAGTGCCTGGTGGCAGGGCGACAGCGGGCCTTACTGGGGCCACAACGCGCTCCTGCGCGTGAAGCCCTTTCGCGAGCACTGTCGACTCGACCCGCTGCCGGGTCGCCCGCCGCTCGGCGGTTGGATCTTGAGTCACGATCAGGTCGAGGCAGTGTTGATGCGCCGCGCCGGCTACGCGGTTCGGGTGCTGCCCCTGGAGCACGGAAGCTGGGAGGAGAATCCGCCGACCTTGGTCGAATTCATCAGACGCGACCTGCGTTGGTGTCAGGGCAACCTCCAATACCTGCGTTTGCTCGGGACTCCGGGGCTGCACCCGATCGGGCGGGTTCAGCTGGTCCTGGCGATCCTCATGTTCATCGGCTCGCCGGCCTGGGTCCTCTTCATGACACTTGCGGCCCTGCAGATCGGACGTGTGCCCGAGGCCGGGCCGATGTTCGATCCGGTCCTCGGCTGGTCGCTGTTCGGGCTCATCATGACGATGGTCTTCGCGCCCAAGCTCGCGACACTGGGCAGTTTGCTGCTCTCCCGAGACGGTCGCGCCGCCTTCGGCGGCGGTCCTCGTTTGCTGGCCGGCGCCTTCGGCGAGATCCTCTTCTCGACCCTGCTCGCACCCGTCATGGCCTTGGCGCATACGCTCTTCATGGGCGGGCTCGTGTTCGGCAAGGCGATCGTCTGGTCACCGCAGCGTCGCGAGACCCATCGGCTGAAGGTGACGCAGGCCTTGCGTCGGCTCTGGCCGCAGACGCTCTTCGGCGTTGCGGCACTGCTCTGGTTGATCTCGACCGACGCCGCCGGGGCGGTCTTTCTGTCCCCCTTCATCTTCGGGGCCTTACTTGCCGTGCCCATCGCGGTACTGACCGCCTGGCCGGTCTTCGGCGCATGGCTGGCGCGGATCGGCTTCTGGCGGATCCCGGAGGAGGTCGATCCGCCGCCCTTGATCCGCTCGCTCGGATTGCCCGCAATCGGCCGGCGGCGCGGGTATGTTCCGGCCACGGATCAGGTGGCCGCGGACTCCATCGGTGTTGACTGATCGCACTGTTGCCGGGCGAGATGGTCTGCGGACCGCTCTCGGCGTGGTGCGTTCGCTCGGGATCTACTATCTGCACCGGCGTCGTGCCCGTATGGACGCCTTCTATCGCGCATTCCTCGCCCCGGGCGATCTGGCCTTCGACATCGGCAGTCATGTCGGCGATCGCATCGGCTGCTTCCGGCGGATCGGCGCCCGTGTGCTGGCCGTGGAGCCGCAGCCGGCATTGGTGCGAACCCTACGCTGGCTCTACGGGCGAGATCCGGCGGTGCGGATCGAGTCGACGGCGGTCGGGCGCGCGTCGGGTCGGGCGGATTTGCGCCTCAACCGTGCCAACCCGACGGTGAGCACGCTCTCGACCGGCTTCATCTCGGCGGCGCGGGATGCGCGGGGATGGGAGTCGCAGCATTGGGACGGCGCGATCGAGGTCGCCTGCACGCGGTTGGACGATCTGATCGAGCGCCACGGCATGCCGCGCTTCATCAAGATCGATGTCGAGGGTTACGAGGCCGAGGTGCTCGGTGGATTGACCCGGCCGGCCGATGCACTGTCGTTCGAATTGACGACGATCCAGAAGGCCGTCGGGCTCAGTGCCTTGGCCGAGTGTCGGAGGCTCGGCTATTCGCAATTCAACGCCGTTCTCGGCGAGTCCTATGTCTTTGTCCACGACGCCTGGGTCGATGCCGCCGCCGTGGAGGACTGGCTGAAGACGCTGCCGCAGGACGCCAACTCGGGAGACATCTATGCCCGACGAGTCGATTAGGAGCGCGAGCATCTCGCGCCTGACGCTGTCGGAGCGAGACGCCCCGACCTGTGCCCGTGCCTATTGGGTCACCGGCCCTCTGCAAGGCGAGCTGCGCGAGGGACTGCTTGCGCCGCCCGGCCCGGGTGAAGCACTGGTGAGGACCCTCTATACGGGAATCAGCCGCGGGACCGAGGCGCTCGTGTTGCGCGGCGAGGTTCCGCCGAGCGAATACGCCGGAATGCGCGCACCCTTTCAAGCCGGCGATTTTCCCTGGCCGGTCAAGTACGGTTACTGCAATGTCGGTCGGGTCGAGGCAGGGCCTGCCGATTGGATCGGCCAGGTGGTCTTCTGTCTTTATCCGCATCAGAGCGCCTTTTGCGTCCCGGTCGAGGCATTGCATCGGATTCCCGACGCGGTTGCGCCCGGGCGAGCGGTGCTGGCCGCGAACCTCGAGACTGCCGTCAATGGTCTCTGGGATGCTGCGCCGCGGATCGGCGATCGGATCGCCGTCATCGGTGCCGGATCGGTCGGGGTCCTCTGCGCTTGGTTAGCCGCGCGGATCCCGGGCTGCCGGGTCGAGCTGATCGACATCAATCCGCGCCGTGCCGACATCGCCGAGCGGCTCGGGGTCGATTTTGCTCTGCCCGCGGATGCGCGCGGGGACGTCGACCTCGTCATCCACGCCAGCGGCTCGTCGGCGGGCTTGGAGCAGGCGCTCGCCCTAGCCGGCTTCGAGGCGACCGTCCTGGAACTGAGCTGGTACGGCACGACGCCTGTGACGCTCACGTTGGGCGCGGCCTTCCACCGACGCCGCCTGACGTTGCGCTCCTCCCAAGTCGGCCAGGTCGCCACGGCACAGCGCGCGCGCTGGGACTATCGTCGGCGCCTCGGTCTCGCACTGAGTCTGCTTGCGGATCCTGCGCTGGATGTCCTGATCAGCGGCGAGGATGCGTTCGATGATCTGCCGGCCGTACAGGTACGTTTGGCAACGGATCCGGGCGATGTGCTGATGCACCGCATCCGGTATTCATGATCAAGCGCTGATGGTTTCGACCTCGAACCCAACCACGGTGCGTTTTTCCCGGCTGAATTCCACGCCCACGAGATGGATCGGCTGACCCGATGCGCGGTATTTCTCGGCATAGCCGCGGTCCTTGAGCTGCCGAAGCGCGCCCCCCTCCGGGACCAGCTCCACCACCTTGAATTCGAAAAGATAGACCTGGCCGTTGAAACGCAGGGCGAGATCGAGCCGGCCTTGGTTGCTGGTGTCCTCCGGGGTCAGGTCCAGTCCAAGCGAGGCGAAATAGGCGTAGAAGACGCTGGCGTAGTAGCCCTCGTATCGGGCGATCGGATTGTTGCGGTACCAGTCGGCCGGGATGCCGGCGAAAAAGGCGGTGAAGAGCTGCTCCAGACCCGGGAAGTCGTTGGCTTGAAGCAGGGCGTAGAGGCGCGCGCTGTGCTCGACGGTGGCGGCGTCGCGCGCGGTGAGCTGCTCGAGCAGGGCCCCGTTGAGACCGGCACGGACCTCCTGATTCGGATAGCGCAGACGGTATCGGAGGATGTCGCCGACGGGGACAACGGCGTCGATCGTCAGATACCCGGTCTGAAACAAGAGGGCCTCGGTCGCGATGTGATCGACATCGAAGGCGGAGAGCAGATGCTCGCTGGTGAGCAGGCCCTCCAGCCGGGGGAGGAAGGTGTGGCGCGCGGCGAGCAGGTCGACCAAGAAGGTCGGCGTGGCGGTTTCGAACCACCAGGGACGGAACTCGTGCTTGTCGAACAGCAGCAGGAGATCAAAGGGGTTGTAGACCGACTCGCCGGTCCAGTTATAGCCGTTGTACCAGGCGCGAATCCGGTCGCGGTCGAGGCCGCCGAGCTCGGGCGCGAAGACGCTCTCGAGATCCGACTCGGTGTAGCCGCAAATCGCCGAGTAGGGGACATCGACCGTGATGTCGTTGAGATTGTTCAGGCCCGAGAAAAGACTGACCTTGCTGAATTTCGACACGCCGGTGAGAAAGGCAAAGCGGATGTGGGCATCCGACCCCTTGATCACGGAATAGATGTTGCGCAGACCGTCGCGGATCTCGCGGGCGGGTTCGAGCTGGAGTAGGTTGTCCAGGATCGGCTTGTCGTACTCGTCGACCAGCACCACCACGCGCTCGCCATGCGCCTCGGCGGTGTGGCGGATCAGTTGCGAGAATCGCCCCGAGAGACTGCGATGCGTCATCTCCACACCCAATGCCTGCGCATTCTCGTCCAGCAATTCGCCGATCTTCTCGTCCAACTCCGTGCGGCTGCGGATCACCCCGTCGGCGAAGCTCAAGCGAACCACCGGAAAGCGCCGCCCCCAGTCCCAGCGCTCGTGCGCGTGCAACCCCCGAAACAGCGGTTCATTGCCGGAAAACAGCTCGCCGAGGGTATCGAGAAACAGCGATTTGCCGAAACGGCGCGGGCGCGAGAGGAAGTAATACTTGCCGGTTTCGATGAGTTTCAGGGCAAACCCGGTCTTGTCGACATAGTAATAGTCCTCCTCGCGGATCTCGCGGAAGGTCTGGATACCGATGGGCAAGGTCTTGCGCATCATGGCCGCACTCCGGCACTGACTCTGTCGATAGTCCGGATGATACCCCAACGGATCCCGGGCGGATCCCGTCTGTGGATCGCTGCGCCCGCGCAGGCCGTTTCGGTTATTCTTTACTTCTTTACGCGTGTACAAAAACCGGGGGAGGAGACACCATGTTCAGCGTCTGTGTCCGCGACCACATCATGATCGCGCATAGCTTTCGAGGGGAGGTCTTCGGACCGGCACAGCGGCTGCACGGGGCTACCTATGTGGTGGATGTGGAGTTCCGCCGTCCCGAGCTTGACGCGGACGGATTGGTGGTGGACATCGGGCTCGCCAGCCAGACACTGCGTGCGCTCTTGGCCGATCTGGACTATCGAAATCTGGACGAGGAGCCGGACTTCCAGGGCCGCAACACCTCGACCGAATTTCTCGCGCGTGTCATCTTCGATCGCATGGCCGCGCAGTTGAGCGCGGGCGCGCTCGGGAAGGGGGCTCATGCGATCACGTCACTGCGCGTGCAGTTGAGCGAGTCACACGTCGCCTGGGCGGCCTATGCGTCGGAGCTGCCGCCTCCGGCTCGCCCGTGAGTGCCTCGGGTCCGCTCAGGTTCCTGATCCCGGGCGATCCGAGCATACCGACCGGCGGTTATCGTTACGATCGGCGGATCATCGACGGCCTGATCCATGCGGGTCGGTGGGTCAAGATCGAGCGCCTCGACGACAGCTTCCCTCGTCCGACGGTCGCGGCATTGGTCGAGGCGGAGCGGTGTTTCGCGGGACTCCCGGACGGCACCAGTGTCGTCGTCGATGGACTGGCCTTCGGGTTGCTGGGTGAGAGTGCCGCGCGCCATCGAGGGCGCTTGGGCCTGATCGCGCTCGTCCATCATCCTCTTGCCTTGGAAACAGGTCTCGACCCGACGCGCGTGGAAGCCTTGCGCATCGGCGAGACCGCCGCCCTGGCCTCCGCGCGTCTGGTCGTCGTGACCAGCGACGCGACCGCGGATCTGCTCGCCGGCGACTACGGGGTCTCGCGGACTCGGATCCGTGTGGTGGAGCCCGGAACGGATGTCGCGCCTCTTGCAGTCGGATCCGGGGCGTCCGCGCCGAACCTGCTATGCGTTGCCGCCATCACACCTCGCAAGGGCCACGATATCCTCCTGCAGGCGCTCGCCTCCCTGACGGAGCGTTCCTGGCGGCTCGACTGTGTCGGCAGCTTGACCCGTTGCCCCGCGACGAGTGCGGCCGTGCAGCGTTTCTCCGATCAATCGGGTCTGAGCGAGCGCGTTCGGTTCACGGGCGAGGTCGACGAGTCTCAGCTTGCGGCGCTCTATCACCGGGCCGACCTTTTCGTTCTGCCGACGCGCTTCGAGGGTTACGGGATGGTCCTGACCGAGGCACTGGCGCGTGGTCTACCGATCGTCAGTACCCGGACCGGGCCGATCCCGAGTCTGGTACCCCGGGATGCGGGGCTCTTGGTAGAGCCGGACGATCCTGCAGCACTTCGCGCCGCCTTGGCACGGGTCCTCGATGACTCGGGGCTCCGCGCCGGGCTCGTTGCGGGCGCGCGGTCGGCACTCCCCCGACTCCGCTCATGGGACGCTGCCAGCACCGATTTCATGGATGTCCTCGACGAGGTGTGCAATGGGTGATTTCGACGTCGATTGGTTGAGACTGCGCGGACCCGCGGATGTGCGGGCCCGCGCGGCGGATCTTCCGCTCTTGCTGCGCCCGCATCTTCCGAAGAGATCGCCTTTGAAGGTACTTGATCTTGGGTGCGGGACCGGCTCCAACCTGCGTGCACTGGCGCCGGTCTTGGGCGGTGCGCAGTCATGGCTCTGTCTGGATGCGGACACCGACCTTTTGGATCGTTTGGCGGACGAGACCCACGCCTGGGCGGAGGCATCGGGTTTTGATTGGGACGCGACCGATCGACGGGTCACGGGGGCCGAGCCTCATCTGACCTGCACTCCTGATCTGAACTGCACGCTGGCGACCCGTCGTTTCGACCTCGCGCGCGACCTAGCCGAGCTTCCGATCGAAGGCATCGGGTTGGTTACCGCCTCGGCGCTGCTCGACCTGGTGTCCGAGACCTGGCTCGCCGGGCTCGTCTCGCAATGCGCGAAGGTCCAGGTGCCGATCCTGATGGCCTTGACCTACGACGGCCGCGTGGCCTTCGAGCCCGCCTTGAGCCTCGATCGCGAGGTGATCGAGGCGGTGAATCGCCACCAGGGTCGCGATAAGGGATTCGGTCCGGCGCTGGGTCCCGGCGCGAACGGTCGCTTGGCGATCCTGGCGGCCGCACAGGGCTATTGGGTCGAGGTACGGACGAGCGACTGGCGTATCCGGCGCTCGGAACGGGCGCTGCAGACGGCCCTGATCCGCGGCTGGTCCCGGGCAGCCCGCGAAGAGGTGACCGCATCGGATCAGGCGGGGATCGCGCACTGGGAGGCGGTCCGGCTTGCTGCCGTCGAGCGCGGTTGTTCCCGAATCAACGTCGGTCATCGCGATCTTCTCGCCATCCCCCGGCGGGCTTAAGCCGCGCGTGGTGCGGTATGCGTCATTTGTTGGATTGGCTTGACCGCGCCGGCCCCGACGACCGTCGGAGCTGGCGCGGCTTAAGGTATTGAAAAATATTAAATCATAAACCGCTTCTTACCGAGATCGAGGACATCTCCGAAGCCAGAAGCAACATGAAAATGACGCATGTCGCTCTGGACGCGGTTTAGCGGATGCGGGAGAGCTCCGCTCGGTTGACCGCAGCTTCGTCCATCGACATTTGGGGGCTTGCATCGGTGGAATGATCAGGCGCTCCCGCGCTCAGGTCGAAATCGTAGAGCACATCCTCGCCCATACGGAAGATGCGCGTTGCCGGGCGCAAGGCATCCGCCAGACGGGCGGTCGGCGGCAGCCGCACACCCGGCCGACCGCTGCCGATCACGAGCGGGGCGACCGCGATCTGCAGGCGCGAGAGCAGCCCGGCCTCAAGGAACCGCGAGACCGTGGTCCCGCCGCCTTCGATGAAGATCCTGCGCAAACCCCGCTCCGCGAGGGTGCCCAGGAGCGCGCCCAGATCGAGCCCGTCGGACATGGCCGGTACCCCGATCAGCTCGGCTTGCCCGTGACGCTGCTCGCCGGGCCGGATGCGGGCGCGATCGCAGCAGAGCAGTGTCTCGGACTCGCCGTCGTTGAACAGATGACGCTCGGGGGAGAGACGTCGGCGCGGGTCCAAGACCACCCGCATCGCATTCGGTCCGGCGACCAGCCGCGTGGTCAGGCGCGGATCGTCCGCGGCGACGGTCTCGGCCCCGACCAACACGGCATCGCTGAGCGCGCGCATGCGGTGGAGGTGGCGAATGTTGGCCTTCCCGGTCACGAAGCGGGCGTCCCCGTCGGACGTGGCGATGTAGCCGTCGATGCTCTGACCGAGATGGGCGATGACCTCCACCGGACCCGGATGCGGGCGGCAAAAGGGCAGGTAAAGATCAAAGAGTGCGCGCGCCGGATCCTCGCCATGGCAATCCTCGGTGCGATCCGCAGCCCGGTCTCCCGTGCGCCAGCCCTCGTGAGGGAGCCAGAGCAGATCCGCTTGCGAGCGATGCGCCGGATCGACCGGCGACACCCGTCCGTCGGGGTCGGCACGCATGGCCAACGGATGTTCGAGCGACCAAGCCGCGTTGCGTGCCAGTCGAGCGGCACTCAGAATCAGCGACCAGGCGCGAGCGGTGTCGGTGTCATGCCGACGCGGCGGCGGGTCCGATTGCTCTCGCTGAGTGATCTTGGATCGGATCATCGGCGGCCTCTTCTGGTTGAATTGATCCCGACACAACGCGGATATGGCGCTGCGCAACTGAAAATCGAGCGCGAAACGGTCTGCTTCGCCGACGCGGTATCGGTGACACGGACCAAAACCCACGGAACGAGGAGATCGCCTTGAGATTCCTGCATGCCGCCGATGTGCATCTCGACAGCCCGCTGCGCGGACTCGAACGCTACGAGGGTGCACCGGTCGAGGAGATCCGCGGCGCGACCCGCCGGGCCTTCGAGAATCTGGTCGCACTCGCGGTCGAGGAGTCGGTCGACTTCGTCCTGCTGGCCGGCGACATCTACGACGGGGACTGGCGCGACTACAACACCGGACTCTTCTTCTCCGGCCAGATGGGTCGTCTCAACGATCACGGGATCCCGGTCTTCCTGATCGCCGGCAACCACGATGCCGCAAGCCAGATCACCAAGGCGCTGCGTCCGCCGCCGAATCTCTCGGTCTTCGCCACGCGCGCGCCCGAGACCTGGGTCCTCGAGCACCTCGGCGTGGCCATCCACGGTCAAGGGTTTCCGAGCCGCGCGGTGACGGACGATCTGAGCCGGGCCTATCCGCAAGGCGATCCCGCACTCTTCAACATCGGATTGCTCCACACCTCGCTTGACGGTCGACCCGGTCATGAGCCCTACGCGCCCTGCACACTGGATGGCTTGAGAGCGAAAGGCTACCAGTATTGGGCGCTCGGGCATGTTCACCAGCGCGAGTTGATCGCGGAGGACCCCTACATTGTCTTTCCGGGCAACATCCAGGGCCGCCATATCCGCGAGACCGGGCCGAAAGGCTGCACGCTTGTGCGGGTCGAGGAGGGCCAGGTCGTGGAGATCGAGCCACGGGCGCTCGATGTCGTACGTTGGGCCATCTGTCCGGTGGATGTGACCGACGTGCGCAGCCTGGATCAGATCCTCCCGCTGGTCGAGCATGCGCTTGCCGAGGCGTCGGACGCGGCCGAGAACCGTCTTCTCGCCACACGTCTGCATCTCATCGGGCGCAGTCCGATCCATTCGCGTCTGCACGCCGAGCACGAGCGCTTGGTCAACGAGTGCCGGGCCTTGGTCTCATCCTCCGGTTTGGCCGATGTTTGGATCGAGAAGCTGGTCGTGGAGACGCATCCGTCGGCGGCGGTGTCCGAGCTGTCGCGCGAGGATGCCTTCGGCGGCCTGCTGCGCACCATCCACGCCCTGGAGGTCGACGGCGAGCGTCTTTCCGCCCTGAGCGAGGAGGTCGACGCGCTGGCACTCAAGCTGCCGCCCGCTTTGCGCGGCGGCGATGACCCGTTCGAACCGTCGGACCCCGCGTATCTGTCCGACTGCCTCGAAGACGTGAAGGCGCTTCTGGTGGAGCGGCTGCGCGGGCAAGGCGCCGGCCCGGAGACCGACGTATGAAGCTCCTGGAACTCGACCTGCGCGCATTCGGACCCTTCACCGACCGCCGACTCGATTTGAGCGGCGGCTGCGAGGGCCTGCACCTGGTTTTCGGTCCCAACGAGGCCGGAAAAAGCTCGGCACTGCGCGCACTGCGCGGCTTGCTGTTCGGGATTCACGAGCGCACCCGCGATGACTTTCGACACGGCAAGCAGGAGCTGCGTCTCGGCGGGCGTCTGCGCAACCGCAACGGCGAGGAGCTTGCGTTCGTCCGACGCAAGGGCCGCAAGAGCACCCTGCTCGATCCGGACGGAAAGGCGATCGGCGAGGATGCGCTGCTGCCCTTCCTGGGCGAGGTGGACGACGGCCTGTTCGAGCGCCTCTTCGGGATCGACTACGAGAGCCTGGTCGGCGGTGGCCAAACCCTGCTCGAAGAGCGCGGCAGGGAGGCCGAGGCGCTGTTCGGGACCGCGCTCGGCGCCACCGCGATCCACCGGGTTCTGGATCGACTCGACCAAGAGGCCAACGGACTTTTTCTGCCCCGCGCGTCCAAGCCGCGGATCAACGCGCTGATCGGCGAGCTCGGCGAGACCGAACGTCGTCTGCGCGATGCGAGTCTGTCGGTCCGTGAGTGGGAGCAGTCCAAGGCGTCGCTCGATCGGGCGATTCGCGAGCTGGCGGCGATGGATACGGAGATCGCTCAGATGACGCTCGAGCGCAGCCGGCTCGAACGCATTCGGCGCACCCTCCCGGATCTGGTGCGCATGTCTCGGCTGCGGGAGCAATTGGAGGGGATCGGCACCGTGCCCGTGCTTGCCGAGGATTTCGCGACCCGCCGCGAGGAGGCGGTCGCAAAACTGGCTCGTGCCGACGAGGCCCGAGCCAATGCACAGCACCGGCTCGATGGGTTGCGCGTGCTGGTTGGCGAGCTCAGCGATGCCGTATCGGAAGATCTGCTCCGGGAGTCCGAGTCGATCGACGACCTGCGCGAGCGGCTCGGCAGCCATCGCAAGGCGGCGCAAGATCGCGCCGAGCTGGTCGCCGAGCTGGCGGGCCGAGAATCCGAGGCGAGCGCGCTGCTGCAGCAGGTGCGCTCGGACCTCACGCGGGAGCCTGTTCCTGCCGATGTGACCCGACTCAAGCCGCTGCTCTCGCGCAGACGCCGTGCGACCGATCTCGGTGCCCGCAAGGCCGCCGTGGTCGACGCGCTCGCCAAGACCCGTGCCGATCTCGCCGAGACGCAAGAGCGCCTCGGGCTGCGTGCCGCGGCGCTGGCCGAGCTACCCGCGGCAGTCGTCTCGACCGATCTGCAGACCGCGCTCGATGCCGCGCGCCGTGCCGGAGACCTGGATCAGGCGCTCGTCGAGGAACGCCTCGCGCTGGCGGCGCAGCTGAAGACGTGCGAGCAGGGGCTGTCCGCACTGGGTCTCTGGTCGGGCGGGTTGGCCGATCTACTCGCCGCACCGCTGCCGGACGAGGAGAGTCTGCGACGCTTCGCGGACGACACCCGCGCGCTGATCGAGCAACGGCAGGCACTGGAGTCGAAGCGTTCGGATGTGGTCGCCGAGCGTTTGCGCTGCGACGAGGCTCTGCGTGTGGCGGAGCTGAGCGGCTCGGTGCCGTCCGAGGATGATCTGGCGCAGTCCCGCGCGCATCGCGATCGGGGCTGGCTGCTCGTGAAGCGGGCATGGCTCGCGGACGAGGATGTCGGCGCCGAGGCGCGGTTGTACGACGCCGAAACCTCCCTTGCGGATGCCTTCGAGGGGTCGCTGGCCGTGGCCGACGAGGTCGCCGATCGGCTGCGTCGCGAGGCAGGGCGCGTCCATGACCGGGCGACGACCCGCGCACGACTGGAGGTCGCGCAGCGTGAGCTTGACGAGACCGAGCGCGCGCTGGGCGCGCTGGCGGTGTCTGTCATCCGTTCCGAGGAGGCATGGCATGGACTCTGGTCGCCCTGCGGCGTGACCCCGCTGCCGCCGGCCGAGATGCTGCCCTGGCTTGCGCGTGCGGTGCGGCTGCGCGAGCACATCCGCCAAGCCGACGCGCTGCGGGAACGCATCCTCTCCCGCGAGGCCGTGCGGGCATCGCATCGCGTGGCCCTCCTGAGCGCACTCGGCACCCGAGACGCGGCTGTCGAGCCCGGATCCTCGGCACTCGCCACGCCCGAGCTCGGCGCGCTCATCGGATTGGCCGAGGGTCGACAACGCGTCGCGGAAGACGGCGCGCGTGCGCGCCTCGCGTTGGAGCACGAGGTCGCGGAGCTCCAAGAACGTACGAGACGCCTGAGCCGCGAGCTCTCGGATGCGGAGACCGCGCACGCCGCATGGCAGGCGGACTGGACGGCCCTCATGACCGAGCTTGGGCTCGCGCCGGATGCCGGCCCGGGCGAGGTCTCGGACGATCTTCAGGTGATCGCGGATGCGGTGGCGAAGGTCGAGGCCGGGACCCTCTTGAGGTCACGCATCGCGGGTATCGATCGGGATGCCATCGCCTTCGTCGCGCAGACCCGCGACTGTCTCGGTCGGCTCGCGGTCGATCTGCTTGACCGTCCGGTGGAGGAGGCGATCTTGACGCTGCACGTGCGGCTCGACGAGCAACGTGCCGTCAAGACACGACTCGAAGAGTTGCGTGCCCAGGCGAGTCGCACCGAGGGGGAGATTCGCGAGTCGGAGACGGCAATCGCTGCGGCCGATCGCGTCCTCGCCGAGCTCTGTCGACAGGCCGCGTGCGAAGCGCCGGAGCAATTGCCGCTGATCGAGGAGCGCGTGCGCGACCGGCGGCGACTCGCCGCCGAGCTTGCGGATGTGGAGCGCGCACTCATGCGTGCCGGTGACGGCCTCGGGATCGACGCGCTCGCACAGGAGGCGGCCGCCGTCGATCTGGATCGGGCCGTCATGCGGCTGGCCGAGATCGATGCGCGCCTCGAGCAGGAGCTGCGTCCGGCGCACCGCGCGCTGATCGAGGAGAAGGCCGACGCCGATCGTGCACTCAAGGCAATGGGCGGAGAGGGCACCGCCGCCGCGCTCGCCGAGGAGGCCCAACAGATCCTCGCCGGCATCCGCACCCATGCCGAGCAGTACGTCCGAATCAAGCTCGGGGCCCGCATCCTGCGCGACGAGATCGAACGCTTCCGCCGCCAAAACAGCGACCCAATCCTCGGGCGCACGAGCCGCTATTTCGCGCGCTTGACCTGCGGCGCCTTCAGTGCGGTCGAGACCGATTTCGACGAGGCCGACCAGCCCGTCTTGGTCGGTCTGCGCAACAGCGGCGAGCGGCTGCGCGTGGAGGCGATGAGCACGGGCACCCGTGATCAGCTCTATCTGGCGCTGCGCCTCGCCAATCTGGAGCAGTATCTCCAAGCCGCCGAGCCGATGCCGTTCGTCGTCGACGACATCCTCATCCAGTTCGACGACGAGCGCGCGCTCGCCACACTCGCGACCCTGGCCGACTTCTCGGCCAAGACCCAGGTGATCCTTTTCACGCACCACGGCCGCGACATCGAGCAGGCGCGGCAGCTCGATCCGAGCCAAGAGCGGGTTTGGGTCCACCGTTTGGGGTCGTGAGTGCGCCCGTTGGTGGGCGGAACGGGGTGTCGCCCATGCCGTGCCGCCTGCTCTCCGTGCTTGCTCCGCGAGTACAAAGCCTTATCTTATAAAGTCGGCGGCAAGCTGGCGCTGCAGCGACAGCTTGCCGGGGGCGTCAACAGGAATCGAGGCGATCAAACCGCGTCCAGAGCGAGGTGCTTACTTTCGAGTGAGTCCGACGTTGGGTGCATCCACGGCCCTTAGCGGGGGCGCGGTTAAAAACGATATATCTTTTATTATCTTAAAGAGCACCATCTCCAGCGGTCGTCAAGTCTGCCGGGTCCGATCCCATCCAAAATCATCGCATACCGCGCTGGGCGCGGTTAAGGAGTATCCGTTGGAAATCGAAGCTGTCGCACAACTCATCCGCCAGGGCATCCCCGGCGCCGAGGTCCAGGTCTCCGGAGACGGCAGTCATTTCGACGCCGTCGTCGTGAGCGAGGTCTTCGAAGGTCTCACGCCGATCAAGAAGCAGCGTCTGGTGATGGATACCGTCAAGCCGCAGATCGCGAGCGGGGAGTTGCACGCCTTGTCGATCAAGACCCTGACGCCGGCACAAGCCGCCGAGCACGTCGGCTGAGATGCGTCGGAGGGCATTGCCGGAACTGGCGTCGTTCGTCAGACGGGCAGGTCGGGTGGACGCGCGAGAGCGAAGCCCACCAAACCCCGCGCCGGCGCTGGTGGACTGCGCTGCGCTTGTCCACCCTACAGCGCAACGTCGTCGTTGTGGCCGGGTTCATGGGCCCGGCGCCGGACCTTGCCAAGGGCTGACCCGGTGCCATACTTGAAGACGACGGATCAAGCCCTTGCGCAGGAGGTCAAGCCGTGTTTCTGAAACATCGCACTACCGGCAAGATGATCGAGGTCCTCAGTCAGCGGGACCTGTTCAATCCGATGCACCCGAAGATCGTCGGCCGTTTTCACTATGGTGAAGAGGCCCAGGAGCCGGAGACGTTCGACAAGGCCGAGCTGATGTTCATCTCGGACGAGTTGCTGCCGCGCTGCTGGACCGACAGCCATTATCGTGACGACGAGGTTCACCACTATTACAAGAAGGCGTCCTGAAGGGATGCAAACCGGCCCGAGCATGCTCGGGCCGGTTTTTTTGCGCCCTTCGCGCCTTTGCGTCGCCGGTTCCCGAATTGAATCCGTTGTGCTGACGATAGGAGGCACACCTTGCGCCGGCGGTTGGGCCGTGCTCATAACGCGGGCCACATCGACCGCTTTGCGCCGTAGCCGGAGGGCAAGCGCAGCGCAGTCCACCAGCGCCGGCGCGGGGATCGGTGGACTTCGCTCTCGCTCGTCCACCCTACCGGCCGGGCTAACGATCGAGGCCTTCGGCTTGTGGTGGCTCGCACGGACCTTGGCGCGGGGAGGATGGGTTTCGCTTCGCTCTACCCATCCTACGGCCCTTAAACCTCGCCCGACGCGATATGTGTAGTTTGTCGGAGCCGGCGCGGTTTAAGGTATTAAAAAATATATAATTCTAAACCGCGTCTCCGCTAAGGGCCGTGAATGCACCAAACGTCGAACTCACTCGAAAGTGAGCATCTCGCTCTGGACGCGGTTTAGCCGCCGTTCGTGTCGGATGGGGGTGCGACCTCCACCAGGATCCGCCCGTGAGTCTTCCCCGCGAGCATCGCCTCGAAGACCTGTGGCAGGCCATCCAGATCGACGGTCTCTCCGAGTAGCAGGTCGAAGTCGGCCGGGCGCCAGTCGCTCGCCAGATGCCCCCACAGATCGGCGCGTAGCGTCTGCGGGACATCGACCGAGTTGCAACCGAGCAGACTCACGCCGCGCAGGATGAAGGGCATCACGGTGGTCTCGAGTTGGTGACCGCCGGCCAGACCGATGCTGGCGATGTTCCCGTTCGGGACTATGGTGCGCGTGATCTGCGCCAGGGTCTCGCCGCCGACATTGTCGATAGCGCCGCCCCAGAGGGCCTTCTCCAGCGGCCGCTTCGCATCGGCCAGTGCATCGCGCCCGATGATGCGCGCGGCGCCGATTGACGTCAGCCAGTCCGCAAGCTCCGGTTTCCCCGAGAGTGCGACCGCCTCGTAGCCGAGCCGGGCGAGGATCGCGATCGCCATGGATCCAACCCCGCCGCTTGCGCCCGTCACCAGGATAGGACCCATCTCGGGGCGCTGGCCGTTGACCTGCATGCGGTGGACCGCCAGTGCCGCGGTGAATCCCGCGGTGCCCAGGATCATGGTCGAGCGCGGGTCCAACCCGACCGGAATCGGCGTCAACCAGGTTGCAGGGACGCGCAGATACTCGGCATAGCCGCCGTCGTGGTCGAAGCTCAGGCCCCAGCCCGTCGCGACGACCGCATCCCCCGCACGGTAAGCGGGGTCGTTGGATTGCTCCACGATGCCGGCGGCATCCACCCCGCCGACCAGCGGGAAGGTGCGCAGGATCTTCCCGCGCCCCGTGCCGGCGAGTGCATCCTTGTAATTGACGCTCGAATAGGCGACCCGGACCAGGACCTCGCCCGTTTCGGGGACCTGTTTGGGCAGTGCCTCGAGACCGGCGCGGTGGCCCTGTTCGTCTTGATGAATTCGAAATGCGCGATAGCTTTCCATTAAATGACCTCCACCGGGATCAGCCCGATCGTGCTGCGCCATTTGGCCGGCCCGGTTTGATGAACAGATTCGCCGCGGCTGTCGACGGCGACGGTGACCGGCATGTCCTCGACCTCGAATTCGCGGATCGCCTCCATCCCCAGATCCTCGAAGGCGACGAGTCGCGACGACTTGATCGCCTTGGCGACCAAGAAGGCCGCGCCGCCGACGGCCATCAGGTAGACCGCTCCATGCTTCTTGATGGCGTCGATCGCAGCGGGCCCGCGCTCGGCCTTGCCGATCATCCCGATCAGACCTGTGCGCTCCAGCAATTGGTCGGTGAACTTGTCCATCCGTGTGGCCGTGGTCGGTCCGGCCGGACCCACGACCTCGTCGCGCACCGGGTCGACGGGGCCGACGTAGTAGATGAAGCGGTTGGTGAGATCCACGCCGTCCGGCAGGCGTTCGCCTCGGTCCAGGAGATCGGCGATGCGTTTGTGCGCGGCGTCCCGACCGGTCAGCAGCTTGCCCGAGAGCAGGAGGCGCTCGCCCGGCTGCCAGGTCGCGATGTCCTCGCGGGTCAGTCCGTCGAGATGGACGCGGCGCGTCCCGGCAGCCGCGTCCCAGGTGATCGGAGGCCAATCGTCCAGGCTCGGCGGGATGAGTGCAACCGGCCCGGAGCCGTCGAGCGTGAATTCCAGATGCCGCGTCGCGGCGCAGTTGGGGATCATGGCGACCGGGAGCGAGGCGGCATGGGTCGGGTAGGTCAGGATCTTCACATCCAGCACCGTGGTGAGCCCGCCGAGACCCTGCGCGCCGATGCCGAGACCGTTGACCTTCTCGTGCAGCTCCATGCGCAGGGCTTCGATGGGGTTCGCAGGCCCGCGCGCCTTGATCTCGTGGATGTCGATGTGCTCCATCAGGGACTCCTTCGCGAGCAGCATCGCCTTCTCGGCGGATCCGCCGATCCCGATCCCGAGCATCCCGGGCGGGCACCAACCGGCACCCATGGTCGGGACCGTCTTGAGCACCCAGTCGACCAGGCTTTCGCTCGGGTTCAAGACCGCGAACTTGGCCTTGTTCTCTGAGCCGCCGCCCTTGGCCGCCAGACGCACCTCGACCCGATTGCCGGGAACCAGCTCGACATGCACGACGGCCGGCGTGTTGTCGCCGGTGTTCCTGCGCTCGCCGATGGGGGGCGAGACCATGGAGGCGCGCAGCACATTGTCGGGATGGCTGTACGCCCTGCGCACGCCCGCGTCCACCATCTCCTGAATCCCCTGGGTTGTATCCCAGCGCACCTCCATGCCGATCTTCAGAAAGACCACGACCATGCCGGTGTCCTGACAGATCGGTCGGTGGCCCTCAGCGCACATCCGCGAGTTGACGAGGATCTGAGCCATCGCATCCTTGGCGGCCGGCGATTCCTCGATCTCGTAAGCTGCAGTCAGGGCTTCGATATAGTCGCGCGGGTGATAGTAGGAGATGAATTGCAGCGCGTCGGCGATGCTTTGGACAAAGTCGGTCTCGCGGATAATGGTCATGGTTCTGCGGCGCCTCGTTCCGGACATCCACGCAGTATAACAACCCACTCGCGCCCGGCTCCGGAAGACGTGGACGTCGGATAGGTAGAGCGCAGCGAAACCAATCTCCCAGCTCGATCGCCCCTCGGGCTGGAATCGCCACGATCAAAAAGAGCTTGGCAAAGATCGTAGGGGCCTGTAATATTCCGGGCTCGCAACGACAGGCGCGTAGCTCAGTTGGTTAGAGCACCACCTTGACATGGTGGGGGTCGTTGGTTCGAGTCCAATCGCGCCTACCAAACATCAGCCGCCAGCTCCGGCCGTTGGCCGCTCGACACCCTTCGAGCGGCACCGTGCTGGGGCTGGCGGTTTTTTCATGTGATCCCTCGTATCGATCACCACTGAGCACTTTGAAGGTTTCGCTATGCCCGTCGTGACCCTGCCGGATGGTTCCAAGCGCCAGTTCGATGACCCTGTTTCCGTTCGGGACGTCGCCGCCTCCATCGGTGCCGGCTTGGCCAAGGCGGCGCTCGCCGGTCGGGTCGACGGGGCGCTGGTCGACACCTCGTTCGTGATCGGGCAGGACGCGGAGCTGGCTATCGTCACCGCCAAGGATGAGGAGACGGCGCTCGAACTGCTGCGACACGATGCCGCGCACGTCATGGCCCAAGCGGTGCAGGAGCTCTATCCCGGTACGCAGGTGACCATCGGTCCCGCCATCGAGAACGGCTTCTACTACGACTTCGCCCGCGACGAGCCCTTCACGCCGGAGGATCTCGAGGCGATCGAGGCGCGCATGCACGAGATCGTCAAGCGCGATCTCCCCATCGTGCGCGAGGTTTGGGAGCGCGAGCAGGCCAAGCAGGTCTTCGCCGAGCTCGGCGAGCACTACAAGGTCGAGATCATCGAGGACATTATTCCCGAAGGGGAGGCGGTGTCCGTCTACCGTCAGGGCGATTGGTTCGATGTCTGTCGCGGGCCGCATCTGCCGAGCACCGGCAAGCTCGGCAACGGGTTCAAGCTGATGAAGCTGGCGGGTGCCTATTGGCGCGGCGATTCGAAGAATCCCATGCTCCAGCGCATCTACGGCACCGCGTGGCGCGATAAGAAAGAGTTGGCGGCCTATCTGCACCGTCTGGAAGAGGCCGAGAAGCGCGATCATCGCAAGCTCGGCAAACAGCTTGATCTCTTCCATTTTCAGGACGAGGCGCCGGGCATGGCCTTCTGGCATTCCAAGGGGCGGGTGATCTATCGCCTGGCCGAAGGCTACATGCGCGAGAAGCTCGACGAGTACGGTTACCAAGAGGTCGAGACCCCGCAGGTGCTCGATCGATCGCTCTGGGAGCGCTCCGGGCACTGGGACAAGTTCGCCGGCGGCATGTTCACGACGCATCTGGACGATCGCGACTACGCGATCAAGCCGATGAATTGTCCCGGGCATATCCAGCTCTTCAATCAGGGTCTGAAGAGCCATCGCGATCTGCCGCTGCGTATTGCCGAGTTCGGCGTCGTGCATCGCAACGAGCCTTCCGGCACCCTCCACGGTCTGATGCGGGCACGTCGCTTCACGCAGGACGATGCGCATGTCTTCTGCACCGAGGAGCAGCTCCAGGACGAGGTTGCGACCCTGATCGACATGGTCTTCGAGACCTATCGCGACTTCGGCTTCACCGAGATCGATCTGGCCCTCTCGTTGCGCCCGGACAAACGCGTCGGCGGCGACGAGCTCTGGGACAAGGCCGAGGCGGCGCTCGACCAAGCGCTCCAGGCGAAAGGTCTCGCATTCAAGGTGCAGCCGGGCGAGGGCGCCTTTTACGGCCCCAAGATCGAATTCACCCTGCACGACAGCATCGGTCGCGCCTGGCAGTGCGGCACCATCCAGGTGGACTTCTCGATGCCCGGGCGTTTGGGTGCGCACTATATCGCCGAGGACAACAGCAAGCAGGTTCCGGTGATGATCCACCGCGCGATCCTGGGCTCGGTGGAGCGGTTTATCGGCATTTTGCTCGAACACTATGCGGGTCAATTGCCGGTTTGGTTGTCGCCGACCCAGGCGATCGTGATGAATATCACGGATCGGCAGGCGGATTACGTCAAGGAGGTCTCTAAGACCTTGCGCGGGAAGGGCTTCCGGGCTGAGACGGACTTGAGAAACGAGAAGATCGGCTTTAAAATCCGCGAGCACACCCTGCAACGAGTACCTTACCTGCTCGTCGTCGGTGATCGGGAGGTCGAGTCCCGCTCCGTTGCCGTTCGCGACCGTGCGGGCCAGGATCTTGGAATCCTTCAGCTCGATGCCTTTATCGACCGTCTGAGCGAAGAGATCGCGAACCGGACCCACTGACGCCCGGCCTGACCAACGGGCCGCGAGAGCGTCGTGCGCGTCGTGTCTATTAGTGCTTTTGGAGGAACCTGCTATCGCTGCACCAAAGAGAAACCGCGTCAACAAGGAGATCAACGTACCGGAAGTGCGTCTGATCGGCGCGGACGGAAACCAGGTCGGAGTCGTCAATACGCGCGAGGCATTGGAGATGGCCACGGAAGCGGGCCTCGATCTCGTGGAGATCGTTCCGACGTCGGAGCCTCCGGTGTGTCGTCTCATGGACTTCGGCAGATTTCTCTTCGACCAGAAGAAGAAGAAGAACGAAGCCAAGAAAAAGCAGAAGCAGGTTCAGATCAAGGAAGTGAAGTTTCGTCCGGGAACGGACGAAGGAGACTATCAGGTCAAACTACGCAGCCTGATGCGTTTCCTCAATGAAGGGGATAAGGGCAAGGTCACCATGCGGTTTCGCGGGCGCGAGCATGCGCATCGTGAGCTCGGTCTGGAGCTCTTGAAGCGGATCGAAAACGACCTTGCAGCCCTCAGCATCGTAGAGCAACAACCCCAAATGGAAGGACGCCAAATGGTGATGGTGCTGGGCCCCAAAAAGAAATAGCGACGCGCATCGTCGAGCCAATGGGCGAATCACACTGAGTGTCTCGATGAGACGGCATCGGTCGATACGGCCGATCCCGCCTTGAAAAAACCTCGGCTCGACAGGCGTCGCACTATAATCATTCGGCAAATCGCGGAGTCAAAAACCCATGCCCAAGCTGAAAACAAATCGCGGGGCGGCGAAGCGCTTCAAGCGCACTGCCTCCGGTTCGGTCAAGTGCAATTCATCTCATCGGCGTCATATCCTGACCAAGAAGAGCACCAAGCGTAAGCGCCAATTGCGTGCGCCTAAGCGGCTCCATAAGTCGGATGTGCGGGCCGCGCTGCGGATGATCCCTTACTGCTGATCGACTGATCGCATTGCGCTTGTACGAATCTCAGGAGTCAAAGAATGCCACGCGTCAAACGGGGTGTTACCGCCCACGCTCGTCATAAAAAGGTCCTTGATCAGGCCAAGGGTTACTACGGTGCCCGCAGTAAGGTCTATCGCGTTGCCAAACAGGCCGTCATCAAGGCCGGCCAATACGCCTACCGCGATCGCCGCCAGAAGAAGCGCCAATTCCGCGCGCTCTGGATTGCGCGTATCAACGCCGCCGCTCGCGAGAACGGTCTGTCCTACAGCCGGTTCATCGACGGGCTGAAGAAGGTCGGGGTCGAGGTCGACCGCAAGGTGCTCGCCGACATCGCCTATCACGACAGCGTCGCCTTTGCTGCGCTGGCCGAGCAAGCGAAGACCGCACTGGCCTAAGCCGTTTCCTTTCTCGCCCGGGTTCTACGGCGATACAAGAGGGAAAGGCCCCGGTCTTTCCCTTTTTCGTTTCACGACCTCGCGGCGGACCAGACACCCAGCCGGAAGACCCGACTATGGCTGAACACACCGGACTCGGTCTCGCGGCGCTGCAAGCCGCCGCACTCGAGGCGATCGCGGCAGCGGCCGATCTTGCCAGTCTCGATCAGGTGCGCGTGCGCTATCTCGGCAAGAGCGGGGAGCTGACCGCCCTGCTCAAGCAGCTCGGCACGCTGCCGGCCGACGAGCGCCCTGCAGCAGGTCAGAAGATCAACCAGGCGAAGGTCGCGGTCCAGGTTGCCATCGACCAGCGCAAGATCGTCTTGGAAGAGGCATCACTCACCGCGCGACTCGCCGCCGAGCGGATCGACGTGAGCCTGCCGGGACGCGGCAGACGGCCCGGCGGACTGCATCCCGTGACCCGTGCCATGCGTCGCATCGAGCGTCTGTTCGCCAACGCAGGGTTCGCCGTCGCGGAAGGGCCGGAGGTCGAGGACGCTTATCACAACTTCGAGGCACTCAACATCCCGGAGCACCACCCCGCGCGGGCGATGCACGACACCTTTTATTTCGATGCCGAGTTGCTGCTGCGCACCCACACCTCCCCGGTCCAGATCCGGGTGATGGAGGAGCAGGCGCCGCCGCTCAAGATCATCGCGCCGGGTCGCGTCTATCGCTGCGATTCGGATCTGACCCATACGCCCATGTTCCATCAGGTCGAAGGCCTGCTGGTCGATGAGCAGGTCAGCTTCGCCGACCTCAAGGGTGTGCTCTACGACTTCTTGCGGAACTTCTTCGAGCGCGATCTGGAGCTGCGTTTCCGGCCGTCTTACTTCCCTTTCACAGAGCCTTCGGCCGAGGTCGACATCCAGTGTGTCATCTGCGGCGGCAGCGGGTGTCGGGTCTGCAAGCAGACCGGATGGCTCGAGGTGCTCGGTTGCGGCATGGTCTATCCGGAGGTCTTTCGGCACGTCGGCATCGACCCCGATCGCTATCTCGGATACGCCTTCGGCATGGGGGTGGAGCGTTTGGCGATGCTGCGTTACGGAATCGACGACATCCGTTTGAATTTCGAGAACGATCTGAGATACCTGCGCCAATTCTCGTGAGATTCGGCTAACCGCTAACCGCTAACCGCTAACCGCTAACCGCTAACCACTAACCACTAACCACTAACCACTAACCACTAACCACTAACCACTAAGAAATAGGGCAGCAGCAGATGCGATTCAGCGAGGCGTGGTTGCGGGAGTGGGTGAACCCACCGGTCGACACCCGGCAATTGGCCGATCAGCTCAGCATGGCGGGTCTGGAGGTCGACGCGGTTGAGCCCGCGGCCCCGGCCTTCAGCGGCGTGCGGATCGGCTGGGTGCACTCCGTCGCGCCCCATCCGGATGCCGAAAAGCTGCGGATCTGTCGGGTCGATCTCGGCGAGGATGCGCTTCTCCAGATCATCTGCGGGGCCGCCAACGTCGCCGAGGGGATGAAGGTTCCGGTCGCGACGGTCGGCGCCGTGTTGCCCGGCGACTTCAAGATCAAGAAGGCCAAGCTGCGGGGTGTCGAGTCCTTCGGCATGATCTGCTCGGCCAAAGAACTCGGTCTTGCCGAGTCCTCCGAGGGCATCCTGCCCTTGCCTGCGGATGCGCCGGTGGGCGAGGACATCCGTGCCTGGATGGCGCTCGACGACCACTGTATCGAGGTGGACCTCACCCCGGATCGCGGCGATTGTCTCAGCATTGCCGGACTCGCACGCGAGGTCGCCGTGATCAACCGTGCGCCGCTCGCCACACCCGCGATCCAGCCGGTCGCGCCCGCGCATGAGCAGTCCCTGCCGGTTCTACTCCAGGCGCCTGCCGCCTGCCCGCGCTACGTCTGCCGGATCATCCGCAACATCGATCCGAACGCGACCACGCCCTGGTGGATGCAGGAGCGCCTGCGCCGCGGCGGGATCCGGGCCATCAGCCCGGTGGTCGACGTGACCAACTATGTCCTGCTCGAGCTGGGCCAGCCGATGCACGGGTTCGATCTCGCCAAGCTCGACGGCGAGATCCGCGTGCGCATGGCGGCGCAGGGCGAGCGCATCGCCCTGCTCAACGGCGAGGAGGCGACCCTGCGTGCAGACACCCTGGTGATCGCCGATTCCGGACGCGCCGTTGCGTTGGCCGGGATCATGGGTGGTGCTGAGACCGCCGTCGGTCCCGAGACCCGCGACGTGCTGCTTGAAAGCGCCTTCTTCGCGCCGCTTGCCGTCAGCGGCAAGGCGCGCTCGTATGGTCTGCATACGGATTCATCGCATCGGTTCGAGCGCGGTGTCGACCCCCAACTCCAGATCCGTGCGATCGAGCGTGCGACCCGACTCTTGATCGCGATCGTCGGGGGCGAGCCGGGTCCCGTGGTCCAGGCGATCTCGGAAGTTGATCTACCGAAGCCCGAGACCTTGATACTCCGTCCCGCGCGTGTGGCTCAAGTGCTCGGACTCGCATTGCCCGAGGAGACCATCCTCGGCATCCTCGCACGTCTGGGCATGCGCACCGAGCCGACCGCCGAAGGATGGCTGATCACGCCGCCGAGTGCCCGCTTCGACCTGGTTCAAGAGGTCGACCTGATCGCCGATATCGGCCGTATCTACGGTTACGATCGAATCCCGGTCAGTCACGCGAGCTCGGCATCGGTCACTCGATCGACCCCGGAAGCGGATTTCGATCTGGATCGCGCCCGTCTGGCATTGGTCGATCGCGGCTTCCACGAGGTCATCACCTACAGCTTCGTGAGCCCCGAGATTCAGGCGTTGGTCGACCCCGAACAGGAGGTACTGCGCCTGGCGAATCCGCTGAGCGCCGAGCTCTCCACCATGCGCACCAGCCTCTGGCCGGGCTTGATCCAGGCCGCGCGGTACAACCAGGCGCGACAACAGGAGCGGGTGCGGATCTTCGAGTCCGGTCTACGCTTTCGGATCGGCGCGGACGGTCTGACACAGACGCAGGGTCTCGCGGGCCTCATCACCGGAAGCCCGGATCCGGAGCAGTGGGGTCTATCGAGCCGCGCGTCGGACTTCTTCGATCTGAAGGCCGATGTGGAGGCCCTGCTGGCGCTGACCGGCGCACCGGAGCGATTCGGCTTCATTCCCGGCACGCATCCGGCGCTGCATCCCGGTCAGACCGCGAGCGTGGAATGTGACGGTCGAGCCATCGGTCTGCTCGGAATGCTGCATCCCAGCCTGGCCGCACAGCTCGACATCACGGGCGATGCCTATCTGTTCGAGTTGGACATCGCACCGCTGAGCGTCGGCGCCCTGCCCAAGCACGCGTCGATTTCGCGCTTTCCGAGCATTCGCCGCGACATCGCCATCATCGTCGACGAGGCCGTGACTTACGCGGCGATTGCGGACTGTATTCGCGCTACGGAGACCGAGCTGTTGCGCGATCTGGTCCTGTTCGACCTCTACACCGGCAAAAACATTGAATCGGGCAGAAAAAGTCTCGCTCTTGGATTGATTTTACAGGCTTCTTCTCAGACACTTACAGATGGTGTCATCGAGGACACCGTGAGGCGGATCCTAGCTCGCCTCGCTTCGGAATTTGGCGCAAGATTGAGGGATTGACCCCATGGCATTGACCAAGGCCGATATGGCCGAGCACCTGTTCGATGAGCTTGGCCTGAACAAGCGTGAGGCCAAGGACATCGTCGAGATGTTCTTCGAGGAGATTCGCGCAGCGTTGGAGCGCGGCGAGCAGGTCAAGCTCTCCGGGTTCGGCAACTTCGATCTGCGCGAAAAGAAGGAACGTCCCGGCCGCAACCCCAAGACGGGAGAAGAGATCCCGATCACGGCGCGCCGCGTGGTGACCTTTCGTCCGGGGCAAAAGCTAAAACAGCGAGTGGAGGCCTATGCTGGAACCGACCGATAAGGGCGAGGACAACGGCCCCGGCGATCTTCCGCCGATCCCGGGAAAGCGATACTTCACCATCGGCGAGGTGAGCGAGCTCTGTGGGGTAAAACCCCACGTGCTGCGGTATTGGGAGCAGGAATTCCCTCAGCTCAAACCGGTCAAGCGACGCGGCAACCGTCGCTACTATCAGCGTCACGACGTGTTGATGGTGCGCCAGATCCGCAACCTACTCTACGAGCAGGGCTTCACGATCGGTGGTGCGCGCCTGCAGCTCAGCGGCGAGGGTGCGAAGAACGATCTGAGCCAGACGCATCAGATCCTGCGCCAGATGCGTGCAGAGCTCGAAGACGTCCTTCAGCTGCTGCGACGTTGACAGCGCAAGGGCTTCAACCTACTATTGCCCGTCTTATCGGGGCGTAGCGCAGCCTGGTAGCGCACCTGAATGGGGTTCAGGTGGTCGGAGGTTCAAATCCTCTCGCCCCGACCAAAAAATTAGAAGTATATTCAAGCGGTTATCGGTCACCCGATACCGCTTTTTTATTGTCTTCGTCCTCGGTGTGCCGGAAATGCACCGGACGAAGCCCCGTCTCGATTCGCGCGGCATGCTCGGCAAGGTGCTCCGGCGCCAAATGGGCGTAGCGCTTTGCGCCAGGCGTTGCTGCCGGCTTTGACGATCGGACCCCAAATCATCTCTTGGTCAGGCGCCTTGCGCGGGTAGCAGAAGACGCGGGTCTCGTGTCGCCCTTCCCATCGCCGCAGCACGAGCACGGCATCCTTGTTGAGCGACGCGCCGATGGCTTTGCGGGCCTTGGCATGGTCCGGGTGGATCCAGGCGACGCACGTGATGACGGCGCTGTTCGGCGACGACAACGAGCCGTGGGATGCGGAATCGGAGTGACGGCGCTGGCTGGCCGGGACCTTTCCGAGTACGGTGGGCGAGATCCTGGATCGGCGCTGGCTATCCACATGGGCCGATCCCGGCCGCGCCGAGCGGTCCGAAAGGCTCAGCTACCCACATGGTCCAACCGCAGTCGCTCCAGGAGGTCCAGCAGGGGCGCGGCCTTGTCGTAGGTCTCGCGGTACTCGGCTTCGGGGTCGGAGTCGGCGACGATGCCGCCACCGGCCCAAAGGCGCGTGACCCCGGCCGAGTGGACGAGGGTGCGGATGGCGATGTTGGTGTCCATGGTGCCGTCGTAGCCCAGATAGCCGATCGACCCGCAGTAGACGCCGCGACGCTGTGGCTCGAGCTCCTCGATGATCTCCATGGCGCGCAGCTTGGGCGCCCCGGTGATGGAGCCGCCGGGGAAACAGGCCCGCAACAGGTCCAGGGCGGTGCGACCCTCGGCCAGGCGACCGCGGACCGTGCTGACCAGGTGATGGACGCGTGCGTAGCTCTCGATCGCGAAGAGTGTCGGGACATGCACGCTGCCGATGGCGCAGACCTTGCCGAGGTCGTTGCGCAGGAGGTCGACGATCATCAGGTTTTCGGCGCGGTCCTTGACGCTGTTGCGCAGGGCCTGCGCGAGCATCCGGTCCTCGACGGCGTCGCTCCCGCGCGGCCGGGTCCCTTTGATGGGCTTGGTCTCCACGCGGTCCCCGCATACGCTCAGGAAGCGTTCGGGCGAGGAGCACAGGATGTGACAGTCGGGCGTCGAAAGATAGGCCCCGAAGGGAGCGGCATTCGCGATGCGCAGTCCCTTGTAGGCCTGCCAGGGGTCGCCCTCCGCGGGGACGGCGAAACGCTGGGCAAGGTTGACCTGGTAGCAGTCGCCCTCGTGTAGATAGTGTTTGATGCGGGCGAGGGCCGTCAGATACTCCCCGTGGCCGAGGTTGGAGCGCACGCGATCAAGAACGCGGAAGGCGTTCGGCGCGCGTGTCGTGCGCCGGCCGGACAGGGCAGGGGCCAAGCGTGCGAGCCACTCGTGGAGACACGCCTCATCCTGTGCGACCAGCCGCGAGCGTCGCCTCGCATGATCCACGACCAGCGCCCAGTCATAAATCCCGACGGCCATGTCCGGGATACCCTCCGCGTCCTCAGCGAGGCTGGGGAGGCGTTCCAGACGACGGGCGAGATCATAGGCGAAGTAGCCGATCGCCCCGCCGCAGAACGGCAGGCCCGGGATGCGGGGTCGACGCGGGCCGAGGGTTTCGTCCAGTAGGGTGAAGGGGTCCGCCAGGGAGGCGCGCGTCCCGTGCGCATCGTGCAGCTCGGTCCTGAGTCCGCGGGTGACCAGCGTCGCGCTCGGCTCGGCGGTCAAGATGTCATAGCGCCCTTGCGTGCACGTCGGCCGCCCGCTATCGAGGAAGACGGGCCAGGCGCGGCTCGCCAATGCCTCGAACAGGACGCTGCTGTCGGGGCGGTAGGGAAGGTCGCGGATCAAGGGGGTGGTCATCGGGCGTCCATCTCCGCCGCCAGGAAGGCCACGGCGGCTGCAGGGGCACATTCGGCGACATCCGGGATTGCGTTTTCCGTCGTGGTTTCGAGCAACCCGCAACAACCGACGTGAGGGCGATTCAATCGATTCGCCAGCCTGCGCACGAGGATCGGAGTATCCGCTTACGCCGACGCGACCTGCCTTGATGAGGATCAGGTCGGTGGTGGTGCTGGCGATATCGACGAGCAGCCTCGTCGGTCGCTGCGGTGCCGTGCTCGATTAAACCGCGTCCAGAGCGACATGCGTCATTGTCCAGAGCGACATGCGTCATTGTCATGTTGCGTTTGGCTTCGGAGATGTCCTCGACCTCGGTGAGGGGCGGTTTAAATTTAATCTTTTTAATACCTTAAATCGCGCCGGCTCCGACAGTCGTCGGAGCCGGCGCGGCCAAGGCAATCCAACAAACCACGCATACCGCACTGGGCGCGGTTTATAGCACAACGGCGAGATCCGGCATCGGGTGCGGGACGCTCGGTCTTGGCATAGACTGAAGACAACACACTCATGCCCTCGAGCGCGCTGTCGGCTTGGACCGACATGGCCGCGCAACCGCGAAACGGAGATCTCCGGGGCCCCTCGTGAGTGGCGCCTTGCTCATCTCGATCGCCGAGCTCGAGGGCGTTGCTTACGTCCTCCGGACAGGAGCTCAACATGTTTCATGTCTCCCGCCCAAGGCTTTACGGTTTGCTTGCTGCCGGGCTCTTCCTGCTCCTTGTTTCCGGTGCCGCTCTCGGCGCATCCGCTTCGTCGGGGGCAGCTTGGGATGCTTGCCGTGATCGGGTGATCGCGACCCTCGAGGCTGCCGGTCTGCGGGATTTCGGCGATGTCAGCGCCTATACGGGTGCGACCGGTACCGGCGCGCTCCAAGCGGTCATCGACCAGTGCGGTTATCGCTCCGAACGCATAGGACCGGCTTTTTGCGACGACCTCTACGAGCAGGTCTATGCGGCCTGCCGCGAGGATGGCTTCGAGGGCATGAGCATGGCCGCAACATCGTGGGTTCTGATCTTCGATCCCGACGGCCCACTCGTGGAGCGGTTGAGGAGGGTGTGCACACAGCCGGCGACGATCGACCGGACGAGGTTCGGTCGTCTGATCTGCGGGGAGTGAGGTTCAGCTCTCGCCGCGCATGACCCGACGCACCAGGGGAATGCTCGGTTGGCGTTGCTCGCGCAGGCTGACTTGGTCGATCCGCTCGATCAGGGCGACCAGCGAGCCGGGATCGCGGGCATAGTTGTTCATGATATAGCGTGCGGTTTCCTGTCCCAGCCGCATGCCGAACTCTGCGGCGATCTCCGTGAGCAATCGCTCGCAGTCCGGGTCGCTCAGCGGCAGCAGGCAGTAGCGCGGCCCCCATTGAAGGCGCGAGCACAGATCCGCCAGGCCAAGCCCCAAGGCGTCCGGGGCCGAGCTCGCCGCGATCAGGAGCGGGCATCCGCGCGCGCGCGCTCGATTGAAAAGATCGAATAAGGCGACCTCCCAGTCCGCCTTGCCGGCGATGGCCTGCACATCGTCGATCGCCAACAGATCGCGGCTCTCGAGGTCGTCGAAGATCGAGGGCATCAGCCCGGTCTTGCCGAGCGGGATGTATTGGGCCATGCGGCCCCTTTGGATCGCCGCCTGGCAGGCGCCCTGCAGCAGATGGGTCTTGCCCGTCGATGCGCCTCCGAACAGAAACACGTAAGGCTCGCCGGCCCCGGACGCCAGGGTCGCGACCGCGGCGAGCGCCTCTGCGTTCGGACCGGCGCGATAGTCCGCGAGCGTCGGCTCACGGATCAGCGTGATCGGCAGATGCAGTTGCCCGGGATGGTCGGTCACGGTTCCGTCTGCTCGGGGTAAGGGTGCGGCGCTTCAGCCCGGGCGGCGCGAGAGTGCGGTCGCGGTCTCGGCGAGCCGACGGCCCAAGGCCAAACACAGACGTTTTTCCTCGTCTGTCACCGGCAGGGCGCTGTCGGGGCCGGCCAGGTGCGAGGGGCCGTAGGGAGTGCCGCCGGAGCGGGTGTGAAGGAGGTCGCCCTCGGTGTAGGGGAGCCCCATCAACAGCATCCCGTGATGAAGCAAGGGGATCATCATGGTGAGCAGCGTGGCCTCTTGACCGCCGTGCAGGCTGGAGGTCGAGGTAAAGACCCCGGCGGGTTTGCCGGAAATGGCCCCGGAGAGCCAAAGACTGCTAGTTCCGTCGAGGAAATACTTCATCGGGGCGGCCATGTTTCCGAATCGTGTGGGGCTGCCGAGTGCAAGGCCGGCGCAGCCGCGCAGGTCATCTTCGTCGGCATAGGGTGCACCGGAGGCCGGGACGCTGTCCTCGGTCGCTTCGCAGACGGTCGAGACGGCAGGTACGGTCCGCAGGCGCGCTTGCAGTCCGCCGGCCTCGACGCCGCGTCCGACATGACGGGCCATCTCGGCGGTGGCGCCGAAGCGACTGTAGTAGAGGACAAGGATGTAGCTCATGGATGATCGGTCTCCGAATAGGACGCCGGAATGCGCGGGTCACGAATCGGACCGGCGCTCGGTCTGATACTGATGTCGTGGGTCGGGCATTAAACCGCGTCCAGAGCGAAATGCGTAATTTTCACGTTGTGTTCAACGTCGGGCGCTTCCTCGATCTTGGCGAGACGCGGTTTAAAATTTAATCTTTTTATCACTTTAAGCCGCGCCAGCTCCGAGAGTCGTCGGAGCTGGCGCGGCTAAGCTAATCCAACGAATGACGCATACCGCTCCGGGCGCGGTTTAGTCTAAACCGCGTCAGCAGTGAAAGCCGATGTTTCGTCCGCCCGAGCCGCCCCGTCCGACCTCGCGAGATCCGGGCATTGAACTGTCACGTCGAACTGGTGAGAATCAGCCGACCCGGCCCGGATGTTCGTCCGGTGCCCAAATCGTGCGAGGAGGCAAGACAAGAATGGCTCACCTGCGTTCGCGTGATGGTCGGCGAGAGCTTCGACTGATGTTCATCCTGCTCGTGTTGTGCGCGACTGCCGTCGGTGCTGCAACGCGCGACCCGGGTCAGCATTTCTTCGATTCGACCTTCGGGGATTTCGCCGAAGAGCTCGAGACGGCGAGAGACGAGGGCAAGAAGGGCATCCTGCTGATGTTCGAGATGGACGAGTGCCCCTTTTGTCATCGCATGAAGACCACGGTGCTGAACCAGCCCGAGGTGCAGGACTATTACAAAGCGCATTTCATGATCTTCCCGGTCGATATCGAGGGCGATGTCGAGATCCACGATTTCGCGGGGACGGCGATGCCGCAAAAGGATTTCGCCTTGAAGACCCATCGGGTGCGTGCGACGCCGGTGTTCGCCTTCTTCGACCTCGACGGCAATCTGGTGGCCAGGTACACCGGGGCTACGGGTGATGCGACCGAGTTCATGTGGCTCGGGGAATACGTCGTTCAGGAACGCTATAAAGACATCACCTTCCCGGCCTACAAGCGCGAGCGTCAAGCCGCCGCCGCGGAGTAACACACCGCACGCCGCGTCGCCATCCGGGCGGCGTACGGGGCGCGATCCCAGGAGCAGACAATGGACGAGCATCAAAGCGAGCAACGTATCTGTTACCGCTGCCTCGTCGGCGGCCGGGTGCAGGGCGTGTTTTTCCGTGCGTCGGCTCGCGAGCAGGCGATGCGGTTGGGCGTGACCGGATATGCGCGAAATCTTCCCGACGGGCGCGTGGAGTTGCTGGTTTGCGGGGAGGCGAGCGCGGTCGGTCATCTGCGCGACTGGTTGCGCACCGGGCCCCCGGGGGCTGCGGTGACCGGGGTTGCTTGCGAGCCTCTGGACTATCAGCAGTATCCGAGCTTCGCCATCGACTGACGGGGCGCCCGCCGAGCCACGGTGCGACAGGTGTCCGGCATCTCAATAACCGCCCGCCGTCCGACTCGGACGCTCCGGGTAGCCGTCGAGACGCACGACGCGGGTCTCCAGCGCGCCGTTCGCAAGGAGTGTGAGTTCTCGGTAACCGGGGGGTTGCGCATCGATCGCGAATTTGGATTGGCGTGGCTCGAACTGAACACAGGTCGAGGGTGTTCCCAGAACCCAATACCCGTCGAGACGCTGCGCGAATTCCTGGTGAACATGACCGCAGACCAGGGCCTTGACCTGATGATGCCGGTTGCAGAGTGCAATCAGCTCATCTCCGTCCTCGACCGAGAGCCTGTCCATCCAGGCGCTCTGTACAGGGATCGGATGTTGATGCAGAAAGATCACCGCCGGTGATCGCTTTGCCACGAGGGCATCGCCAAGCGCCGCGAGTCGAGCCTGTCCGATTCGCCCGCCCTCTCGGCCCGGCTCGGTGGAATCGAGAAAGACGAGGTTCCAGTCTCCGAGCGTTCGCACGGCAACCGGCCCGAGCGCCGCGGGTCCGAGTAGCTCTTCCATCAGCGGCTGCGAGTCGTGGTTGCCGGGGATGCAGTAGTAGGGCAGTCCGGTGCGATCGAGCAAACGGCGAAGCGCTCGATAGCCTTCGCGCGACTCGTCATGGACGAGATCGCCCGTGAGCACCAAGGCATCGGCAGGCGGCGAATGCGCGAGTGCGAGCTCCAACACCGCCTCGAAGCTGCGCCGCGTGGTCACGCCGAGCAGCTGCCCGTCGGGTTCGGCGAAGAGATGCGGATCGGTCAACTGCAGAAGCGTCAGCCGTTGCGCGGTCTGTTCCGGCCGGGCTCCCCCCGTTGTGGGTGACGGGGCGACGTCGAATGTCCGTAAGCCGTTGGGCGCTGGCATAATCTGCTCCTTGTTGATCAGGACTAGGATATAGCAGTTGTGCAAGTGAGCGTTGCCGAACCAGTTCACAGACTTGTCGAAGAGTGCCCTAGCCCATAAAAACAGACGATCGCAGCCATTGGAACAAACAATTTCTGAAATGGCTTGGAGGTGACTAAGGTTTTCGATGCAGGTTCAGCCAACCCCGGTTCATTCCATCGTGAGGAGATCGACATGGAGCTCAAGGGCAGCAAAACCGAAGAAAGTTTGAAGGAAGCCTTCGCGGGCGAGTCTCAGGCGAATCGCCGCTACCTCTATTTCGCCGCCAAGGCCGATGTCGAGGGCTACAACGATGTCGCGGCGGTCTTCCGCTCGACCGCCGAGGGCGAGACCGGCCATGCGCACGGCCACCTCGAATATCTCGAAGCCGTCGGCGACCCGGCCACCGGTCTGCCGATCGGTCCGACCGGCGACAATCTGCGGGCGGCCATCGCGGGCGAAACCCACGAATACACCGATATGTACCCCGGCATGGCCAAGACCGCACGTGACGAAGGCTTCGACGAGGTCGCCGACTGGTTCGAGACGCTGGCCAAGGCCGAGCGCTCGCACGCCAATCGCTTCCAGAAGGCGCTCGACAACCTCGACGCTTAAACCGCGTCCCCCCGAGCAACCAGGCCGGCTCGGCGGCATCCTCGGACAGGGTCGACACCAAGGGTCTCGGCGTCGATCGCGGTTTAGGGAAAAAGCGCTTTCGATGGCTTGAAGAGAGAGCGACCGGCATGTAGGGGCGACTTGAGTCGCCCCTTCAGGTTTTCCAGTGAGGCGTCATCCGGATGCCGACGTCCGGAAATCGTCGTCACGTTTCGCAAGAACGCCGCTGAGCCCTCATGCACTTCGCAGTCCCTCATGCAGCGCAACTCCGCACGCGTATAATCGTGACTCGCCCCGCAGCGCTCCAGTCGCTCGAAACCGAATTCTTCGGTGTCGACCAACGGCGACCGACGCCCGAGGGTCGAGGGGCAACATCCGCACGCGGCGGCTCGACCCGCATTAAGCCGCGTCCAGAGCGAGATGCTAACTTCCGAGGGAGGTCGGCGTTTGGTGCATCCACGGCCCTTAGCGGGGACGCGGTTTAATGTCTCAAAAAATATTAACGTCTAAACCGCGTCTCACCGGGGTTGAGGACATCTCCGAAGCCAAACGAAACATGAAAACGACGCATGTCGCTCTGGACGCGGTTTCGTTGCAACGGACGCGGTTTAAAGGACCCGATGGAAAGACTGCTTGAATGGATCAGCGCGCGTCGACCCTGTCGTCTCATCGAAGGCGACCAAGGCGAGCCCTACCTCGAACGTTACTACCTCCTCGGCGCCTTCGGCTGGCATCTCTACCTGCACCGTTTCGTCGATTCGGATCCGGATCGCGGCCTTCATGATCACCCCTGGGGACATGCCTTGAGCTTGGTGCTCTCGGGCGGTTATGACGAGATTCGCACACTCGACGGGGACTCGGAGCAGATCCGGGTCTGCTTTCGTGCTCCGGGGCGATTCAACAGGCTGCGCGGCTCGGATTATCATCGGGTCGTCTTGCGTGCAGGCGTGCCGGCTTGGACGCTCTTCCTGCATGGTCCGAGGATCAAAGGTTGGGGATTCCGTCGAGGCGGTTCCGTTCAGGTGATGGCGAAGGACGGCAGCGAGTTTCGGCATCGCGATTGGTGGAAGCACGCACCGACGGGTGCGCAAATCCGCGCGACTGCGCGAAGCCGGTCCCGATGAGGGCTATGGGGTTAGGCCGGTTTCGCCTTCCGGCGCTCCTCATCCTCATTCTCATGGCAGGCATCGCGGGATGTGGCGGTGCTCCCACAGGAGGCGGCAGCGATGAGCTGCCCGTCGCCTGCCTCGTCAAACCCGACCCCGGCCCCTGCCGTTCCAATCAGCTCGGATTCTATTACGACTACCGAGACGATCGCTGCAAGGCGTTCACCTACGGCGGCTGCGCGGGTCGGGTGCCGTTCGCGACCTTGCAGCAGTGTTTGGACTTCTGCGGGGCGAAGCGGTGAGGCTTTAAACCGCGTCCAGAGTGACATGCGTCATTTGCATTTTGCGTTCGGCCTCGGAGATGTCCTCGATCTCGGCAAGACGCGGTTTAAAAGTTTATATTTTTTAATATCTTAAACCGCGCCAGCTCCGACAGTGATCGGAGACGGCGTGGCCACTTCAATCCAATACACTATGCATACCGCGCTGGGCGCGGTTTACGCGTATCAGCGCTTCTTCGGCGGGAGTAGATCCGTGATCGAGCCGTGCGCCATCTCGGCGGCGAGCCCGATGGTCTCGTTCAGGGTCGGGTGCGGGTGGATGGTCAGACCGATGTCTTCCATGTCCGCACCCATCTCAAGCGCCAGAACAGCCTCGCCGATCAGCTCGCCGGCGTTCGGGCCGACGATGCCCGCACCCAGGATGCGCTTGGTCTCCGGATCGAAGAGCAGCTTGGTCAGACCCTCGTCGCGGTGGATGCCGAGTGCGCGACCGCTCGCCGCCCAGGGGAAGACGCCCTTCTCGTAGGCGATGCCCTTGGCCTTGGCGTCGGTCTCGGTCAAGCCCATCCAGGCGACCTCGGGGTCCGTGTAGGCGACCGAGGGGATGGTCATGGGGTCGAAGAGGGCAGGCATGCCGGCGATCACCTCGGCCGCGACCTTGGCCTCGTGCGTCGCCTTGTGGGCGAGCATCGGCCCGCCGACGACGTCGCCGATGGCGAAGATGTTCGGCACGTTGGTGCGCATGTGGGCATCGACCTTGATGAATCCGTGCTGATCGACCTTCACCCCGGCGGCCTCGGCGTTGACGAGCTTGCCGTTCGGGCGTCGGCCGATGGCGACCAGCACCTTGTCGTAGATCTCTTCGCCCGGCTTTTTGCCCTCGAAGACGACCTTGATGCCTTCGGCGGTGGCGCTCATCTGCGCGACCTTGGTGTCGAGTCGGATCGTGCTGTAGCGCTTCTTGATGACCTTTTCGAGCGCGCGTACCAAATCGATGTCCGCCCCCGGCATCAACTGATCCTTCATCTCGACGACCTCGACGGTCGAGCCAAGCGCGCTGTAGACGCTTGCCATCTCGAGCCCGATGATGCCGCCGCCGACGATCAGAAGACGCTCCGGGATGTCCGCGATCTCGAGCGCGTCGGTGGAGTCCATGACCCGCGGGTCGTCATGCGGAAAGCCCGGGATCTTCATGGGCGCCGAGCCGCAGGCGATGACGCAGTGGTCGAACAGGATTCGCACCGGACCACCGGGTTGTGCCACGGCGATCCGGTTCGGCGCCTCGAAGCGTCCGGTGCCTTGGACCACCTCGACCCGGCGTTGCTTGGCCATGGCCGCGAGACCGCCGGTGAGCTTGGCGACCACCTGCTCCTTGCCCGCGCGCATCTTGTCCAGATCGATCTGCGGCTCGCCGAAGGTGACGCCCATCGTGCCGAGCGTCTTGACCTCTTCGAGAATGGCGGCCGTATGCAGCAGCGCCTTCGATGGGATACAGCCGACGTTCAGACAGACGCCGCCGAGGGTGTCGTAGCGCTCGATCAGGACGACCTTCTTTCCGAGATCGGCGGCGCGGAAGGCGGCGGTGTAGCCACCGGGACCCGCACCGAGCACCACGACTTCGGTGACGATCTCCTGAGACGCGGCAGCAGCCGTGCTCACGGATTCTTTGCCCGCTTCGCCTCCGCCCGTCGCCTTGACGTCGAGCGTCATGATGAGCGTTCCTTCCGAGATCCGATCGCCGACCGCGACCTCGACCGTGCGCACGTTCCCGGCACGCGGCGCCGGGATCTCCATGCTCGCCTTGTCGCTTTCGAGTGTGATCAGCGACGCTTCCTCGATCACCGAATCGCCCGGTGAGACCAGGACCTCGATGACCTCCACGTCTTTGAAGTCACCGATGTCCGGTACCTTGACCTCGATGATGTCGCCGCTCTTGTCGTTCATGGTGTGATTCTTCTCTTGGGGCCGGCAGTGGCCGCGCGATGATGATGGCTCGATAGCGCCCAATGCTAGACGAAAGCGTGTCGCGAGGCGAAACCCTCGATCCTATTCACTGCATTGGGTTCGGGCGTCGCGCTCGGGCATGGGGCGTGGCGCCGGTTCGCACGCCCGCCTCCGCGCCGCCCTACAGCAGAAGCTGGCGCAGATCCCCGAGCAGCTCCCCGAGCAGGCTGGTGAAGCGCGCCCCGTCCGCGCCGTCGACCACTCGGTGATCGTAAGACAGCGACAGCGGCAGCATCAGGCGCGGCTCGAAGGTCTGCCCGTTCCAAACCGGCTTGATCGTCGCGCGCGAGACCCCGAGGATGGCGACCTCGGGCGCGTTCACGATCGGCGTGAAGGCAGTCCCGCCGATGCCGCCGAGGCTGGAGATGGAAAAACAGCCACCCTGCATGTCGCCCGGCAGCAGCTTGCCGGCGCGTGCCTTCTCACCGAGCTCGGAGAGTTCCGCGGCCAGCGCAAAGATGCCTTTCTTGTCGACGTCGCGCACGACCGGGACAACCAGACCCTGCGGCGTGTCGACCGCCACGCCGATATGGGTGAAGTGCTTGAGCACCAGACCCTCGCCGTCCGCCGTCAACGAAGCCTTGAGGACCGGCATCCGGTTCAGCGCCGTCGCGACCGCCTTGAGCAGGAAGGGGACGAAGGTCAGCTTGATGCCCTTCTCGGCGGCCTGCGCCTTTTGCGCCTTGCGGAAGTCTTCGAGCGAGGTGATGTCCGCCTCGTCGAACTGGGTGACATGCGGCACCGAGAGCCAGCAGCGGTGCAAATGCCGACCGCTGAGCTTCTTGATGCGCGACAGCTCGGTGACCTCGACCGGGCCGAACTTGCCGAAATCGATCTCGGGCGCTGCTGGCAGGGCGAAGGGTAGGGCGCCGCCGGCCCCGCTCGGAGCACCTTGCGCGAGTGATTGCTTGACGAAGCCCTGGACGTCGTCTTTGAGCACGCGACCCTTTGGCCCCGACCCCTTGACGACCTTCAGGTCGACGCCGAGCTCGCGCGCGAAACGTCTCACGGCGGGGCTCGCATGGGCCTTGCGGCCCTTGGCGATGGCGGCCATGTCCTCGGGACGCGGCAGCACCGGAGCGGGGCGGCGCTCGGATTCACCGGGCGCGCGTTTGACGCTCGAGGCCGGACCCGGCGGTGCCTCGAGCTCTTCGGCCGTGTTCGCGGCCATCGGCTCGGCGGTTGCGACCGGCTCGCCGCTGTCGACCTCGCCTTCGGTCCGCAGTGTCAGGATGAGATCGCCCTGATTCAGGGTATCCCCGACGTTGACGGCCAACTCCTCGACGACACCTGCGTTGGGCGAGGGGATCTCCATCGTCGCCTTGTCGCTCTCGAGGGTGAGAAGCGACTGATCGACCTCGATGCGATCGCCCGGAGCAATAAGGACCTCGATGACCGGGATGTCCACGAAATCGCCGATGTCGGGCAGGACCACGGAGATGGTCTCGCCGCCGCTCGGCGTGCGCGGTGCGGTCGATTTCGAGGCCTGCGCCGAAGCCGGAGCAGGGGACACCGGGCGTGCTGTCGCGGGAACAGCACCCGGCTCGCTCGCCTCGGCTTGTGCAGATCCCCCTTCGCCGGCAGATGTCTCCTTGGACGGAGCCTCCTCGGAACCAGCCCCATCGGTCTCCAGCGTCATCAGGAGATCCCCCTGACTGACGCGATCGCCGACCTTGACCTTCAACGCTCGGATCACCCCCGCCAACGGCGCGGGGATCTCGATGGTCGCCTTGTCGCTCTCCAGACTGAGGATCGATTGCTCGGCCTCGATCCGGTCGCCCGGCGCGACGAGGATCTCGATCACCTCGACGTCCGAGAAGTCCCCGATGTCCGGCAGCAGAATGTCTTCGACGGTTGCCACGCTCTGTCCTCCCTAAACCGCATCCGGGGCGATCACCACGGCTCCCTGTGGTGGGCGGCCCGGGTTAACCCGGGCGCTTCGGCCCGAACGCGGCTTAGCTCTCGATTTTAGATGTCCTAAACCGCGTCGACCGAGCGCTTCGTGGGTCCTTGTACGTCGGTCGATCCACCGAAGTAACCCATGCCATGCCGGACGCGGTTTAGCGCGGTTCAGATCGTTACCGGGTTGGGTTTTTCCGGGTCGATACGGTATTTCCGAATCGCCTCGGAGACCGTCGCGGTCGGGATCTCGCCCTCGTCGGCCAATGCCTTGAGGGCTGCGACGACGATGTAGTAACGATTCACCTCGAAGAATTTTCGCAGCTGGCTGCGCATGTCGCTCCGCCCGAAGCCGTCGGTCCCGAGCACCAGGTAGTGTCGCGGGATGTAGGGGCGGATCTGGTCGGCGTAGGTCCTGACATAGTCCGTGGCGGCGACGATCGGGCCTCGGGTCCCGGCCAGTTGCTCCTCGACATAGGTGGTGCGCTGGGGCTGGTCGGGATGGAGCATGTTCCAACGCTCCACATCGATGCCTTCGCGCCGCAGCTCGTTGAAGCTGGTGACGCTCCAGACATCGGCGCCGACGTTGAAGTCCTTGGCGAGCAGCTCGGCCGCGGCCAAGACCTCGCGCAGGATGGTCCCGGCGCCGAGCAACTGGACCCGGTGGGTGTGCTCCTCGCCCTGATGAACCGGATACATGCCCTTGAGGATCCCGGCCTCGGCGCCCTCCGGCAGCGCCGGCTGGACGTAGTTCTCGTTCATCGCCGTGACGTAGTAGAAGACGTTTTCCTTCTCTCGATACATCCGGCGCAGGCCGTCTTGGACGATGACGGCGAGCTCGTAGGCGTAGGCCGGGTCGTAGGCGACACAGTTCGGGATGGTCGCGGCGACCACCATGCTGTGGCCGTCCTGATGCTGCAGACCCTCGCCGGCGAGCGTGGTGCGTCCGGCGGTGCCGCCGATCAGGAAACCGCGGGCCTGCATGTCGCCCGCCGCCCAGGCCAGATCCCCGATGCGCTGGAACCCGAACATGGAGTAGTAGATGTAGAAGGGGATCATGCTCTGGCCGTGGTTCGCGTAGGCGGTGGCCGCCGCGATCCAGGACGACATGGCGCCCGCCTCGTTGATGCCTTCCTGCAGGATCTGACCCTTCTTGTCCTCGCGGTAGTACATGACCTGATCGGCATCGACCGGCTCGTAGAGCTGGCCGATCGAGGAGTAGATGCCGAGCTGGCGGAACATGCCCTCCATGCCGAAGGTGCGTGCCTCGTCCGGAACGATGGGGACCAAATACTTGCCGATCGCCTTGTCGCGCACCAGGATCGTGAGGATGCGCACCATCGCCATGGTGGTCGACATCTCCTTGTCGCCGCTGCCTTCGAGGAGCGGCTTGAAGGCATCCAGCTCGGGGATCGGCAGCACCGCGGCATCGTCGCGACGCAGCGGTAGGAACCCGCCGAGCCGCTCGCGCACCTCATGCATGTACAGCATCTCGGGGCTGTCCTGCGGCGGCTTGTAGAAGGGCGCGGCGCCGATCTGATCGTCCGAGATCGGAATATTGAAGCGGTCGCGGAAGGCTTTGAGATGCGTCTCGCCCATCTTTTTCTGCGAGTGGGTGATGTTCATGCCCTCGCCGGCCACACCCATACCGTAACCTTTTACGGTCTTGGCCAGGATCACTGTCGGCTTGCCGTTCATGCGCATGGCCGCGTCGTAGGCGGCATAGACCTTGGCCGGATCATGGCCGCCGCGGTTCAGACGCCAGATGTCCTCGTCGGTCATGTTGGCGACCATGTCCTTGAGCTCGGCATACTTGCCGAAGAAATGCTCGCGGGTGTAGGCGCCGCCCTTGGCCTTGTAGGCCTGGTAGTCGCCGTCGACGCATTCCTCCATGCGCTTGAGGAGCAGACCCTGCTTGTCGCGGGCGAACAAGGGGTCCCAGTAACTGCCCCAGACGACCTTGACGACGTTCCAGCCGGCGCCGCGGAAGACGGCTTCGAGCTCCTGGATGATCTTGCCGTTGCCGCGTACCGGGCCGTCGAGACGCTGCAGGTTGCAGTTGACGACGAACACCAGGTTATCGAGACGTTCGCGTGCCGCCAAGGAGATGGCGCCCAGCGATTCGGGCTCGTCCATCTCGCCGTCGCCCAGGAAGGCCCAGACCTTACGCTCGCTCGTGTTGACCAGCTCCCGGTCGTTCAGATAGCGCATGAAGCGCGCCTGGTAGATGGCCATCAGTGGACCCAACCCCATCGAGACGGTCGGGAACTGCCAGAAGTTGGGCATCAACCAAGGGTGTGGATAGGAGGACAAGCCGTTGCCGTCGACCTCCTGGCGGAAGTTGTAGAGCTGCTCCTCGCTGATGCGTCCCTCCAGGAACGCGCGGGCATAGATGCCGGGCGCCGCGTGACCTTGGAAGAAGATCAGGTCTCCGCCGTGATCCTTGTCGCGCGCACGGAAGAAGTGGTTGTAGCCCACGTCGACGAGGGTGGCGGAGGAGGCGAAGCTCGAGATGTGCCCCCCGAGCTCGGTCGAGAGCCGGTTCGCCTGCACCACCATGGCCATGGCGTTCCAGCGCACGAAGGAGCGAATGCGTCGCTCCATGGCGCGATCGCCGGGGAAGCGCTCCTGCTGCTGCACCGGAATGGTGTTCACATAGGCGGTGTTGGCGGTGAACGGGAGATAAGCCCCCGAACGGCGCGCCTTGTCGATCAGTCGCTCGAGCAAAAAGTGGGCGCGCTCGACGCCTTCGTTCTCGAGCACGGCCTCGAGCGAATCGAGCCATTCCTGTGTCTCTTGGGGATCGATATCGGGCTTGTTGGTCATGTTGTTTCCCGGAAGCGGTCGAAGCGGTCGGCACGGGCAAAGCGCGGATTATATCAGCGCTCGGAGTTTGCAATGGTGAGAATTTAGGGGGTCAATGTATGGTCGGGCGTTGGTCAGTAGCTGCCGGCCTCCAGCTGCCGGCCTCCTGCCGTCAGCTATCAGCTATCAGCTATCAGCTTTCTGCTTCTTGCGTTCGGCCTTCGTTCTCCGGCCTCAGGCGATCGACATGCCTCGTGAGCCCACGTTGCCGGAACCTTGGGGGTCATGGCTCGTTCGGGTAGAAATCGAAATCAAGGATCTCGTCGATTGCGTAGGGGCAAGATCGGGGAAACCGCTCGGGGCCCAACAGGGTCTCGCGCACGGTGATGTCCACGGCGTCCGGGTAGGCATCGTCGATGGCCTCCGGCACGTAGGGCTTCACGCTGGGGCTTGACTGGATCTGACGCTGAATCTGCTTGCGCTGCTCGATGATGCTGCTGCGCCAGCCCGTACTTCGGTAGGCCGGCTGAAATTGCCGCTTCAACAGGTGGGCCAGCAGAATGACCAAGCGATTCGCGATCTCGTTGCGCTCTTTCTTCCCCATGCTGTCCAGCTCCTCCGCCAGATCGTCCGTGTTCACCTCGTCGAAGCGATGCTGGCGGATCAATTCCGCAGCCTTCAGCGTCCAGGCGTGGAAATCGGTCTTGTAGAGCTCTGAGAGTGCACTCATCGCGGGGTCCTCAAGTCTCGGGTGTCCACTCGGCGCGGCGAAAGCCGTGGCCGAACTCGGGGGCGTAGAGTCGGGACATTGCGATGTCGGTGCGCGCGCGTGCACCCAGGGCCGGGCTTGCCAGGATCATGGCCTGGCGGTCGATCCCTGCAGTGCGACACTGCTCGGCAATGTCGGCGAGCGTTCCACGCAGGACGCGCTCCTCGCCCGGCCAGGTCGCCTTCTCCACGACGACCATGGGCGCGGAGTCCGGCCAACCGGCGCTGCGTAGCGCGTCGATGACCGCATCGATGTGGGCGATCGAGAGAAAGATGCAGAGCGAGCAACGATGGCGCGCCAAGGCGTCGAGCGACTCGCGCTCGGGCATCGGTGTGCGTCCCTCGATGCGGGTGAGGATGACCGTTTGGGTCACCTCCGGGAGGGTCAGTGTCTCGCCCGCGGCCGCTGCCGAGGCCATCGCCGAGGAGACGCCGGGCACGATCCCGACCGGGATGCCGGCGCGGTCCAAAGGCCCAGCCACCTCGGCCAGCGCGCCGTAGAGCGCCGGATCGCCGGTCTGAAGTCGCACTATCGTCTCGTGATGCTTGGCCCGATCCATCAGCCAGCCCGTGATCTCGCTGATGTCCATGCCCTTGGAGTCGGCGATGTCGCAGCCGGGCGACGCCCATTGCAGGGCAGCCCTGGAGACGAGCGATCCGGCGTAGAGGACGGCTCCGGCCTCGCCCAATAGGCGGCTGCCGCGGACCGTGATCAAATCGGCCGCACCCGGACCGGCGCCGACGAACCAGACCTTACCCATACCGAAGCTTGCCCATATCAACCTTACCCATAACAGTGTTCTCGCTGCCGAAGCGCGGTGAGTTGCATCGGCGAAGCGGCTTCCAGCATGATGCCTCGAACCGACAGGATAGATGGGCGGTCGATCGGGGCGCAATGCGTCCAGGTGCGCTCGTTCGTCGTCTTCAACACGGCCGAATCGACGCGTAAGCCATGACCGTTGCCAGAACCTGTCCCGCGCTTTTCCTCGCCGCTCCCGCATCCGGTCAAGGCAAAACGACCTTGGTCGCCGCGCTGGCGCGCCATCACCGCAACCAAGGGCGGCGGGTGCGGGTCTTCAAGACCGGGCCGGATTTCTTGGACCCCATGATCCTCGGCCGGGCCGCCGGGGCGCCGGTCGAGTCTCTTGATCTGTGGATGGTCGGCGAGACCGACTCGAGGCGCAAGCTCTACGCGGCCGCCGGCGCGGCGGATCTCATCCTGATCGAAGGGGCGATGGGGCTCTTCGACGGCACCCCGTCCGGTGCCGACCTCGCGCAGACCTTCGGTGTCCCGGTGGCGGTGCTGATCGATGCCGGCGGCATGGGCCAGACCTTCGGTGCACTCGCGCTCGGCTTGGCCCGTTATCGGCCGAGCCTCCCGTTCGCAGGCGTCATCGCCAACCGGGTCGCCAGTGCGCGTCATGTCGAGATGCTCGCGGCCGGTATGCCGGAAGACGTTCCCTTTCTCGGCGCGCTGCCGCGGGTGGATGAGGCGACGCTGCCCAGCCGACACCTGGGCCTGGTCCAGGCCGGTGAGATCGCCGATCTGGATGCGCGCCTCGACGCTGCAGCGCAGGTGATCGCCGACACCGACTTGGCCCGGCTGCCGGGTCCGGTACGTTTCGATCCCCCCGCCGGGGAAGCCCCGGACGTGCCGCCACTGCTGAGCGGTCGCAAGATCGGCGTCGCCCGCGATGCCGCCTTCAGCTTCATCTATCCGGAGAATCTGGACCTACTCCGTGCGATGGGCGCCGAATGGGTCGAGTTCTCCCCGCTCGCCGACACCGCCGTGGTCGCCGACGCCATCTACCTGCCCGGCGGATATCCCGAGCTGCATCTGTCGCGATTGGCGGGGAATCGTGCGATGAAGGAGTCCCTGCAGGCACATGCGAGCGCCGGTCGGCCGATCTATGCCGAATGCGGCGGCATGCTCTACCTGCTCGAGTCACTGCTCGATCGCGACGGCGAGTGCGGCACCATGGTCGGCCTGCTGCCGGGGCAGGCGCGCTTGATGCCGCGTTTGGTCGGCTTGGGTCTCGAGTCGATCGACCTGCCCGGGGGTGAGGTGCGCGGGCACAGTTTCCATCATTCAGCCTTGGAGACCCCGATGACGCCGACCTGCTCCGGACGGCGTCGCTCGGACGGACAGCCGGGGGAGCCCTTCTATCGGCTCGGTCCGGTGCGGGCGAGCTACCTTCATCTCTACTTTCCTTCCGCGCCGGAGGCTGCCGCGGCCTTGTTTCTGAGCTGAGGGTTGTTTTCCGTCGATTCCAACGACGACTCCGTTCCCGATCGGGTCGCGGGGCGATGATGTCAATTCAAGCAGGATCATCGATCTCTCTTCGGTGCTCTTGACAGTCGTGCTCGCAGCGCCTAGTTTTAATTCCTGAGACACTCTGTTGGTTTTCGGCCATGCATCCCGACGGTTCTCGATAGCAGCGAGGCGGAAGTAGGCCAGCCTGGATCCGTTTCGCAGTGCTTTTCGCGACAAGTGCGACCTCGAGAGGTGAGTTGCCGGGTCCCGGGGCCTTGTGTTCGGAGGCGGTGCCCCGCCGATTACGCCCCGTGAATTCGACACTGCCTTCGCGTTTCATCGGCGATTGCGTTTCCAATCGCTAGGGTTCCGGTTTATCCACTCAGGCTCGGTGTATAGACACGATGAATGGGCTGGACCTTGACGCACTGCTCCAGCCGGTCTCCGCCGATTCTCCAGCCGGCGACGATCTCGAGTACGACTCTGAATTTCTGGCGATGGTGCAGGCTGCCGCAGGCACACCCGAGCGGCGCATGGGCGAGAGCCTGGTTCCCGCGGAGGATCCGGATTGGTCCGCGGTTCGGGCACTGGCTCTACGTCTCTTGGCACGCTCGAAGGATCTGCGTTCCGCCGTCTTCCTCACGCGTGCCCTGATGCACATGGAGGGGCTCGCTGGCTTGAGTCAAGGGCTTCGGCTCCTGAGTGGGTTGGTGGTGGAATTCTGGGACAGCCTTCACCCTCAACTCGACCCCGATGACAACCTGGATCCCGGCATCCGGCTCAACGCGTTGCTCGCACTCTGCGAGCTGGACACCATGCTTCGGCCGCTGCGCGCAACCCCTCTGATCCGCTCCCGGATCTTCGGAGTCATCACGTATCGCGATATCGAGGTCGCCGAGGGCAAGGCGGCAGCGCCTCGGGATGCGCAGCCATTCGACGGCACAGCGATTGCCGCGGCCTTCCGGGACTGCGATCCGGAGGAGCTGAGTGCAGCCGCGCTCGGTGCGACCGCCTCTCTTTCCGAGGTGCGCGGACTCGGCGAGGCGCTTGCCAAGCATGTCCCGTCGCACCTCATGCCGAATCTCGAGCCGCTGACGGCGCTGCTTTCCGCGATTCAGGGCCTCTTGCAGGCGCGTCTCGGCGAACGCCGCCCCGGGCCGGATGCCGATGTCCAACTCGGCGCCGATGCGGCAGCCGAGCCGGAACAACCGTCCGTGTCGACCGCGGGAGGTGTCCATGCCCAGATCCGCTCGCGCGAGGATGTGGTCCAGTCGTTGGACCGACTCTGCGACTACTACCTTCGCAACGAGCCATCGAGCCCCGTACCCTTGTTGCTGAAGCGTGCAAGACGGCTCGTGACCGGCAACTTCGTCGATATCGTGCGAGACCTTGCGCCCGATGCCTTACCCCAGATCCAGAAGGTGTGCGGTATCGACGACAAGAGCTGAAACCCGGCCTGCGGCCGCCTGCTGTTGACCCGAAGCCGCGGGCCCTTCCAGAGCGAGGAGACTCTCAGTGGCGAAAGAAAGCAGTCAGAAGTTCATCGCCCGCAATCGGGCGCCGCGGGTGCAGATCGAGTACGACGTCGAGCTCTACGGCGCCGAAAAGACCATCCAGCTGCCCTTTGTGATGGGCGTCCTCGCGGATCTCTCGGGCAAGCCCGTCGAGGCCCTTCCGCCGGTCGCCGATCGCAAGATGCTCGAGATCGACGTCGACAATTTCGACGATCGATTAAAGGCGATGAAGCCGCGCGTGGCCTTCCAGGTGCCCAACACCCTGACCGGGGAGGGCAACCTAAACGTCGAGCTGACCTTCGAGAGCATGGACGATTTCTCGCCTGCGGCGGTCGCGCGCAAGGTCGACGCCTTGAACAACCTGCTCAACGCGCGCTCGCAGCTCGCCAACCTCCTGACCTATATGGACGGCAAGAGCGGTGCCGAGGAGTTGATCGCCAAGGTGCTCCAGGATCCAAACCTATTGCAGGCCCTTGCCGCTGCGCCGAAGCCGGCGGATGAGCCGTCTCAGGCGGAGGAGAAGTAAGATGGCCGAGACCGAGACCCAAGCGCAGGCCCCGCAGGGCGCAACTGCCGAGCCGATGGAGGCCGGTGCCTTTACCTCGCTGCTTCAGAAAGAGTTCAAGCCCCGCTCCGACCGGGCTCGCGAGGCGGTGGAGGGTGCGGTGCAGACCCTCGCAGCCCAGGCGCTCGAGAAGACCGCGCTCATCTCCGACGACGCCGTGCGCACCATCGAGTCGATCATTGCCGAGATCGACCGCAAACTGACCGAGCAGGTCAACCTGATCCTGCATCACGCCGATTTCCAGCAGCTCGAAGGGAGCTGGCGCGGTCTGCATCATCTCGTGAACAACACCGAGACGGACGAGATGCTCAAGATCCGGGTCATGAACATCTCGAAAAAGGATCTGCACAAGTCCCTGAAGAAGTTCAAAGGGACCGCCTGGGACCAGAGTCCGATCTTCAAGAAGATCTATACGGAGGAATACAGCATGTTCGGCGGTGAGCCGTTCGGCTGTATTGTCGGGGACTATTATTTCGATCACAGTCCCCCGGATGTGGAGCTGCTCGGCCAGATGGCGCAGATCTCCGCTGCTGCACATACCCCATTCATTGCCGGGGCGGACTCGGGGATCATGCAGATGGAGTCCTGGCAGGAGCTGAGCAATCCGCGCGATCTGACTAAGATCTTCCAAACCCCCGAATATGCCGCCTGGAAATCGCTGCGTGAGTCCGAGGATTCGCGCTATATCGGGTTGGCCATGCCGCGCTTTCTGGCGCGCTTGCCCTACGGGGCGAAGACGGATCCGGTCGAGGAGTTTGACTTCGAGGAAGAGACCGGCTTGGGCGACCACAGTCGTTACGCTTGGTCCAACTCGGCTTATGCCATGGCCGTGAACATTAGCCGGGCGTTCAAGCTTTACGGGTGGTGCTCGCGTATCCGCGGTGTGGAGTCCGGGGGCGCTGTCGAGGGACTCCCGGTCCATACCTTCCCGAGCGACGACGGCGGCGTGGATATGAAATGTCCGACCGAGATCGCCATCGACGACCGGCGCGAGGCGGAATTGGCCAAGAATGGCTTCATGCCCCTCATGCACAAGAAGAATACCGACTTCGCGGCCTTTATCGGCGCACAGTCGCTGCAAAAGCCCTTCGAGTACGACGACCCGGATGCGACCGCCAACGCCAATCTGTCGGCCCGTCTGCCCTATCTCTTCGCAGTCTGCCGTTTCGCGCACTATTTGAAGGCGATCGTGCGCGACAAGATCGGGTCCTTCAAGGAGCGCGACGACATGGAGAAGTGGCTCAACAAATGGATCAACAAGTATGTCGAGCCGAATCCAGCGAACGCCTCGGAGGTCGACAAGGCCCGTAAGCCGCTGGCGGCTGCGCAGGTCGTGGTCACGGAGGTCGAAGGCAATCCGGGGTATTACAACTCGGTCTTCTATCTGAGACCGCACTACCAGCTCGAAGGCTTGACCGTCTCACTGCGGTTGGTCTCGAAGCTACCTTCGCAGAAGACTTAAACCGCGCCCGGCGCGGTATGCGATGGTTTTGGATGGGATCGGCCCTGGCGGACTTGACAACCGCTGGAGCCGGCGCGGTTTAAGGTATTAAAAAATATATTATTTTAAACCGCGCACAGCTAAGGGCGGGGGATGCACCAAACGTCGAACTCACTTGAGAAAGAGCATCTCGCTCTGGACGCGGTTTAGCACACGGAGGGCAGACGCAGGTTTGTCAGGGAATCGGTGACTCCACAAGCCGATGGTTGAAGGCGTCGGCAAACAACATTCCTGGTCAAGAAACGAGGAGGTTTGTTATGGCCGTTGATATGTTCCTGAAGATCGAAGGCATCGATGGCGAAAGCAGCGACGATGCCCATGATAAGTGGATCGAAATCCTGAGCTTCAGTCACGGTGTATCGCAGCCCGTCTCGGGTGCCAGCGCGACGGGTGGGCGCACCGGCGGACGAGCCGATTTCCAAAATCTCGCGGTGGCCAAGACCATCGACAATGCAACACCGGATCTCAACATCAAGTGTGCGAGGGGCGATCACATCCCGAAGGTCGAGCTTGAACTGTGTTTGGCTACCGGCGACAAGCATACCTTCATGAAGTACACCCTGGAGGATTGCATCGTGACCTCCGTGTCGCCCGGCGGCAGTAGTGGCGACGAGATCAAACCGATCGAGCAGGTCACCTTCGCCTACGGCAAGATCAAGTGGGAGTACACACCGATCGACCATACCGGTCAGCCCGGCTCAGCGACGGACCGGACCTGGAACCTTGAGACCAATAAGCAGGATTAAACCGCGCCCAATGCGGTATGCGATGTTTGTGGATGGGATCGGCCCCGGCAGAATTGATGATCGCTGGAGCCGGCGCGGTTTAAGATATTCAAGAATCTATTATTTTAAACCGCGTCCCGCCTAAGGGCTGTGGATGCAACAAGCGTCGAACTTAATCGAAAATCAGCATCTCGCTCTGGACGCGGTTTGGGTCGATGGGGCATGCGTAACCACTGAGGTCTGAGTGCGCCGGGTACCTGATGTCCGGCGCCGGGAGTTGCCCATGGGTGCCGAAGAGGCGTTGAAGCAAGGCGACCTGGATGCCGCCCTCGCCGACCTGACCGATCGGGTTCGCCGGGCGCCGGCCGACGCGCGCCTGCGGACCTTTCTGTTTCAATTATTCGCTGTCCTGGGGCAGTGGGACCGAGCGCTGAGCCAGCTCAACGTTGCCGGGGAGTTGGACGCCGGCACCCTGGCCATGGTCAGCACCTATCGCGATCTCTTGAGTTGCGAGGCGCTGCGCGCGCAGGTCTTCGCCGGGGAGCGCGACCCGCTGGTTCTGGGCGAGCCGGCGCAGTGGGTCGCACTCCTGTTCCAGGCACTACGCCTCGCGGCTCAGGGGCGGGTGGAGCATTCTCAGGCCTTGCGCGAGCGGGCATTGGAGGCCGCGCCGGCCTCCTCGGGGCGCATCGACGGAGAGCCGTTTATCTGGATCGCCGATGCGGACGGGCGCCTGGGACCCATGCTGGAGATCATCCTGGAAGGGCGCTATTCCTGGGTCCCGTTCCAACACCTGCGGACGCTGGTCCTGGAGGAGCCGACCGATCTGCGCGACCTGGTCTGGGCACCGGCACATATCACCTGGGCCAATGGGGGCGAGGCGGTCGCCTTCGTCCCGTCACGGTATCCGGGCTCGGAATCGAGTCCGGATCCGCGCATCCGACTCGCGCGTTTGACCGAGTGGACGGAGCAGGGCGGCGAGCTCTTTACGGGTCTGGGACAACGCATGCTGACCACCGACGCGGGCGACTATTCCTTGCTGGCGACACGCCGTATCGAGATCGATCCACCGTCCGAAGGGGTGTCCTGAGCGCGATGGCGGATCTGACCCCGAAAGAACGTCTGCAGCCCTCGTTGCTCGACCGGCTGACCGACGACGCACCGCAACAGCGCGAGGAGTCGCGGGACCAGCGTGTCCTCTCGCCGCGCAAGCTCAAGCAATGTGTCATCCGTGACCTGGAGTGGCTCCTCAACACCTGCGATTTGGCGACGGTTCAGGACTTGGCACCCTATCCGCAGGTCGAGTCCTCGGTCGTCAACTTCGGGATGCCGGACCTCGCCGGGCGCAACCTCTCGGGACTCGACGTCCTGACGCTGGAGCGCCGGTTGCGCCAAGCGATCCTGCGCTTCGAGCCACGGATCCTGCGGCAGGGTCTGAGTATTCGCGCCGTCGTCGACGCCGAGGAAATGACGCCGAATGCGATCCGTTTCGACATCGAAGGCGAGCTTTGGGGCACGCCCATGCCGCAGCGGCTGTATCTCAAGACCGACGTGGATCTGGAGAACGGCGAAATCCGTGTCTACGAGACGACCCCGTCGAGCGGCTGAGAGACATCATGGATCCGCGTCTCCTCTCCTATTACAACCGCGAGCTTGCGCATCTGCGCGAGATGGGCGGCGAGTTCGCGGCCGAGTTCCCCAAGATCGCCGGTCGGCTGGGTCTTTCCGGCTTCGAGTGTGCGGACCCCTATGTCGAGCGTCTGCTCGAGGGCTTCGCCTTCCTGGCCGCCCGCGTCCAGCTCAAGATCGATGCCGAGTTCCCGGCCTTCACGCAGCACCTGTTGGAGACCGTCTATCCTCACTATCTGGCGCCGACCCCATCGATGGCGGTGGTCCAGCTCGCGCCGGATCTCAATGAAGGGGCGCTGGCCGAGGGTGTCGTTCTTCCGCGCGAGACCCAATTGCGCAGCACCATCGGCAAGGGCGAGCAGACCGCCTGCGAGTACCGCACGGCCCACGAGGTGCGGCTCTGGCCCCTCGAGCTGACCGAGGCGGAGTACTTCACCCACATCGGGCCGGTCGCGCGGGCGGATCTGCCGGTTCTGCAACGCAGCAAGGCGGGGATCCGGCTGCGCCTGCGCATGACGGCCGGTCTGACCTTTGCGCAGCTTGCCCCGAGCCGGCCGGACCTGTTCCGGTTGGATCTCTTCCTGCAGGGGACCGACCAGCTCCCGTTCGATCTCTATTCCCAATTGCTCGGCAATACCACGGCCGTGCTGGTCCAGCCGACCGGTCGACCCGTACCCTGGATCGAGGTGCTCCCGGCGACCGTCCTGCGTCCGCTCGGTTTCGAGGAGGACGAGGCCCTCTTGCCCTATGCCCCGACGTCGTTTCACGGGTATCGGCATCTGCACGAGTACTTCGCCTTTCCCTCACGCTTTCTCTTCGTGGCCGTCGACGCCTTGGGCCCGATTCTGCGACGCATCGCCGCGTCCGAGGTCGATCTGATCCTGCTCTTTGGACGGACGGCCCCGTCACTCGACGGTGTTCTCAACGCGGGCAATTTCGCACTCCATTGCACCCCGGTCATCAACCTGTTCCCCAAGCGCTGCGACCGGATTCATCTCGGCGATGCCGGGCCGGACTATCACGTCGTCCCGGACCGGACCCGCCCGATGGACTTCGAGGTCTATCGTGTCGACGGCGTGACGGGTTACGGGGCCGCGACCACGGAGATGCGCGAGTTCAGGCCCTTCTACTCCGCCACCGACATGAGCGCGCGGGAGGCCGAGCCGGCCTACTACAGCGTGCATCGCGTGCCGCGCCGGTTCTCCTCGCGGCAGCGCCGACAGGGGCCGCGTTCGAGCTACATCGGCAGCGAGGTCTATGTGAATCTGGTCGACAGCGGAGATGTGCCCTGGTCGAGCCGGCTGCGTCAGCTCGCGGTGACCGGACTCTGCACCAACCGGGATTTGCCGCTGCAGATGCCGGTGGGGACCGGCACGACGGATTTCTCGCTCGAGATCGGCGCACCCGTGCGGGCGGTGCGTGTGGTGGCGGGGCCAACGCGACCGCAGCCCTCGCATGCGCACGGCGACACCGCCTGGCGTCTCATCAGTCATCTGTCTCTGAACTATCTCTCGATCGCCGACAGCGACGGCGGCACCGGCGCGGCGGCACTCCGCGAGCTCTTGGCGCTTTACGCGGATCTCGCCAATGCCGACGTCCGTCATCAGGTCGAGGGGCTGCGCGGTGTGGCCTCGCGGCCCATCACGCGACGCCTGCCCGGCGTGCGGCCCGTCACCTATGCGCGCGGTTTGGAGATCAGTCTGCATTGCGACGAGACCGCCTTCGAGGGCACGGGCGTCTTCCTCCTGGGGTCCGTGCTCGAACGCTTCTTTGCCCGCTACTGCTCGATCAACAGCTTTACCGAGACCCTGCTCAAGACCGACCGTGGAGAGGTGATGCGATGGCCAGCGACGATCGGCCGCCGACCGATCTTGTGACGGCGCCCGCCGGTGACCTTGCTCCGGGCGATCTTGCCGCACCGGAGCAGATGGCCCGACCCGACGAGCCACTGGTGACGCCGAATACGGCGCTGCCCGATACGGCTCGCGACCGTGTCAAGCAGGCCCTATTCGGCGAGATGGCGGCCGCGCCCTGGCGCTTCGGGTTTTTTCAGACCCTGCGTCGGCTCGAAGCCCTGCAGCCGGAACGACCGAGGCTCGGCGCCTCGGCCCGGCCCGTCGATGATCCGATTCGACTGGGCCAGCAGCCTTCGATGATCTTCGCGCCGGCCGAGCTTGCCGCACTGCTGCGGCCCGCGTCCGGCCGGCCGGCGCGGCTTCTGGTCTACTTCTTCGGTCTGCTCGGCCCCAATGGCCCGCTGCCGCTGCATCTCACCGAGTACGCACGCGAGCGGCAACGACACGCCTCGGATCCGACCTTCGCGCGGTTTCTGGATCTCTTTCATCATCGGATGCTGACGCTCTTCTATCGCGGCTGGGCTCAAGCGCAGCCCGCGGTCAGCTTCGACCGCCCGACGCAGGACCGCTTCGGGACCTATCTCGGCGCCCTGGGCGGGACCGGTATGCCGGCCTACCAAGGTCGCGACGCCATGCCGGATCTGGCCAAGCGCCATTTCGCCGGGCACCTGTCCTGCCAGGCGCGCCATCCGGACGGGCTGCGCGCCATGCTGGCCGCGTTTCTGCGGCTGCCGGTGCGCATCGAGGAGTTTATCGGTCATTGGCTGGTGCTGCCGCCCGATTGCCGGTTGCGTCTCGGCGAGACGCCCGGCACGGGGGCTTTGGGTCGTACCACGACGCTCGGCGGGCGGGTGTGGGATCACCAATCCAAGTTTCGCGTGTCGATCGGTCCGGTCGGCTTGGCCGATTATCGTCGGCTGCTGCCGGGCGGGGAGACCCTGCAGAGGATCAAGGCCGTGGTGCGGAACTATATGGGCGACCAGCTCGATTGGGATCTGAACCCGGTGCTCACGGCTGCCGAGGTTCCGCCGCTGTGTCTCGGCAATGGCGGGCGGCTGGGTTGGACGACCTGGCTCACGAGCTGCCCCTTGGGTCGGGACGGGGACGATTTGAAGCTCGATCCGCACAAGCGGCTCGATTCGACCAGGAGCACACGATGACCGAGATCAGCCGCACCGCACTGTTCGGCAAGCTCAATCCGCTCGCCTACAAGGCTATCGAAAGTGCCACCGTCTTCTGCAAGATGCGCGGCAATCCTTACGTGGAGCTGGTGCACTGGCTCAATCAGATCCTCCAGAATCAGGACTCGGACCTACACCGGATCATCCGACAGTTCGACTTGGACCCGGCCGGTTTGGCGCGCGACTTCACCGAGTCCCTGGATCGACTCCCGCGCGGCTCGCGCTCCATCTCGGATCTGTCCTCCGACGTCGAGGAGGCCGTGGAGCGGGGCTGGACCTACGGGACCCTGATGTTCGGCGAGTCGCAGGTCCGCACCGGCCATCTCCTGGTCGGGATGCTCAAGACCCGCGGTCTGCGCAGCGCCCTGCTCGGGATCTCGCGCCAGTTCGACACGATCGTCACGGATACCCTGACCGATCGCTTTGCCGAGATCGTCTCGGGCTCGCCGGAGGATCGCCTGAGTGCCAGCGACGGTTTTCAAACGGGCGGCGGCGCCGCGCCCGGAGAGACGAGCGCGGCCATGGCCCCGGCCCAGATGGGCAAGCAGGAGGCGCTTAAACAATTCTCCATCGACCTGACCGAGCGCGCCCGCAACGGCGAGCTGGATCCCATCGTCGGACGCGACGAGGAGATCCGCCAGATGATCGACATCCTCATGCGGCGGCGTCAGAACAACCCCATCCTGACGGGCGAGGCCGGCGTAGGTAAGACGGCCGTCGTCGAAGGCTTCGCCTTGCGCCTGGCGTCGGGCGAGGTGCCGCCACCGCTCAAGGAGGTCAGCCTGCGGACCCTGGATGTCGGTTTGCTGCAGGCCGGCGCGAGCATGAAGGGCGAGTTCGAGAACCGGCTGCGTCAGGTGATCGAAGAGGTGCAGGCCTCCCCGAAGCCGATCATCCTCTTCATCGACGAGGCCCATACCCTGATCGGCGCCGGCGGTACCGCCGGCACCGGCGACGCGGCCAACCTGCTCAAACCGGCGCTCGCACGCGGGACGCTGCGCACGGTCGCCGCCACGACCTGGAGTGAGTACAAGAAATACATCGAGAAGGATCCGGCCCTGACCCGTCGCTTCCAGGTGGTCGCCATCGACGAGCCGAGCGAGGAGAAGGCGATCCTCATGGTCCGCGGCATCGCCTCGACGCTGGAGAAGCATCACCAGGTGCAGTTGCTCGACGAGGGCCTCGAGAGCGCGGTCCGACTCTCGCATCGCTACATCCCTGCACGCCAATTGCCCGACAAGGCCGTCAGCCTGCTCGATACCGCCTGTGCCCGAGTCGCCATCAGTCAGGCGGCCGAGCCGGCCGAGGTCGAGGACTGCCGACGCCGGATCGAGGGGCTTGAGACGGAGCTGGCGATCATCGATCGCGAGACGGCGGTGGGTGTCGATACGCAGGAGCGGGCGCGCGCGGCAGGGGAGACGGTGGCTGAGGAGCGCGAGCGTCTGGAGGGGCTTCGCGGCCGTTGGGAGGCCGAGAAGGCGCTGGTGCGCGAGATTCTCGATCTGCGAGCGGTGCTGCGCGGCCATCAGGCACCTGTCGAAGGGACGGGTAGCCCTTTGGAGCAGGCGGCGGAGGCGGTTGCGCCCGCGTCGGCGCATCCAGATCCGCACGACGCCGATCGGTCGACCCAGGACCCGTCTTCCGATTCGGGATCGGCGTCTCCGGCGGGCCCGCCACCGCTGTCCGACGCCGAGCGTACGTCCGCTTTAAAGCGGCTGCGCGCACTCCAAGCCGAGCTGCAGGACCTTCAAGGGGAACGCCCCCTGATCCTCCCCAGCGTCGACGCCCAGGCGGTTGCCTCGGTGGTCGCCGACTGGACCGGCATCCCGGTCGGACGCATGGTCAAGGACGAGGTGACGGCCGTGCTGAACCTGGCGGACACGCTCAACAAGCGCGTCATCGGCCAACGCCATGCGCTTGAGATGATCGCCAAACGGATCCAGACCTCGCGTGCCCGGCTCGACAATCCGAGCAAGCCGATCGGCGTCTTCCTGCTCGCCGGTCCCTCCGGTGTCGGCAAGACCGAGACCGGCCTCGCGCTCGCCGAGGCCCTCTACGGCGGCGAGCAGAACATCATCACCATCAACATGAGCGAGTTCCAGGAGGCCCATACGGTCTCCACGCTCAAGGGCGCGCCCCCCGGCTATGTCGGCTACGGCGAGGGCGGCATCCTCACCGAGGCCGTGCGGCGCAAGCCCTACAGCGTGGTCCTGCTCGACGAGGTCGAGAAAGCCCATCCGGACGTGCACGAGATCTTCTTCCAGGTCTTCGACAAGGGCTGGATGGAGGATGCCGAAGGGCGGTACATCGACTTTCGCAATACCCTGATCCTGCTCACGACCAACGTCGGCACGGATCTGATCATGTCGCTGTGCAAGGATCCCGAGCTGATGCCCGATGTCGAGGGGATCGGCACCGCCTTGCGTCAGCCTCTGCTCAAGGTCTTCCCGCCTGCGCTGCTCGGGCGACTTGTCGCCATTCCCTACTATCCACTGAGCGACGAGATGCTCGGCCTCATCATCCGGTTGCAGTTGGGCCGCATCGTGCGGCGGATCGCGGAGAACCATCGCGCCGCGCTGACCTACGACGAGGCCGTCATCGAATTGATCGCCCGGCGCTGCGCCGAGGTCGAGAGCGGCGCGCGGGTGGTGGATGCCATCCTCACCAATACGGTGCTGCCGGCCATCAGTCGCGAGCTGCTCAATCGGACATTGGAGGGGAAAACGATCGGAAGGATCGCGATCGGGTCGGGCGACGACGGCTTCAGCTACAGTTTCGAATGAGCCATTGAGTCGCTTGGCATCGCCGGGCTGGCGAACGCCTGCAACTCGTCTATACTCGGTTGGAATCACGAGCGAGGGCCTGCAATGCCTCTGAGCCAACGCGATCGGACCCTCGCGGTGAACACGCCGCTCGGCGAAGATGCGCTTCTTTTGCGGAGCATGACCGCAAACGAGCGCATCAGCGCCTTGTTCGAATACGCGTTGGAGCTCAGCAGCGAAGACATCGATATCGCCCCGTCGGATCTGCTCGGCAAACCGGCCACCGTATCGCTGCGGTTGATGGATGGAAGCAAGCGTTGGTTCAACGGCTGGATCAATCGCTTTTCACTCGTCGGCTTCGACGGTGCCGACGCACGCTATAAAGCCACATTGGTCCCCTGGCTTTGGTTTCTTTCGCGCACGGCCGACTGTCGTATCTTTCAAGAGCAGACGGTTCCGGATATCGTCAAATCCATCTTCCGCGAGCACGGATTCACCGACTTCGAAGAGCGCCTCTCCGGGAGCTATCGGCAGTGGGTCTATTGCGTCCAGTATCGCGAGACGGATCTGAGCTTCGTCAGCCGCCTGTTGGAGCATGAGGGCATCTACTATTTCTTCGAGCACCAGGACGGCAAGCACAACCTGATTCTTGCCGACAGCTACAGCGCCCATTCCACGATTGCGGGCTACGAGGAGGTTCCTTATTTCCCACCCGATGCCGATTCGCTGCGCGAACGTGACCACATCAACGTTTGGTCGATCGAGCAACAGGTTCGCCCCGGTGCCTTCGCCAATACCTCCTTCGACTTCACCGCACCGCGCAAGAATCTGCTCGCAACCCGCAGCAGCCCCAAGCCGCACGAGCTGGCGGATTACGAGGTCTTCGACTATCCGGGCAACTATGTCGAAGCTGGCGACAGCGAAACCTATGCGCGGGTGCGTCTCGAGGAGGCTCAGGCCGGACATGAGCTTGCCCGAGCACAAGGCACTGCCCGTGGACTGGCCGCCGGTGCACTCTTCTCCCTTACCGGGCACCGGCGCGACGATCAGAACCGAGAATATCTCGTCCTATCCGCCGATTATCGGCTCAGGTCCGACGAATTCGGATCGTTTGAATCGAACCCTTCCGAGCCGGTCTTTGCGAGCAGCCTGACCGTCATGGATGCACAAGTCCCTTACCGCCCGGCACGCGAGACCCCCAAGCCGATCGTTCAGGGTCCGCAGACCGCAATCGTCGTCGGCACGGCGGGAGAGGAGATCTGGACCGATCAATACGGGCGGGTCAAGGTTCAGTTCCATTGGGACCGCTACGGGAAGAACGACGAGAACAGCTCTTGCTGGGTCCGCGTCTCTCACCCCTGGGCAGGCAAGAACTGGGGCGCGGTGGCCATCCCGCGGATCGGTCAGGAAGTGATCGTGGACTTCCTCGAAGGTGACCCGGATCAGCCTCTCATCACGGGCCGTGTCTACAACGGGGACCAGATGCCGCCTTGGGATCTGCCGGCGAATATGACCCAAAGCGGTGTCTTGAGTCGCTCGACCAAGGGCGGCGGCGTGGCGAATGCCAACGCCATTCGGATGGAGGACAAGAAGGGCGAGGAGCAGCTCTGGATCCACGCGGAGAAGAATCAGGACATCGAGGTCGAGAACGACGAGACTCATTGGGTAGGTCATGATCGGACCAAGACCATCGACCACGATGAAACCAGCCACATCAAGCACGACCGCACCGAGACGGTCGACAACAACGAGACGATCACCATCCACGGCCATCGCACCGAGACCGTGGATAAGAACGAGACCATCACCATCCATCAGAATCGCACGGAGACCGTCGACAAGAACGAGAGCATCACCATCGGCGGAGGACGTACCGAGAACGTCGCGAAGGATGAGAGCATCACCATCGGCGCCAACCGCACGGAGAACGTAGCCAAAGACGAGCGCATCACCATCGGTGCCAACCGCACCGAGAGCGTGGGCAAGGACGAAAGCATCAGTATCGGATCCAGCCGGAGCGAAAACGTGGCCAAGGACGAGAGCATCACGATCGGCGGCGGGCGCACCGAGTCGGTCGCCAAATCGGAAAGCGTCTCGGTGGGAGAGGGCCGTTCGGTCTCGATCGGAAAGGACGACAGTCTCAGCGTCGGCAAGAATCTCACGATCAATGCCGGCGACTCGATTACCATCACGACCGGAAGCGCCAGTATCTCGATGAAGAAAGACGGGACTATCGTCATTAAGGGCAAGGATATATCGATCCAGGGAAGCGGAAAGATCAACGTCAAGGCATCGAGCGACATCACGATGAAGGGCTCGAAGATCCTTCAAAACTAAGCCGACATCTTGCTCCGGGGAATACCATGAGTCGTACGGCAAATAAGCGAGCGTCCCGGCCTGAGTCGGAGCAGACAACCGGCGCGACCCTATTGCGTCCACTGCTCAATGCACCGACGACTCCAATCGAGCATGCGCCAACGGCGCCCGGCGTGATCATCGGTGAATTGCTTGCCATCGCTCACGACAGGCGCACGCCTCTCGTGGTTTACCCTGGACAGCCCGGAACCGCGGCCCTCGCCGCGCTAACCGTGGTGGATCTGCACGGTGCTCACATCGGTCGGCGAGTCACTCTGATGTTCGAGGGGGCCGACCCCGCCAAGCCGATCATCATGGGCGTCCTACAGGAGCGGGAAGACTGGCCGCTTGCCGAACGTCCGGTCCAAGTCGAGATCGATGCGGACGGCGAGCGGATGGTGATCGGTGCCCAAGAGCAGATGGTGCTGCGCTGCGGCAAAGCGAGCATCACCCTGACCAAGGCCGGCAAGGTGCTGATCCAAGGCGCTTACGTGCTTAGCCGCTCGACCGGCGTCAATCGCATTAAAGGTGGATCGGTGCAACTCAACTGACCTCGTCGATACGGCAGAAATTTCCGCCTGGAGAACCCCTTGGAGCTGATCAACGCCACCCGAATGGTCGCCGGTTACACCATGGGCATGGAGCCCAGTGGCCGTGAACTGCTGGTCGTGGTCGTCAAGGGCACCTTCGTGCTCCCCCGCTCGGCGAGCGAGCCGCTGCGATTGGCCGAGGAGCAGATCCCGCTCGTGATGGCAGATACCTTCACCGGAGCGCCGGGCTTCTCGGCTCCTGTCTACGAGGTCGATTTCGCGCCCCGTAAGCCCCGTGCAGAGGTTCTCCTCCTCGGCAGTGCCTACGCACCTGGCGGCCGTCCGACAACGCGCGTGCCCGTGGCCCTGAAGGTGGGAGGAATGACCAAGACATTCGCCGTCGTAGGCAATCGAGTTTGGCAAGCGGCATCGACCGGCATAAGCGCAAGCGAGCCCATGCCTTTCACGGTCATGCCGATCGGGTATGACTGTGCATTCGGCGGGGTCGACAATCGGCATGAGGACCCTGCGAAGCACGCTGCCTTCATGCCTAACCCAGTGGGCAGAGGGTTCCACCGACACTTGAACGGCGCGTTGGTGGATGGTTCACCCTTGCCCAACACCGAGGAGTTCAACCGACCGGTCGAACGCCCGGACGACACCTATCCGCCGATGGCTTTCGGACCCATCGGCCGAGCCTGGGAACCGCGCTACCGCTACGCCGGAACCTACGATCAGCGTTGGCTCGACGAGGACTTTCCCTTCCTGCCGCCCGACTTCGACGAGCAGTACTACCAGGCCGCACCGCTCGACCAACAATTCTCGGGGCCCCTGGGCGGCCAGGAGGTCGCTATGGTCAACCTGACCACGGACGGCCGGCGCAGCTTCACCATCCCCGCCTTCGAGGCGCCGGTGCATGTCTTTCCGAAGAAGGGGGAGCGAGAGGATCTTAAGGCGGCCTTGGACACCCTAGTGCTGGAGCCCGATCTGGAGCGGCTGACTATGACCTGGCGCGTATCCCGGCCCCTGAAGAAGAACATGTTCGAGATCGCTCAGGTGCTCGTCGGAAAGAAGGGTGAGGAATGGTGGCAGCAGCGCGAAGAGGTCGCTTTTCCCATGCCCGTCATCGCAGAAGACCAAGCTCCCCCTGCAAGCGGGGAGGCTTAGGGCCGAAGATGCCTGGCCAGCCCATCGCCATTAAGAGCACCGGTCTGGTGACCAGCGTGGGGCTCTCCGCCCCCGCCGCCTGTGCCGCCATTCGCGCCAAGATCAGCAACCCCACCGAGACCCGCTTCATGGGGAGCGATGGCGAGTGGATCATGGCGCATCAGGTGCCTCTGGAGCAGCCTTGGCGCGGCCGCACCAAGCTCGCCAAGATGGCCGCGATGGCGATCTCCGAGTGCCTCGACGGAGTCCCAAGCGAGGACTGGGGAAGCATCCCGCTTCTACTATGCGTCGCGGAGCACGAACGCCCCGGCCGGCTGGAAGGAATTGACGATCAGCTGTTTCTCGACATCGAGAACGAACTGGGCTCAGCGTTTGCCCCCGAATCGGTGCATATTGCCGCTGGACGCGTAAGCGTAGCCGTCGCTCTTTCCCAAGCGCGGAAACTGATTTACGCCAACAGTAAGCCGCGCGTGTTGCTCGCCGCAACCGACAGCCTACTCACCTGGTCTACGTTAAGCGCGTTCGAGCAAGAAAACCGCATCCTAACCCCAGGCAATTCGAATGGATTCCTGCCTGGCGAGGGCGCCGGGGCATTACTCGTCGGCCGACCTGATCACGGCGCAGAAATGCTCTGCACTGGCATCGGCTTCGGCGTGGAGAAGGCACACATCGACTCCGGCGCGCCCCTGCGCGCCGAGGGACTCGCCACCGCGATCAGATGCGCGCTCGGCGACGCCGGCTGTGAGATGCACGACCTCGACTTCCGGATAACGGACCTATCCGGCGAGCAGTACTACTTCAAGGAAGCTGCAATAGCCCTGTCACGCATCATCCGCCAGCGAAAGCAGGTGTTCGACATTTGGCATCCGGCCGAATGCATCGGAGAGGCAGGTGCCGCAGCAGGCATTGCGGTACTCACCGTCGCCAATGCCGCGTTCCACAAGGCGTACGCGGCTGGCCCACGCATCCTCGCTCACTACGCAAACGACTCCGGAGAACGATCCGCCAATGTCTTGAGTTTCAGGTGAAGGTAATGGCAAACGACGTCTTCGCAAACAACATGGAACTCTCGTGCAAGGCGGGTAGCGGCAAGTCTATCTGCTCATTCCCTGACGTTTGCTTTACCCCTCCAGAAAATCCTGCGACACCACCCGGCGTGCCAGTTCCTTATCCTAACACTGGTTTCACGAGCGATACGACTAGTGGAAGCAAAAGCGTTACGATAAGCGGACAGGAGGTAATGCTCAAGAACAAGTCGTACTTTAAGAAGAGCACCGGTGATGAAGCCGGATCTGCGGCTAAAAAGGGTGTTGTTTCGAGCGTAAACCGGGGAAAAGTCTATTTTACATCCTGGTCAATGGATGTGAAAATCGAGAGCGAAAACGCCGTTCGAAACCTTGATTTGACGACTCACAACCACGGCTCGCCCCCTAACACGGTGCCCTGGCCCTTTAACGACTCAATGGCTATGGCTCCCGGCGGTGCGTGCAATCAGCCTCCACCCAACGATTACGCAGATCAAGTAGACGCAAATTGTACCGCACCGCCGCATGAATGCTTCACCGCCGCCTGCTGCAAAGCCAGAAAATGCATGATGGTTCCGGGGTCTCTAAAACCAAATCATTGCTGCACAAGAAGCGGTAATCAAATGACTCCGCATCATGCGATTCCCGTAATGGATCATTACAGCGAAGAGGGCGCGCGTTCGCTCCCAGCAGGCCCCACCAAACAGTCAAAGAAAGTTCATGGCTGCAAAGGATATGATGAAGACAAAGCGCCTGCCATTTGTGTTTCAGGGCATGACCATGGTGCCCGGGAAGGTACCGGCAGATTAAAACAACATGGCAGAATAGGACGTGCATATACGCACATGAGAGATGAGTTAGAGGGAGATACTTACAAATACAAGGATGTAGCAGCGCCCACCGCGCAGACGATTGCGCACCACGTAGGTTGCAATAAAGAATGCATCCAGGCGCAGATGGACCAATACCACACCAAGAACTCAAAAGGCAACCTTCGCAAGAGCAAGAATCCGAGAAAAGAAGGCGAGAAGTACTACAGTGAAGCTATACCAGATGATTCACAATACTTTGACTACAGCTAGCTATGTTTCCGGCGAATAGCCGGTTCTGTAGGCTGATGCAGGGCGCCGACCAGATTTCCTAGGTCGTCATCCGCCTGCAAACACAATTTGACGTTACTCGCGGTTTTGGAGGCGCGCTATGGGAAGCCCTGCAGACGAATTGGCCAATGCATTATGCTTTAACGATGGTTATGTTCTCGACGCGCATCACATTTTTTTGGCTTCCCAGATACGGAAATACGCCCACATTGATGCATCACGCATCGCGGTTATAATTGATAATCAATGGAAGTACGCTGATTATGACAAGGATGCCCTTGTCTCGGTCGCGTGCAGGCATTCCGATGGGCTCGCATTCTTCCTTGGTTACAACGGCAATATTTTGGTTGGGGGTCGTCTAAGGCCAATTCACGAGTCATTAGGGGACTGCCGTAGGTATGGAAACGCATTGCGAATAAGGAACATCAGAGATGAGATATACGCATGCGGTATGTCGGGACAAGTGTATCGTCGCGAAGAGAACAAGTGGGTTCATATCGACTCAAAGATGCTTGGTACTGACGGCCTGGATTTCGAAGACATGGGAGGAACGGGTCGGGACGATATTTACGCTGTCGGAACATTCGGAAAAGTGTTGCACTTTGACGGAACGGAGTGGCAACAGAGGTATTTTCCAACGAACCTGTCTCTGTCTGGCATTAAGTGTGTCTCTAAAGAGGAAGTCTATATTTGCGGGGATAACGGAACTCTGTTTAGGGGAAGCGGTGATAGGTGGGAATACATCGGCGATCCTGAAGTAGAACACAACTTTTGGTCCGTGGAGATGTATTCAGGAGATTTGTTTGTATCCTACGAATCTGGGATACTTAAACATGATGGACGAGACTTTAGGGAAGTAGATTTCGGGCTTGGACGAGACGTCGACTGCCATCGTCTTCACGCAAACGACGGCGTGCTCTGGTCCTTTGGCGTAGATGACCTGCTTTGTTTCGATGGGCAAGGCTGGTCAGAAGTGATTTGCCCAATGAATGTGCCGTAGCCAAGGCGGAGCCAGAAATGGGGAGGAAGTCGTGTCGTCTTGGTTGCAAGTCTGCGTGAGTATGGGGCGCGAGTTACCTGCACCTCTGGCGAGACCGCACGAAGCAGCCTGAGCGAATTTGCCCAAGGCATCGCTCGCATCACTGGGAGACAGACCACGTTTACTCGCGCCAATCATGAAATACCAGCCCGGTGCGGCAGCCCATGTTAGCCAGCTCCCGCCAACCGATTCTGACGGTCATCCAACAGCATGCCGAAGAATCGGCAATCCTGCGTCATACCCGTTCGGTGCTGGTGCGGGCGCCGCACGTCAAGCTTCTCCACTTGGTGCGCCTCGACGAGCGAATCGCGGCGCATCTGGACGGAGTGGCGGTGGCCGGTGAATACGGTTCCAGCCTTTGCGATGCGGCGCTAGAGACGCCGGGGGCCGGCGAGGTCTTCGCGGCGGCAGTGGGTGCGATCGAGAGCAAGAGCGAGGCACGCCTAGACCGTCTTTTCGCGCTTGCGGAGACGCTTTCAGACGCGCGCCGCGGATTGCTCTCCGCCTTCGGCTGGGTATCGGCCGCTGACCTCCAAGGCATCGTCGCGGAACTTCTGGCGTCCGCAGTGCCGATGCGCCGAGAGGTCGGCATTGCCGCCTGCATCATGCACCGTCTCGACCCGGGTGCGACGCTCACCCGAGCAATCGAAGATCCCGATCCGAGTCTGCGTGCCCGGGCCTTGCGCGCCGCGGGGCAGGCTGGCCGACGCGATCTGATCTACGCCTGTTTAGGACGCTTGCTGGACGAGGATCCATGCGCGCGTTTCTGGGCCGCGGTGTCGTCGCTGCTGCTCGGGAATCGGGACCGTTCCCTGGATGTGCTGGCGGACCTCGCGGACAAACCCGGTCCCTGCCGCGCACACGCTCTGGAGTTGTGGCTTAAGGCAGTCGATCTGCCGAGCGGTCACGGTCGTCTCCAATCGCTGGCCAATGACCCCGCCAACCTGCGCCTGCTGATCCGCGGGGCCGGGTTGGCCGGCCAAGTGCACTACATACCCTGGCTCATCAAGCTCATGGCCGACGATGCGACCGCCCGCTTGGCGGGCGAGTCCTTCTCCACGATCACGGGGCTTGACTTGGCTTGGCTCGATCTCGAGCGCAATCCGCCAGAAGACTTCGATCCAGGGCCGACCGACGACCCCGAGGACCCGAATGTCGATCTGGATCCAGACGACAGCCTCCCTTGGCCGGACCCGGCCAAGATCCAGGCATGGTGGGATGCCAACGGGCCGCGCTTCCAACAGGGCACGCGCTATTTCATGGGCGAGCCGGTCAGCCTTGAGCATTGCCGCCGCGTGCTCCGCGAGGGCTACCAGCGCCAACGGCGCGCCGCAGCCGAGTATCTGTGCCTGCTGGCCCCGGGCACGCCGCTCTTCCCGATCGCCGCGCCGGCCTGGCGCCAAAGCCGCTGGCTCGCGGCCAGCAAGAACAGCCGCGCGCAAATTCCGTGAACATTAAGCCACCATTGGTCCACCAGTCTGGATCTGATTAGTCAGCGCCTCAAATTAATCGAGCGTTCGATGACGCATGAGTTGGCGTTCAAACGGGAGCAGGCGAAGGGTGCACCGAAAGAGCATCGTTTCCAGGCGCGCCAGTCGCTGAGTGATCGAGAAAGGCATCTCGTCCTGATCAGGGAGCAGGCCAATCGGGCAACGGCTCACCTGTTTCGTCTATACGGGATTTCCTTGACACCGACGAGCGCGGATATCCACAAGGGCGTGTTTCAGTTGGTCGATCACACGATGGACGAGTACAAGGCGTTTGCCGAAGCGGCTCCACCTTAGCCCTTGCCAAGCTGATCGTTCACCATTCTGTTCAGGCTGACGTTGGCCTCCGCCGCGCGGATGGCGAGACGACGGTGCAGTTCCGGCGTGGTACGAACTTGGAAACGTCCGGAGTAGTGCCGGTCCGCGATCGGCTTGGGGGGCGTTTCGCCGCTGTCCTCCATGTCCGAGACGACGTCCGCGACGAGCGCGACAATCCCCTGTAGAGCCGATACCTGGTTTTCATCTAGGTGGGAGAGGCTCGGGAACTCGGCGCAGAGTCCGATGAACTCCTGATCCTCTTCGGACCAAACGACGCGATAGGCGTAGTGTTTTGCGGCAACCATTTTCGATCTTCTCGATGGCAGCAAGGATCTGCTTGGACCTGATAGGGCTTGGCTTTTCCGCTCTTGTCTTGAATGTTGACGCGTGGATCGCCGAGCCAGGGTGTCCTGAAAATCGGATGGCTGCCTGATTGTCGCGGCTGACCGAAGGAGTGCTCGCAGAGCTTCGCCAGTTCTCGAAAGGCGACACCGCTCGGATTGCGAGGCCAGGCGACCCGTGATGGCAGGTCTGGCCTATTTATAGCTGCCCCTTTCGTTTGGCGGTGCACCACCATCCGATCCATGGTCACGGTAGCCGGCCGATGAGCTGCGCTTATTTGCCCTCGGTGTTGAGGTTAGGGCGGGGGAGGATGGGTTTCGCTGCGCTCTACCCATCCTCTCGGTGCATATCGCCTGGTCTGGGGTCGGAGCGCGGTGAATCGGTCGGAACGGCATGGGTCAAAGCTGCTATTTCGCGACCATCTCCACGCGCCGGTTCTTGGCGCGTCCGTCTTCGGTTGTGTTGGCCGCGACGGGGGACAAGCTGGCCACGCCCATGGGCGTGAGTCGGTCCGGGGTGATCTGGAAGTCGGTCGCCAATGCCTGCACCACGGCGTTCGCGCGTCGCTTCGAGAGGTCCATGTTGTAATCAAGGCCGCCCGTGTTGTCGGTATGTCCGACGATGTAGACGCCGAGGTCGGGCTGTTCACGCAACAGCTTCGCCATTTCAGACAGTTGTGGCTCGGATTCGGGACGGATCGTCGCCTGGTCGAAGTCGAAGTAGATGCCGTAGAGGGCGATCCGTCCGGCGTCGGAGAGACCACGGTCCAGCTCGGCAGCATCCAGGAGGATCATGCGGTCCTGCATCGGCGTGGTCAGAACTTCCTCCAGGAAGATGGCGACCCGCTTGCCGGCAGCGGGCTCGACATAGTTGTCCTGATAGGCGGCGAAGATGAAGAGATAGGCATCCGTGTCGCCCCCGGTCCGCTTGGCGACCAAGGCTTGCGGATCCTGCACGGAGGCTCCTGAATACACGTTCTTGAGCATGTTGTTGTCGGTCAGCTTCTTGCCACGGGTTTCGTCGACATAAAAATCCGCGATCTTTGCGCCGCACTCTCGAAACCCCGAGCATTGGAAGATGGGTTGGTAGTCGAGCGTATCGAGGGAGTGCCGGTAATTCCGGATGACTTCGAGCGCGCTCGCGTCGTGAGGGGCGAGATAGAGGATGCGGGTACGCCGGCCCTCGCGTGCGAGCGAATCGCGCCAGAAGCGAACGGCGGGATCGGGATCCCATGGGCCGGTCGGGATGTCGCTTCGGTCAAACTCGCTGAAGCGGTAACCGATGATGACGGTGTTTGCAAAGCGTGGGATGCCGGCGATGTCGCTTGATCCCGGTAGGTCTTTGGTCAGGTCTCGAGTCCAGGCGGGTTCCGCCATCGTCGAGATCAAGCAGACGAGTAGAATCAAATAATAAGTGTTGCTGCGCATGTGAACCTTATTCCCCGACTAAATCGGTTATGGAATTTTGCGGAAGTCGCCTAGGTGTCCCGATTGCGCATGCCCGGAAGAACTTACGGGCTGTGCGTGCGAATAAATTCGCACCTACACGCCGGCCGTTCCTTCCCCGGAAAGCACCTGATATATACCTCAAGAATAGCACTGATTTTCTGGATGCCGAACCAATCCGCCAGGCTGAGCGGAAGTTCGGTTGCTACCATTACTGTGTTCTTTGCGCAGGGCCGGTCGGGGGTCTACTCTGGGGAGGGCGGACTTCGATGTCGGAAGGCGCGCTCAGGAACTTGGCTTTCTCGCAACCTCTTCCATCCGAGTCTTGATCACTGCAGATGCCGACCAACGACGAAACCGTTTTCGTTCCTCGCGGCAGAGTGTCGAGACCTTCTCTTCCCCCGATCGAGGTCGAGTATCCGGATGCGCGCGGCATCCCCTGTCGAAGCCATTACAACCAGGCGGTCTTGATTGGGCGGGGCGATGACTGCGGACTGCGTATTCTGCACGCCGAGGTCAGTCGTCATCATCTGGCGATCTTTCCCGAGGGGGGACGCTGGTGGGCACGTGATCTCGGAAGCAGCAACGGTACCCTGATCGACGGGCGGGCGATCGACAAGATCCCGCTTGAAGGAACCATGACCTTGGCGCTCGGACCCGGGGGGCCGCGTATCAAGTTGATCCAGCCGAAGGCGCAGCCGGAGGAGCAGGCGTCCGGGTCGTTGGAGCAGATTGCCAAGCACTACTTCCAGGATGACCCACCGGGCGGGGCCGGCGAGCACACCCTAATGGTACGCAAGGCGTTCCGGGATCTGCGGCGCCGGCAGCGTGCAGTCTATGTCGGACTCATCGGGGCGGTCGTCCTGCTTCTGGTCGCGGTCGGCGGTTTCGCCTTGTTTCAGCATCAGCAATTGGAGCAGACGGCTCGGCTGGCAAACGACATCTTTTACGACATGAAGGAGTTGGAGCTCCAAGTCGTCAATCTGGAGGTCAGCATCGGCGAGGAGGCATCCGCCGAACTGCAGGCGCAGGTGGCGGAGTCGAAACGTCGCCTTGCGGCCATGCGCGAGCGCTACGACGCCTTCGTCGAGAAGGTCCAGGCGGCCAGGCCTGTGCCGCTGAACTCCGAAGACAAGATCATTCTGCATATCGCTCGCGTCTTCGGCGAGACCGAGGTGGATGTGCCCGACGACTTTACCGCGGAGGTGAAGTCCTACATCCGCAAGTGGCAATCCTCTCCGCGGCTCGTCCGTGCGATTCGGCGTCTCAACGAGAACGGGTATGCCCCGACCATTCAGCGCGCACTGACCGAGCAAGGGCTGCCGCCGCAGTTCATCTATCTGGCGCTGCAGGAGAGCAATTTTCAGCCTCAGATCGTCGGGCCACCCACCCGCTACGGCCGCGCCAAGGGGATGTGGCAGTTCATCCCCGAAACGGGTAAGCGCTATGGTCTACAGCCTGGGCCGCTGCAACACCTCGGTGAGTATGACCCCGCAGATCAGCGGCACGATTTCGCCAAGTCGACCCTGGCCGCCGCCAAGTATCTGAAGGACATCTATCGGACCGACGCCCAAGCCTCGGGCCTGTTGGTCATGGCTTCTTATAACTGGGGAGAGGGCAACATCATCAAGCGGGTGCGGCAGATGCCGGCGAATCCTCGCGAGCGCAATTTCTGGCAACTGCTGCGCCAGCACAAGATCCCGAAAGAGACCTACGACTATGTCTTCTATATCGTCTCCGCGGCGGTGATCGGGGAGAATCCCGCGTTGTTCGGATTCGACTTCGAGAACCCTTTGGCGCCCTGATTCGCGTCCGGATGCGCGCCGAATGATGCGGCAGGCGATGCGAGGTGCTCGGGCCGGAGCAATCTTGTTGTTGGGGGTTTTTTTCGAGGGTTGTGCAACGCATCCGGATAGGCCGGCCGACGAGATTGCGGCTTCGCATGGATTGACCCGCGAGATGGTTTCGGGTCACGGGTTCGATCATCGGATTTATCGACGACCGGCATTGCCGGCCGGCTCCAATCGCGCGAAGGGGATGCATGTCTATCTTGAGGGCGATGGCCGGCCTTGGGAGACACGATATCGGATCGCGCATGACCCGACGCCGAGAAACCCGCTCGCGCTCAAGCTCATGGTGCGCGACCCGGCTCCGGTGTTGTATGTCGGGCGACCCTGTTATCAGGGGTTTGCTCAGGCCGAAGGGTGCCGCCCAGAACTCTGGACACATGAGCGTTATGGCTCGGAGGTGGTCGAGAGCATGGTGGTGGCCATCGAGCACATCTTGACGCCGTCGGAGCGACCGCCGATCACACTGATCGGCTACAGCGGCGGCGGCGTCCTTGCCATGCTGATCGCGGAGCGGTTGGACGGCGTCGAGCGCGTGATCACGGTCGCCGCCAATCTGGATATCGATGTCTGGGCGGACCACCACGGCTACAGTCGGTTGGCTGGATCGCTGAATCCGGCCCGGAAAGGATCTCTTGACCCGCGAATCCGGCAGATCCATCTCTTCGGAGATCTCGATCGTCAGGTCCCTCCCTGGACCATCGAGCGTTTCCGTGCGGGCAATCCCGACGCAACCTTCAAGAGCATCCCGGGTTTCGACCATCGCTGCTGCTGGTTCGAGCATTGGCCGTGGATCCTGGGCGAGGCTGTACTCCACTCGCCTCGATAGGCGAGGGGGGCAGAGCCGAACGGGTGCAGCTCAAAACTCCATCCGAATGCCCGCCGTCACGTTGTACTCGCTGTAGTCCTCCATGCCGAGCGAGGTCTGGAAGCTCACGAAGGCGACACGTCCTTGGCCGAACTGGGCACCGAGTCCGACGCCGAGACGGATGAGATCCGTGTCCAGTGCATCCGTGGGCAAGGAAAATCCAAATCGGTTCGGGTCGTGTGCGAAATACCCCTGCACCTCGTCGTCGCCCTTCTCGAACTCATGCTCCCACTCGATCCAGCCCTGCGGGATGAGCACGGCCTTCTGCAGGCTGATCGAGCGCGAGATCTGTGCGCCCAGGATACTGACGAAGGAGACGGCATCCTGCCCGCGAATGACCAAGTCGAGTCCACTCGCTCCGCGTTCCCGATAGTCATCAAGCGATGCGCTTGTATACCTCACCCTGCCGTACATATCGATGATATTACCTCCCCGGATCAGGTCGTAACCCGCTCCGAAGAGCAAGGAATACTGACTGCCGTCGAAGTTGGCCTTGGCTTGCCTTGAACCACCGAGGAGGCTGTAGGCGATGTTGCGGTCTTGATCGTAGGTGTCCCAACCGTAGGTGGCCGAGCCCTCCAGATAGAAGTTGTCGGTGGGGTAGTAGGTGCCGTAAAGCGACAGGCTCCAGCTATCGCCGTTGAGGCTACCGCCGGCGGCATCGATGTCGACCTTGGTGCTCGCGAACCCCAAGGCCGCGCCGAGGATCAATCCATCCGTGAAGCGATAATCCGCGCCCGCGGTCAACCCGAGGGTGTCGAACGTGAAGCCGTCTTCGTTGATGGTTTTGTTTTTGGAGCCCCACTGGACATCGCCCGTGATGAAGATGCCCAGACGCTCGAAAGGCCATGCGTCGTCGGCACTGGCGGCGCCTCCGGATTCGACCCCTTGTTTGATCGCGCTCGCCAGCAGTCCCCCTTGAATGGTTTGATCGCCGATGCCGACCGAGAGTCCGCGCAGACTGATACCGCGCGCGCCGCTTCGCAGCGCGGAGAGCCGCTCGGTGAGATTGTCGACCTGGACGGACGAGATCTGAGTGATGAGCTTGCGGGGCGCACTGGCCTGCTCCGGGGTCAAGGCCACGACGCCCTGAACCACGGCTCCCGGGTTTGTTCCGGAGTTGGCGATGAGCGTTCTGCACTGGTTGAGCAAATCCTGCTCGCCCGACGTCAGCGTGCCCTGCTGACCACGCGTGTTGAGTGCGGGACAGAGCGCGTCGAGGGCTCCCGCCACCGAGCGTTGGCCCGGGCTCATTCCGGGAAGATCCGCAAGCGGGGCGGAGGCGACGGCGTTGAATGCGGCCGAGAGCGCAATGCCCTGCGCGCTCAAGGTCGCACGGACGGCATACTGCGTTTGGTCGCCCGGTGTCAGTACGGTGCTGGCTTCTCCCGAGGCATTCGTGGTCGACTGGGTCGTCGAGAGGCTGCCGTCGCCCTGAACGATTTCCCAGAGCACGACTAGGCCAGCCACACCGCCGGCGCTGTTGGTCGCGCGCACGACGAAGGGCTGCAAAGACTGACGCGAGGTGGCGAGTTGATCGTTGCCGGAAACGACGGTCAACGCGAGAGGCAAGCCCGCCCGACCGGTAATGGAGAGCGTCGCCGATGCCGGCGTGCCGATGACATAGCCCTCTCCGGGCTGGAGGCTCGCCGTCAATTCGGTGTCGGGACTGCCCTGTTCGCCGGATATCGGGATAACACCGATGGGGGCGCTGGCCTGACCCGCAAGGACCCGAACCGTGCCCGAGAGCGGTTCGAAGTCAACACCCGGGGTGGCGCTACCGCTCAGGTTATAGAAGATCGTGACATCCTCGCCTGCCGGTCTGGACAGGTTGACGATGTATTCGCCGCGCGTTGCGGTTTCTTTGGACGCATTCGACACTGCCGTAATACTGGCTTCCGGCAATGCGGGACGACCACGAATGACGACGGTCGCGGATGCGGGAGCGCCGACGGCATAGCCCTGCCCGGGCTGAACAGTGACAATCAGATCGGCGTCGGGATCTCCTGGATTGCCGGGGAGCGGGGTGACGCTGATCGTGGCACTGCTCTGTCCGGCAGGGATCACGAGCGTTCCGGGGAGCGGTGCGAAATCGACCCCGGCAACGGCGCTGCCGCTCAGGCTGTAGGTGACCGTGACGCCGCCTTCTCCTGCAGGACTCGATAAGCTGACGAGGAACTCGCCGGGATCGAGCGTCTCCTTCGATGCGTCGGGGTCACTCGCCTCGATGCTCGCGATCAGGGTGCTGTCCAGGATTGTCATGGTTGCGGACGCGGCGCAGGTGGTCGGCGGCGCTTCGAAACCGGGGATGCTGCAGGTTGAGCTGCCGAGGACGACCGTCTCGTCTCCTTCGACGAGATCGTCGGCGAGCGGATCGATCCTGACCAAGGCCGTCCCGGAGGCCTGTCCGAACTCGCAGTCAGGGGTTTGCAGGGTCATCGGCACCGAGACGAGGTTGCCGGTAGCACCGGTTGCAAGATAATCGACACCGAATATGGCGCTGCCCCCGAATGCGACGGAAACCTCGACGGTGGATTCGTTCAGGAAACACGGAAAATCCGGGTCGGTGACTTGGATGATAAAGTTACCGGGCTCTCCGCCTTCCTGAATGCTGGACGGATCCGCGGTGATCGTCGTCGTGGGCGCCGCGGTCGCCTGCGTGAGCGGCATGGATCCCGCGATCAGCAGTAGGCCCGCGAGTAGGAAGCGCGAGACGCAAGACCGTCCCGAGCCGATACCGGGCGAAGCGTCCGATCCGTCGTGATGCCCTGGTTGTCCCCAATTCAAGCGCGCGCAGTTCCCCGTCGACATGACGTTTGCCCCCTCTTTTTAACGAACCGATGTCTCTCGGTGATCCTGGATCCGGCAGTTGAACGGCCCCCGGGCACGTCCCGCGCGGTGTCCGGCAAGGCGTAACGAGGCGGCGTAGTGGTTCTACGCCAACGAGTTGCAACGCAGTCGGGCGCCGCGCGGGGCGTGCCCGGGGGTCGTAGCGGCCATCACCCGGCCGGTGATCCCTCGGATGAACGCGATCGTCGAGGCAGTCAAACCGTTGCATGAAGCACGAAGCGGTCAACTGCCGGATCTAGGATCACTGTTGCGCCATCACAGGTGCGGCGACCTCCAGCACCCGCTCCAAACCCTCTGCGGCGACACGCTGCGTCTCGGCTTCTTGCGTGAGCGCGACATATTGGTCGATCAAGCGGCGATCGGCACGGATCACCGGCTTGGCCTGATCCATGAGCCGGGTCTCCCGACTTCGGAGCACGATGTCCTCTTTTGCTCGATCACGCGCGGTCTCGGCGCGGATCAGCTCCTGATTGCGTGTCTGCGCAACCGCCGTGATCTGTGAGAGCTCCTGTCGAGCGGGCTGGACCACGTCCGGCCTCACGGGCGAGACGCGTTCGATGCCGGGCTGCCCGGCGAGCTCGGCGGAGGGCGCTTGCGTCGCCGCGACCGGGGCTCGGGAGGGCGGGGCCGGGCGCGGCGGGGCGGGGCGAGGGGCAGACTCGCCGGTGCGCCGTTTCGCCTCCGCCACGGCTTGCGAGAGATAGACGATCCTGTCCTTTTGAAGGCCGGCGGCCTGACGAAACCAGTCGAGGGCCTCGACCGGATCCCGCTGCACGCCCAGACCTTTTTCGTAAAGTGCGCCGAGCCGAAGCTGGGCCCGCGGCGAGCCCTGGACGGCGGCCTTCCGATACCATTGCGCCGCCGTCGCGTAGTCGGGCGCGCGCCCCAACCCGCGCTCGAAGATCTCGCCCACATAGGTTTGCGCGGTGGGATCCCCCTGTTCGGCAGCGAACTTCCAAACGGCCAAGGCGGTGTCGAAGTCGGCGCGGTCGAAGAGGACGTATTGGCCGCCGAGGATCTCGCAGTCACTGATGGTTTGCTTGACGGGGCGAGGGCGACCGACCCAGGTGATGGTCGCCCCCATCCTGCGCAACCGTCCGGGCAACAGGCAATCGACGACGGTGAGATCTTCCAGCTGGGCGATGACATAGCCGGTTGCGCCCGGGGCGTCGGCCGTCCCGGAGACTTGTCCGTAAACGGCGGACGGGTCGGTGCCCGAGCCGGTGGTCGCACAACCGCCGACGAGCAGCGTGATCACGGCGGCAATTGCGCCCGCCGAGCCGCGAGGGAAGACATCTGTAAGCGACCGGATGCGCTTCATTCGTCTGCACTCCCGTGAGTGGTTACGCTCGCTCGGCCTTCCCACGGGCGATTGGTCGCCAGGACGCGGAAGCCGATCGTATTGAGACCCAAATTCGAAGGTAGTCCATCACGCGCGGCCGAGCGAGCCAAGGCCGGCGAGGTCAGCCACGAACCGCCCCGGATGACGATGGGAGCCGGGCCGCGTCGCTGTGTCGCATCCAGGCATTTGGCTTGGCCTCCGCCATACACAGGATCATAGACCGAACATGTCCATTCCGCGACATTGCCGAGCATGTCGTGAAGTCCGAACAGGTTTGGTTGAAAGGTCGCGACCGGCGCGGCGTAGAGATGGCCATCGAGACACTCTGATCTTGCGCCTTCGATGCGTCGTGTCTCTTCTGCGCCGGTAAGCACGGTCTCATCGGCGGTGTTTGCGAAATCGCATGACACCTCGAGGTTGTCGCCCCAATGGCGGCTGGTCGTCGTGGTGGCCCTCGCCGCGTATTCCCATTCCAGCTCGGTCGGCAAACGGTACTCGCGGCCGGTTTGCTCGCCGAGCCACTCGGCATAGGCTCGGGCGTCGTTCCAGGTCACGCAGACGACCGGATGTTCTCGCGTGACCGGATAGCCGGGCTGCTCCCAGGACAGGCTCAGGTCGGCGACGAGCTCGACTCCTTCATCGTCGATACGCAGACAAGCACTCTCGCGATCGGCCTCGGTGCGATAGCCGACGGCCCGAGTGAATTCCGAGAACTGTTCGATGGTGATCTCGGTCCGGCTCATTGCGAAGGGCTCGTCGACCGCGGCCGCGTGCAGGCGTTCATCGCTGTTGCGGCCGTCCTCGTCGACCGGCGAGCCCATCGCGAACTCGCCGGCAGGAATTCCGATCATGCTCGGCCCTGACCCTCCCGAATTCAGGCGATCGGAGAAGCGCTGATGCGGGGCGAATGGCTCGACGGCAGGTGCGGGAATCGGCGCCGGCTTGGTTTCGGCGACATCGCGATCCTTGGATGTCGGCTCGGGCTCCGTGCGAAGCGGCGCGTCCTCGGGTTGTCGCGAGGACCCCTCGATGGCTGCCCGTTCGGCTTCCTCGTCCGATCGGTGTTCCGTCCACCAGTACCAGGCGGAAGCCCCGGCGGCGACTGCGAGCACCAGGGTCGCGAGGATCCATACCCGGATCCGGCGCGGCGGTGGAAGGCCGGCCTCGACCGCGACCGCCCCGGTGGCTTGACTGGATGTCGGCGTCCTCGGCGTCCCCGCCGATGACGCCGAGAATCGGGTGACCTCCGTCGCCGAGACCGTGGGCAGCACCACCGTCGCATCTTCCGCGGCAGGCAGATCGGAAAGCAGTTGCGCTCGCCATGCGTTCACGGACTGTGGGCGGTCTTCCGGCTTGAGCGCGCAGGCGGCATCGATGGCCTGCAGGAAGGCGTCCGGGTAGCGCCCGCGGCAGAGCTCGGCCGCGGGCTCCTGGATGTGGCCGAGCAGTTGTTCCGAGGCGCTCTTGGGCGTCACTCCCGTCACCGCCCGGTACAGGGTGGCCCCAAGTCCGTAGATGTCGGTCCAGGGCCCCTGGTCTCCGCCCGGATAGTGCTGCTCCATGGCTGCATAGCGAGGCGTGTAGGTGGTGAATACCGAGGTCTCCCCGCTCAGGGCGACGTTGCGGGCCGCGCCGAAGTCGATCAGGACCGGGGATCCGTCAGGGCGGATCAGGATGTTCGCAGGCTTGATGTCGCGGTGCAGGACGTTCGCCGCATGGACCCGCTCCAGACCATCGAGCAGCGGCGCGACGATCGGGCGCAACTCCTCGAAGGTCAGGGTCCCGCGTTCCTCCAGTAGATCCGATAAAGGTTGCCCCCGCTCGAATTCCATGAACATGTAGGCGCTGCCGTTCGCCTCGCGATAGCGGGTAACGCGCACGATGTTGCGATGGGGGACCGGGCGCGCCAGGCTCCAGAGCGTGCGTGCTTCTTGGAGGAATCGGTCGCGAGCCCAGTTGAACGCGTCTGCGGTGGCCGGCGACAGCGGCGCGATCTGACCATCGGCGTCCCGCCGCGCGAGCTCGGTCGGCAGGAATTCCTTGATCGCGACCGTCTCGTCGAGGTGGACGTTCTCGCACTCGTAGACGATGCCGAAGTTCCCCGCGCCCAAGACGCGAGTAACCCTGAACTCGTCGATCATTGCGCCGACAGGGATGGTCTGTTGATCTGTTTGTGTCACGATAGGGCCCGTATTAAACGCATGGTCCTCGAACGGAGCGGATGGTGATGGCCTCAAGCTGTTGCAGCGCCGCCGCGAGCGATCCGCACCGGAGTGTGATGGACGATGGGCGAGGTTGCGAAATTCGATGCGCGGCGAATTTTTCGGATGTTTTTGGAGCCGGTTGACCGACTCGACTATACTCGGTCTCGTGTCGTCGGATCATCTTCCGGCTATGAACCATCAACCTTAAATGACGTATGGTCTTCTGCGATGCGTGATGCGATGACTCAAGGGGTACAGCATCGTGACGAGACGTTCGGGACTCTGTTCTCGCGGGGATTCGCGGCATGGAGTTGACGCTTCGCCTCATCGATCGCAGCGGCCATGCCGGCGCTCCGATGGAGCTTCGAATGAACTCCGGCGCCGCGACCATTGGCCGCGCGCGTGACAATGACTTGGTTCTCGATGATCCGGAGCGCGTCGTTTCGGGCAGGCATGCATTGATCGAGGTTCGCGACACGGGTGTCTGGATCACGGATACCAGTCGCAACGGGACCTTTCTCAATCAGTCCACCGAGCCGTTGCCGACGCATCAGCCCATGACCCTGCAGAACGGCGACCGTCTCGCCATCGGCGCTTACGAGCTTCTCGTGAGCATCGCCTCTGCAGCTCCGGAAACGGCCAAGCGCGATCGCGATCCCTTCGATGACATCGCAAGCAGTGCGTTGCCCGGTCTGTCCAAGCCCGGTCCCCGCACCGACATCCTGGATCTATTGAATCCGGGCGATGCCGCAGAGCCGCGCAGCGACAGCCTCGATGCGGCGACACCGCACCTGGTGGACGATCCTTTTGCCGATGCATCTCCACTGGATTCGCGGCTTGCAGCGGCGCCGAAGGATGCTCATCCCAAAGGCGCGTCTCACCAAACGCCTGTCGAGAGTGTCTTTTTTCGCCCCCCCGAGATCCAATCCATCCCGGACGACTACGACATACTGAACGATGTCTGGGCCGCTCCTCCCGAGGATGTGTCGCCGAACGACAACTCAGCCTCGTCGGCGCCGCCGGCAAGTCCGCCGCCAGCATGCCCGCAGGAGTCTTCGGCGGACGCTGTCGAGCCGCAACGCCCCGTTCGCTCTGGGCCCGTCTCCGAGGACGATCCATTCTCGCGAGCAGTTCCCGCTGCGCAGGCGACGAGTCCGTCACCTGCGCACACCCCGCCTGCCGACGCGCGCTCGAACGCCGACACACGGCCGCAGGGGCAGGAAGCGCTCGGCTCGGACGCGGCAGCCCTCGTGGATGCCTTCGTCGAAGGGCTCGGGGTGGGTGACGGCGCGCGTGTGGGGCAGCCCGAGGAATTTCTGCGCAACGCAGGAACTCTCCTCAGAGCCTTGGCGGCGGGCCTGACCCTGACGATGATGGGGCGTGCCCAATTCAAGAGTGAGCTGCGCTTGGGGGTGACCACCATTCGGCCGGCGGAGAACAACCCCTTCAAGTTCTCGGCCGATCCCGACGACCTTCTGGATCGGCTGCTGTTTCGCCCGAGCCCCGGTTTCCTGCCGGCCGTACCCGCCGCGCGCGAGGCCTTCGACGATATTCGTGCGCACGAGATGGCGATGACGGCCGGACTCCAGGCCGCATTGCGCGCGCTCCTCGCACGTTTCGAGCCCGCCGAGCTCGAGCGCCGATTGACGGCCCGATCACGACTCGAAGAGATGCTCCCGATGGTGCGCAAGTCCCGATATTGGGATCTCTTCACCGAGGCTTACGAGGAGGTAGCCGCGGATGCGGCGGAGGATTTCATGCGCCTCTTCGGCGACGCCTTTACGAAGGCGTATCAGGAGCAGATCCAACGCCTCGATCAGGCACGCGGACGACAGCGCGCCTGACCTGTTGCAGACCGGGCGCGATCCGCTGCCCGGCCGGCCGGTCGATCTGGATGATCGGTCGTGTTGCTCGACCGTTCGGGTTCATCCGCCAAGAGGGTAACGAGAATGACCCACCTGTTCCCGCCTCGACCGCAGCGCCGCACCGTCTCCGTGCTCGGTGTCTGGATCCTGATCATCGGCATCGGTCTGCTCACCGGTTGCGCCGGGAAGGAGGAGAAGCCTGCACCCATGCTGAGCCTGGAGATCGAAGCGACCGCCGACGTGAATCGCGGACCCGGCGGCAATCCGCTGCCGGTGGTCGTGCGGATCTATGCGCTCAAGGGGCAGGGCACCTTCATGACCGCGGACTTCTACAGCCTGTTCGACAACGAGTCGGCAGTGCTGGGGCCGGATCTGATTGCGCGCGAGGAACTGACCCTGAGGCCCGGAGAACGTCGGGAGATCACCCGGCCGTTGAATCCCGAGGCGGCCTACATCGGCGTGGTGGCGGCCTATCGCGACATCGATCGCAGCCGCTGGCGCGCCGCGACCGCGCTCATTCCGGATATGAGCAATGCCATCCGGATCGTCGTTGCCGCAGAGGCCATCTCGGCCTATCCCCGATAGGAGTCGCTGCCGGTGTGGGACAACAAGGTACTCTGGTCCGAAGGTCTCTTCCTTCAGCCCCATCATTTCCAACAGCACGATCGCTATCTCGAGCATCTGATCGGGGCCAAGGCGGGCCTCGGCGTACCCTATCCTTGGGGTCTGTCTCGGATGGAGATCGACACGGAGATGCTGGGTATCGGCAAGCTGGTGCTGAGCGAGGTCGCGGGCGTTCTGCCCGATGGAACCCCGTTCGATGCACCGGCGAGCGATCCGCTTCCGCAGCCCTTGCAGCTCGACGAGTCGGTATCGGGTCAGACGCTCTATCTCGCCTTGCCGCTGCGCCGCGCGGGTGCTGCCGAGAGCGGCGGCCCGGAGCAGCCGGAGACCGGCCTTCGCTATCGGGTCGGCGAGCTCAGCGTGCGCGACAACGCCCTAGGCTCCGACACCGAGACATCGGTCGAGATCGGGCGGCTCGATCTGCGCTTGATGCTCGAGCGGGAGGCCCGGGACGGATTCGCCTGTTGCGGTGTGGCGCGGGTGCTCGAGTGTCGTGCGGACCGCGAGGTGGTGCTTGATCGCGCCTTCATCCCGCCCTGCATCGATTACCGGGTCGGCCGACGTCTTGCCGATTTCGTCGAGGAGCTGAGCGGCCTGTTGCACCGTCAGGCCGAGTCGCGCGCCGGACGCGTGCGCGGGGTGGGGCGCGGCGGGGTCTCGGATTGGGCCGATTTCCTGCTGCTGCAGCTGATGAATCGCGCCGAGCCGGTCGTGCTGCATCTGATGCAGGTCCGGGGACTGCATCCCGAGGCGATCTACCGCTACCTGCTCGGGCTGGCCGGGGAGCTGGCGACCTTCGCGAGCGAGACCAAACGTCCGCCCGAGTTTCCACCCTATCGGCACGATGACCTGGACGCGACCTTCTCCCCGCTCATCGAGCGTCTGCGCGAATATCTGGGTCGCGAGTATGTCGAGCGGGCCATCGCCATCCCGATCCAGGAGCGCCAATTCGGATTCCGGGTCGCGCTGGTGGCTGACCGCTCGCTGCTGCCGGCCGCGCGGTTCGTGCTTGCCGCACAGGCGAGCGTTGACTCGCAGACCTTGCGCAACCGGTTCCCCGCTCAATGCAAGGTCGGCCCGGTCGAGCGGATCCAGGATCTGGTCAAGCTTGCCCTGCCGGGAATCGCACTCAAGCCCATGCCCACGGCGCCGCTGGAGATTCCCTATCACGCGGGCTTCGACTATTTTGAATTGGATCGAGGCGGTGAATTCTGGAAGCAGCTGAGCGCGGGAGGCGGCTTCGGGATGCATATCGGCGGGGAGTTCCCGGGATTGGAGCTCGAGCTCTGGGCCATCCGGGAGTAAACCGTGACCGACGACGATCCTTTCAGCATACCCGGCGACGCCGGAGCAACCGTGATCCGTCCGATCCCCGGAGGGCGCCGGTCGGCCGCCGCACCGGCTCGACCGGTCGCGCAGCCGCCGCCCTTCTCCGGGGTCCCGCCGACCTGGAGCGCGGTCGCGCAGACGGCGCCGGTCGTCAATCCGCTCGTGAGCTGTGCGGCGGGTCTCCTGACGATCGCCGCGGAGCTGCGCGGGACCGTCTCTCATCCCGATCCCGCCGGACTGCGCGAGGGCCTCGTCCGCCAGGTCCGCGAGTTCGAGACCTGCGCCCGCGCGAAGGGCTTGGTGGATGCGGTCGTGCTGCCCGCGCGCTATGTCCTCTGCGCCCTGATCGACGAATCCGTCCTGGATACGCCTTGGGGGACCGAGAGCGTCTGGAGCCATCAGGGGCTCTTGATTAGCTTCCACAACGAGACCTGGGGCGGGGAGAAGTTCTTCAGTGCACTGGACCGCTTGCTCGCCTATCCGAGCGGCAATCTGAACCTCTTGGAGCTCATGTATCTGTGCCTGGCGCTGGGCTTCGAGGGGCGCTACCGGGCGCGCCCGGACGGCCGCGCACAGCTCGAACGGGTCCGCGAGCAACTCTTTCAGACGATTCGCACGCAACGCGGCGATCCGGATCCGGAGCTGTCGTTGCATTGGCAGGGGGCGAAGGTGCGGCGGGATCCGCTGATCCACCAGCTGCCGCTCTGGGTCTTCTCCGCGATGGCCGGCCTGCTGCTCGCCGGACTCTTCGCCTTCTACAGCATTTCGCTCAACCGTGATTCGGATCCTGTTTTCCTCTCGCTCAGTCAGCTCGACCGCGGGTTGGAGGTGGTCGTGGATCGCCCGAGGGTTCCCTTCGCCGAGGCGCCGCCGGCCTCGCCGGACTCGCCAGCGCCGCTGACCTTGCGTCTCCTGCTCGCCGAGGAGATCGCCGCCGGGCGTTTGGAGGTGGAAGACAGGCCCGCGGGCCAGACCGTCATCATCCGCGGCGACGGACTCTTTGCCTCGGGGAGCAGCAGTTTGACGCCGGGCTTGATGCCGTTGATGCGTCGGATCGGCGAGGCCCTGGCCCGCTTGCCCGGTACGGTCCTGGTGACGGGGCACTCCGACAGCGTCCCGATCAACACACTGCGCTTCCCGTCGAACTGGCATCTGTCGCAGGAACGGGCCGAGCGCGTCATGGCCTCGCTCGTGGAGGTCGTGGGCGACCCGTCGCGCTTCACCGCCGAAGGACGCGCCGACACCGAGCTCCGCGTACCCGAGAATCCGCGGGACGCCCGCAACCGGCGGGTCGAGATCACCTTGATGGGGCCACGCGGCGGGGGACGTACGACCTCCGATGTGGCCAGTGTGCGGCCATGAAGACGCTGTTTCGATTCCTCGGCTCGCGCTGGTTTCTGACCCTCCTCGGGACGCTCGCGCTGGCGCTGCTGATCTGGTTCATCGGCCCGTTGGTCGGCGTTGCCGGCGTGGAGCCCTTGGCGTCGGCGCGCAGCCGATACATGGCCGTCGGGGCCCTGTTCGGGGTTTGGGGTGTGGTGCGCATTGGCTCCTTCGTGCGTTCGCGGTTGCGGAATCGACGCTTGATGGATCAGCTCGCGGCGCGTCCGGCGGCGGCGCCGGACCCGGCCAAGGTCGCGAGCGAAGAAGAGCTGCAGGTCCTGCGCGAGCGCTTCGATACCGCATTGGCGGCCCTCAAGGGCTCGGAGGTTCGGCACCGCCTAGGCGGACGATGGGTCTACCAACTCCCTTGGTATCTGATCATCGGTCCGCCCGGCTGCGGCAAGACGACGGCCCTCATGAATTCGGGGCTGCGCTTCCCGCTTGCCGAGCGTCTCGGCCAGGATGCGGTCCAGGGCGTCGGCGGGACCCGCAACTGTGATTGGTGGTTCACCGACGAGGCGGTCTTGATCGACACCGCCGGACGCTACACCACGCAGGATAGCTACGAGCAGGTGGACAGCGCCGCCTGGCAGGGTTTCCTCGGGCTGTTGAAAAAGCACCGGCCGCGACGCCCGATCAACGGGGTCTTTGTCGCCGTGAGTCTTGCAGACCTCATGCAGCAGAGCCAAACGGAGCGCGCGGCCCACGCGGCGGCGATCCGCCAGCGCATCCAGGAGCTGTGCAAGACCTTCGGCATCGCGATCCCGGTTTATGTGCTCTTCATGAAGGCGGATCTGGTGGCCGGCTTCATGGAGTTCTTCGCGGATCTGAACAAGGAGGGACGCGAGCAGGTCTGGGGCGTGACCTTCCCCTACGACCCCGAGGAGACGACCCCGGCGGCGCTCTCGACCTTTCCGGCCGAGCTGACGGCCTTGGTCGAGCGTCTCGACCAACGTCTGCTGACCCGTATGGAGCAGGAACGTGAACCGGGAAAACGCTCCCTTGTGTTCAGCTTTCCACGGCAATTCAATGCACTCGGCGATGCTCTCGAGCAGTTTTTGCAAGACACCTTCGCCCCGTCGCGTTTCGAAATTCGCCCTTTGGTGCGGGGTGTCTATTTCACCAGCGGCACGCAGACCGGCACCCCGATCGACCGCGTGCTGGGCGGGTTTGCGGGGAGTTTCGGCCTTGCTCGCCAGGCCCAGCTCCCCTTCAGAGGGACAGCCAAGAGCTTCTTCCTGACGCGTTTGCTGCGCGATCTGATCTTCACCGAGGCAGGGCTTGCAGGGCTGAATCCGCGTCTGGAGCGTCGCCGACGTTGGCTCAGGCGAGGGGCCTATGCCGGGGTTTTCACGGTCCTGTTGCTGGCCGGCGCGGCCTGGACCACGAGCTACTCGCGCAACCTGGCCTACATCGACGAGGTCGGGCAGCGCGTGGTCGAGATCGAGGCCAAGATCGACGCCATCCCGGTCGAGGAGCGCAACCCGCTCGGTGTCCTGCCCCTGCTGGATGCGGCGCGCACGATTCCCGGCGGGTACGCCGCCCGCGGCGCGTCTGTCCCCGTCAGTATGGGGCTCGGCCTCTATCAAGGCGGCAAGCTCGGATCTCAGGCCGAGCGGGCTTATGAGCGCATTCTCGCCAAGGCCCTGCTGCCGAGGGTCATCCTGCGTCTGGAGGAGCAGGTCCGCGAGGCCGGCGGCGACCCCGACTATCTCTACGATGCCTTGCGTGTCTACCTCATGCTCGACAGCGACGAGCACTACGACCCCGCGGCCGTGCAGTATTGGGTCGGGCGCGATTGGCAGCGCAGTCTACCGCGCGAGACCACCACCGAGCAGCAGGAGGCATTGCGCGATCATTTGTCGGCCCTGCTGGTGCGCCGGCCCGCACCCTTGCCGATCGAACTCGACGGGACGCTGATCGCCGACGCGCGGGTCATTCTCAACCGGACGCCCCCGGCCGAGCGCATCTACGCTCGCCTCAAGCAGGACGGACCGGGCGATGACCTTACCGATTTCACCATCAGCGATGCCGGCGGGGATTTTGCGAAGCTGGTGTTTGCCCGTCGCAGCGGACGGCCGATCAATCAGGGTGTGCCCGCGCTCTTCACCTACGACGGCTACCACCGCGGATTCACGAGCGCGAGCAGCCGACTGATCGAGGCGGCGGAGAAGGAGGCTTGGGTCTTGGGTCCGGATGCCCGTCTCGCGGCCGGATCCGACGGCGCGCGGCGCGTGCTCGAGGAGGTTCGCGAGCGCTATCTGCGCGACTATGTCGTTGAATGGACGGCGCTGCTCGAGGATATCGATCTGGTCGCCGTGCGCGATCTGCATCACGCCTCGGAGGTCGCACGCATCCTTGCCGACCCCGAGTATTCACCGCTGAAGCGCCTCCTTGTCGCGGCCGCCCGCCAGACCGAGCTGGACCGACTCCCGCCGGCCGATGCGTCCGCCGCGGGTCAGGGCGGAGCGCCCCTGCAAGGATTCCGACAGCGCGTCGAGCGCTATTTCGACGACCCGGACCCCGCCGCGCCGTCCGCGGAGGCCCCGGAGGCCTACGTGACGCGTCGTTTTGCCTGGCTGCATGACCTGGTGCGATCCGACGAGCAACGTCAGGCCCCCATCGAGCGGGTCCTGATTTCGATGGGGCAGTTGCAGCTCCACCTGTCGTCCGTGGCCGCGGCGGCGACTACGGGTCGCGGCCTGCTGGTGGCGGGCGAGAGTGCCGAGATCCGCGATGCCAAGGCGCTCGCGGCGCAGCTTCCGGCACCGATCGGCGGCTTGGTCGGAACCCTGGCACAGGATAGCGCCAACATCGCCGCCGGAGGCGCGCGGGCTCAACTGAACAATATCTGGACGGCCGAGGTGCTGCCCTTCTGCCGCGAGGCGATCCACGACCGCTATCCCTTCGTCGCCGGAACCGCGCGCGAGACGACGCTGCATGACTTCGGCCGGGTCTTCGGCCCGGACGGGCTGATCGACGCCTTCTTCAAGGCGCACCTGAGTCCGTCCGTCGATACGGCACGTTCCACATGGCGTTGGGTCGACAAGGCCATCGGGATCCCGGACGAGGTGCTGGCCCAATTTCAGCGCGCGGCCGTCATCCGCGAGGCGTTCTTTATGAGCGGCGGCAATACCCCGTCGGTCGAGTTCGAGCTTCAGCCGCGCGGCATGGATGCCCGTTTGAACCAATTCACCTTGGATCTCGGGGGCCAGATTGTCGATTACCGGCACGGTCCCTTGCGCACGCAGAAGCTGCAATGGCCGCCGCCGGACGGCGCACCGAGGGCGCGTCTGGTCTTCGTCGACACCAGCGGTGGCGGGCCAAGTTTGACGGAGGAGGGGCCCTGGGCCTGGTTCCGCGTGCTCGACCGTTCCCGACTCACCGCGACCAATCAACCGGAGCTGTTTCGGCTGACCTTCTCCGTGGCCGGGATGTCCGCGCAGTTCGATCTGCGCGCGATCAGCGTGCGCAATCCCTTCAAGCTCGACGAGCTGAGAGGGTTTCGCTGTCCGGGGCGCCTATGAGCGGAACTGACCAGGGATCACCCGGTTTCTACGGCAAGTTGCCGAGCCTCGGCGACTTCGTGAGCCGCCGCCTGCCCGCCGAACTCGTCCAGCCGTGGGATCTGTGGCTGCGCGAATGTCTGGTGGAGAGTCGTGCTCAGCTCGGCGATTCCTGGCTCGAAACCTATCTCACGAGTCCTTTATGGCGTTTTGTCCTGACCCCTGGCGTGGCCGGGCGGAGCGCTTGGGCGGGCGTGCTGATGCCCAGTGTGGATCGGGTCGGGCGCTATTTTCCCTTGACGCTCGCCTGTCCGCTGGAGACGGGGGTCGACCCGTTGCGGATTCTGGCCGCCGCGGATTGGTTCGAGCGCGCCGAGGCGGTGATGCTCTCCGGGCTTGAGGAAGATCGCTCGGTCGAGGACTTCGATGCGCTGACCCTGGAGCTGGGGGTCCCGATCGATCTGCTCCCCGGTCTCGCTGCGGCGGCCGCAGCCGGTCAGGTCAGGTCCAACGCCTGGCGGATCGGCGCGGCCTCTCCCTCGGAGCTGAGTGCCGGCTGCTCGACCCTGTTGGCTCGCGCGCTCGATCAGGTCTTCTGTGCCTACAGTCTCTGGTGGTCGCGTGGCTCCGAGCAGGTGGCACCGTCCTTTCTTGCCTGTCAGGGATTGCCGCCGACGGAAGGCTTCAGTGCACTCCTCGCAGGGGATTGGGCCAACAGGGGATGGTGGGAGCTCGCTCAAGCCGACCCGGCAATCCCGGGCGAGGAGCCAACATGAGTCTGCGACCGGCTCACCTGCGCTGGACATCGGCGGGTGTAACCCATCCCGGTCGGGTCCGAGACGTCAACCAGGACGCCTACTTGGACCGCCCTGATCTGGGTCTGTGGGCCGTCGCCGACGGGATGGGCGGGCACAGCGATGGCGGCATGGCGAGCCGAATGCTGGTGGAGGGTCTCGGTCGGATGGGGCGTCTCGACCTCTTGGGCTCTTCCGTCGAATCGGTGCGCAACATCCTGCAGGAGGTGAATCGCCGGCTGCTGGCCGATGCGGCGGCGCGGGGCGATGACCTGATCGGCAGCACCATCGTTGCCCTGATCGCCGTCGGAGACCATTGCGCCATCCTCTGGGTCGGCGACAGCCGTGTCTATCGGCGGCGCGACGGCGAGCTTGTGCAACTGACCTTGGACCACACGCATGTCCAGGATCTTGTCGACAAGGGGATGTTGACGCCCGAGCAGGCCGAGCAGCACCCCCTCTCGAATGTGCTGGTGCGTGCGGTCGGCGCCGACTCCGAGATGGATGTGGACCTGCGCGTCGAGGCATTGAGAGACGGCGACCGCTTCCTGCTGTGCAGCGACGGCTTGGTCAAGGAGCTTCGGTCGGATGCAATCGCAGAGATCCTATGCGGCGCCGCGCCGGGGGAGGTTGCACGCAATTTGATCGAGGCTGCCTGCAATGCGGGGGGGCGAGACAATATCACTGTGGTGATCGTGGATATTCATCGCTGATGGATACCGATCTGTCGATGAGAGATCCGCGATTCTTCAACAGCCCTTATTAAATTGTCGCGGCTTCGATTCGATGGATCGAACATCGATGGCTAGGAGCGGGAACATAGGCCACTCCGAAGTGAGCAAAAAAGACTATTGTCAACGCATGCCCGAGTGTGGTACTCAGTACACGTGACGATTGTTCCCGAATTGCGGTAGCGGACCTCGAAAGCCGGCAGCGCTCTCTGTAATGGGTAGTCATTCCGCGTTTTTTCTTGTGATGTGAATTCAGCGTTAGATTCTGTTCAACCTTTTAGCGGAGGAATCGCAAGTGGAGATGATCGGACGGTCTTCGCGACTAGAGTCGTCGTCGCGCTCTCATGTCGTAGCCTCAGGTGCCCTGGGAACTGTTTTGCCGATGCTCTGGGCGGGATTGGCGATAGCCGATGCGCCCCCTCCGTTTTATCAAGAGGCGCTGGATGCGGCAACCATCAATGGAAATATTGCTGGTAATGCTATTTTTCAGACGTGCATCACGGGGGATAATGGCCGTGGTAATGCCAATAATCAGCGTTTTCAGGACGACTGCGGAATCATCGTGCTTGGATCGGCGGATGATCCGAGCGGGTCGACGACGTCCTTGAATCAACTCGCCGCCGACCAGATCAGTGCTCAGAACTCCGCGGCCTTGCGTGCGGCCGGACTCGGGGTCGCTTTCGTTCAGAACCGCCTTCAACGCATTCGGTTGGCTGACGCTACATGGGCCGAGCCCACGACTCTCCTGGCAGATCGGGACGTCTCCGGGGTCCAGGCAGGCGGAGCGGCTAGCGCAGATGTCGCGCTTGGTCCGTTCGGGGGCTTTTTCAGCTTCGATTACGTCAATGGCGATGAGGATGAATCAGCCTACCAACCGGGTTACGACTTCGAGCGCTGGGCGATGGCCTTGAGTGTCGATTACCGATTCAACGAGAACTTTATCGGGGGCCTGGCAATACGCTACGCCGATGAGCAATTCGATTTCGATAATAATCGTGGTGACATGTCGGGAGATTCGTGGGGAGGGTTGATCTATGCGACTTACTTTCTCCCCAACGGCTTCTTTGTAGACGGCTTGATCGGTTACGCCAGCAATGAATATACGCTGAAACGTAAGATCAACTATACGATCGACTTCGCAGGCAATAATGTGGCGAACCAAATCGCCAGCTCGGATCCCAGCGCGAGTGTCTGGAACTTCAATCTGGGCGCAGGCTACAACCTATATCATGATGCCTGGGTGATCAGTCCCGCCTTGAGGTTCAACTATATCAATAATGATGTCGACGGCTACCGAGAGTCGATGTCCAGTCCAAACACAACCGGCGGTAGCATGGCCCTCTCCATTTCATCCCAGACCTACGAGTCATTGACGTCGGATCTCGGAGTTCAGGTGTCCAGAGCAATTAGTCACAAGAACGGCGTGTTCGTGCCTCAGGTTCGGGTGGCATGGATTCACGAGTTCCAGAATCCGCAGGAACGAGTGGGGGCCACCTTCGTGAACGACATCAATCAGCAACCGCTGTTTATCCTGACGAACAAGCCTGACCATGATTACATGGAGCTTGGTGCCGGAGTATCCGCTCAGTTTGAGCATGGCTGGTCAGGTTTTGTCGCATACAATACTCTGCTTGGCTATGACGGCGTAAGCTACAATGCTGTCAACGCAGGGGTCAGGATGGAATTCTGATCAGCTCGGTCCACGCAAGATCCAACGGCGAATGGCGAGAACCCTGGGCGGTATCAGGCCCTCCTGCATGAATCGCCTGAGCATGAGGTCGCTCATTGATGAACTTTGTGAATCGCTTGAAGCAAGCGGGCTTGTCCTGCCTGGCCGCAGCCGCCGTAGCAAGCTGTGACTCGGCGCCTATGGGAGGCGTCGAGATGCAGCGGGATACTCAACAGGCAACCGGGCTGCCCCGCGACATCGACGAATATGTGGTGGTTGATTGCCTCTTGCCGGGGCAGATTCGTCGGTTGGGTACCATGGCGACCTACCTCGGTGCGCGCCAGTCAGTTAAAACGACCCGGAAGGACTGCGGAATACGCGGGGGAGAATACGTCCTCTTCGACCGCTCGGACTATGCGACAGCGTTGAGCACTCTCTTGCCGCAGGCGCAGTCGGGTGACCCCGTGGCGCAGACGTATGTCGGAGAGATCTACGAGAAGGGGCTGGGCCTGCCGGCTCCGGATTACGGCAGGGCCGCCGAGTGGTATCGCAGGGCTGCGGAGAAGAACCATCGACCTGCGCAAACAAGCCTGGGATCACTCTACGAGCGTGGATTGGGCGTCCCAAAGGACAATGTCGCGGCGCTCGACTGGTATCGCCGCGCCTCGGGAATCACCGAGGATCGGCTGATCTTCGAATCCACGCTGGAGCAGGAACGGGCTGCGTTTCGGAAGGAGATCGCTCTGAAAAATCAGGTGGCCGCAGGTTTGAAACGGACTGCGCAAGCCACGCGAGACGAGCTGATAAAACAACGAGCGGCTTCACGAAGTCGCCCGGCAGAAGCCGTGGATCTAAGTGCGTTGCAGAGGGCGCACGACGATCAACAACGGCTTCTCGAGAGTCAAAGACGTGATGCAGAGAGTGAGGCGCAGCGATTACGCAGGGAGTTGCATGCGATTCAGGAGCTGAAGGCGCGCGAGCAAGCGGAGGTGCCGACAGGGGGAAGATCTGGGGAGCGGGCTGCGCAGCTCGAGAAGCTGGAGCTCGTTCGCACGCAACAGTACGACGCTGTCCTGGATACCTCTCGAAGGTTGGCTGGGCCGCCGTAGATGGGGCGGGCAGTCGACGGATGAGATTATCGAAACCACGGGACAGGAGTAGTTCCGGGGCAACGACCCCGTCAATCTTGGACGACTCGGAAACCCAAGAAGCTGTAACGGGACTCAGGGAATGCCCTATCTCGGTAGGCCGAGCGGACTGCTTTCGGACCGCTGTACCAGGACCCGCCCCGCAGGACCCGGGGCTTGTCTGAATCGGGTGGCGCACATCGATTCTGGCGTCCTTGATAACCGGCGTCATACGACGAGCAGGTCCACTCCCAAACATTGCCGAGCGGGTCGTACAGACCCCAAGCGTTGGGCTTGAACTGACCGACGGGGGCCATCCACTCGTGACCGTCGTCGCAGACAAAGCCGTTGTTCCACCCGTTGGCCGAGTCCGCCACGTTCGCATAGTCGCACGCCGACAACCCTGACCCGACGCCCCAGAAGCGCGGGGTTGTGGTGCCTGCGCGAGCCGCGTACTCCCACTCCGCCTCAGTCGGCAAGCGATAGCTTCGGTCGGTCGCTCGGCCCAGCCATGCGAGGTAGGCCTGTGTGTCGCGCCAGCTGACGCAGCTGACCGGGTAGTCATCCTGAATCTCCATGCCTTCGATCGGCTGAAGCCAGCTCGCCTCGGGTTCGTATCCCCAATCGTCCGCTCCCTGGACCCGATTTCGGGCCAGGGTCCAACAGCCGGTATTCTCACCGCTATTGAACTCGGCCTCGGTTCGATGTCCCGTCGCCTCGACGAACCGCCGGAACTGCGCGACCGTGACCTCAAACGCACCGAGCCGAAACTCGTCCACGCAGACCTCATGTTGTAGCTCGTCGTCCTCTCTATCGATCTCGTCTGCCGGACTGCCCATCTGGAAGCAACCTTGAGGAATCGTCACCATTGTCGGTGCGATCGATGCGCGAGCGCTTTCGATGCGCAACCGCTCGGCCAAGGATGAGACTCGGGGGTCGTTCGGCCAGCTTACGCTGAGCTGCTCCAACTGATCCCGGGCTGTTGTGAGTTCGCCTCGGTCCAATGCCGTGGACGTCGACTCGACGAGCAGTTCGGCGATTCGGTCGAGCTGTGCACGTGCGCCGGAGTTCTTGTCATCCGCCTGGAGGACGTCCCGATAGCAGGCGACAGACGCGGCCGAATCCACCAGGGGCGGCTCGGTCGACAGCCGAGAATTGCATTCCGCCAGCATTCGGGCGATCCGAGAACGCTCATTCAGCTCGGACTCGATCTCGTCTCGGAGTTGCCCAAGCTCGGACCGCATCGGCGCGAGGCGAAGCGCTTCGGTCAGCAACGACAGACTCTCGTCCAGGGCACCTGCCTGTTGTGCACGTTGGGCCCGCTCCAGTAATGCATCGACCCTCTCTGCGATCTCAAGGCGAGATCCGGCCTCGTCGCGACGCGTTAGTAACTCGCGATGACCGGGGGCATCTTCCAAGCCATCCTCCGAAAGGCGAAGCGCTTCACGGTATTCACCGTTCGCGAGGTGGTGATCCACTCGAACCACAAGATCCTGGGTTTGCTCGGCAATAAGGGCTTCCTTCTCGGCGATCAGATCTGCCTGTATTTGGAGCAGATCAGGGTTGTTCGGTGCAATCTGAAGACCTTCCTCGACCTGTGCGAGACTTTCCGAAAGAGAGCCCAGTTGACGCGATTGACGTGCCTGCATCAACAGGTCTTCAATTCGGCTCTGCTGTTTCAGGGCGTCCTCGACATCGGATCTCAGGGCCACGAGGTCGTTTCGCTCCGGAGCCATCAGCAGTCCTGCATCGATAGAGGCGAGCGCGTTTCCGAGCTCAAGCCGCTCCATCATGGCGCGTGCCTCCGCCAGTAGTTTGTCGGCTTTTTCTTGGCGATCATTGTGGATGCGCTGCTCCAGTTCCTCCCGGAACGCATTGAGCCCCGGAAGATTCGGTGCTAACCGTAATCCTTCCTCGATCATCTCCAGGCTCTCCCCGAGCGCTCCTCGCTGTGCGATATCCTGCGCTTGACCGAGCATTGTCATTGCTTCAAGACGCGCTTGAGTGCGATCTTCGAGAGCCGTCAGGCGATCATCTTCCGGGGCCATATCCAGTCCCAGTCGAATCAGATCGAGACCTCGCGCCACTTCGCCGCGCTCGATATGCGCGATTGCGAGCTCCTCATAGTTAGCTGCTGTCGTCGAGCGGTTTGCTGCAGCGGGAGGTAAACCGGAAGCGATCTCAGGCTCCTCGGGGCTCGTTTTTGGAGTCATTATGAGATAGCCGGCAATGAGTGCCGGGGCGAGCACCAGTGTGCCGCCACCCCAAAGAAACCATCGCTTGAGGTTGATGCTGCTTCCAGGCTCGCTTTGATCCTTTCGAGTTGGCCGTGCAAGCACAAGCGTTTCATCATCGCCGGAATCGGGATAACGAGCCGCGGCCTCTAGGCGCTCGATTGCTCCGACAAGCTGGTCGGCGCTATCGAAGCGTGCGTCAGGATCTTTTGCGACCAGCTTGTCGAGGATTCCTTGAAAACGGGACAGATGACTTGGCAGCGGCGGCATTGCTTCCGTGCAATGCTTCATGGCAAGACTCATGACATCGTCGGACCGATAAGGAAGCTCGCCGGTCAACATTTCGTAGAAGACAATGCCGAGACTGTAGAGATCCGATCGAGCATCAAGCGATTGGCACATGATCTGCTGTGGGCTCATGTACCTCGGGCTCCCGACGATCATGCCCAGCTTCGTCATGCGCGTGGTATCGGAATTCGCCTTCATGACGTGAGCGATACCGAAATCCGTCAATACAGGGGTATCATCGTATCGAAAGAGGATGTTCTGCGGCTTGATGTCGCGATGAATGATCCCCCGCTGATGCGCATACGATAAAGCTTGAGCGACGCCTTTGATGGTCTCGAGTCCGCGTTCGACGCTCATGCCCTCTATAATGCGTTCCGAGAGCGTTCCACCCGGTAGATATTCCATGGAGAAATAGTGGAAAGGGCCTCGCGAGTCAAAATCGTAGATCGTGACGATTCGGCGGTCCTGAAGTTGTGCGACGACCCGCCCTTCCCTGAGAAAGCGAGCTGCGAAATCGTCGGATTCGTCTGAAATCGGCTTCAAGACTTTCAGTGCGACTTCCCGATCAAGCCGCATCTGTTTCGCAAGATAGACTGTCGCCATCCCGCCGGCGCCCAGCTCGCGAATGATCGTGTAACCCGGAATGTCCATGAGTGGCTGAAGGGTAAGGATGTCTGCGGACGTTGGCCGGAGGTTACCGGTATCGCGTCATGTCGTCCTGTTCGCAGGCGTCGTTGCACATTCGATTGACCTGCTCCAGGCAGGCGACGCAAAGACAGTCCCGATAACGGTTGCCGAGGAACTCGAGCGCCTCCGCGGTGAGTGTGACGCTCAGGCAGCCGCATCGCTCGACGCGGTTCGCTTTGCATTCGAAGCTGGATCCGCAGCGCGGACAGGTCTTCATCTCGTGCTTTCCCATTCGCGTTGCTCCCGATATCCGTGTTGGCGGGTGGGTTGACCGACAGTCTTCTTGCTGTCGTCGTTTGACGGGGCGCCGAACCGGGACCTCGCCTTTGTAATGGTGGTTGCTCGGACGCGATGACAGTCTACACCCTCGCCCCGCCTCCTTTCGGGCCGACGCGCCTCGTCGTCGTTGCGGTCCCGCCTTCACTTGCGATAGCCTCGCGCGTCCGTCGGCCCCGTCGCTCGCCGGCCATCCCTTCCCGTCCCCGTGATCGAGGTCCGCATGCTGCTCGAAGAGACCGACCGTTACGCCCTGCACCGGCAGGGGCGCTATCTCGTCGTGGCCTTCGCGCGTGCGCATCGTGTGCTCGGCACCTGCAGGGTGAACGGCGGGATGTCCGAGACGCTGACCCATCTCGCGAATCATCAGAGTTGCGAGGGTGCGGCCCATCTGGCGCGTTACGAGCGGGTCTTGGGTCTTGGGGCCCGGGATTATCACGCTCAAACGTGCTCCGAGGCCGGGCTTCCGCCCGAGACGACCGCCCTCATGGGGACCGCCGCCAACATGCAATGCGCGGTCGTGGCACATGCGGATGCGGAGGATCTTTGCGTGACGGTGGTCGCCACCGCCGGGGTGACCGGCAATGCTGTCCGCGCGGGCGATCCGGCTGCTTGGCACGAGGAGGCCGACGGCAGTCGTCCGGCCCGTAGCGGGCGTTCCGCGGAACCGGCGGGGCAACCCGAATTCGCGCGTCCGTCCGCCGACGACCCACCGCCCGAGGATTCAGCCTCGGGTACCATCGTCACTCTGGTCCTGATCAACCAGCCCTGCACGCCTGCGTGCTTGGTTCGGGCGGCGACGATGGTGACGGAGGCGAAAAGCTTGGCTCTGCTGGATCTGCGCATGCCGAGCCTGCAGTCGCCGGGCCTGGCGACCGGTACCGGGACCGATCAGCTCGCCATCGCCGCTCCGCTGGCGCACGAAGGCGAGTGGGAGCGGCACTGGGCGGGCGGTCACAACACGCTGGGCGAGCTGCTCGGGCGGGCGACGCATGAGGCGGTGACCCGCTGCCTGCTGCTGCAGAACGGCATCGTTCCCGAGCTTAGGCGAACCATCTGCGCGGCCTTGGGTCGCTTCGGTTGCGACGAGGCGGCGCTGCGGGACTGCGCGGCGTCCGAGCTGGACGCTCCGGGTGCGGCCGTCTTCGCCGCGAATCTCCAGGCGATCATCCATGATCCGCACAGCGCCGCAGCCGCCTATGGCCTGGCCGAGATTCTGGATCTGGTGCGCACCGGGGTGCTGCATGCCGGGGTTGCGCGCGAGGCGATCCTGAACCAGGCGGCGCTGCTCGGGGCGGCCGTCGCGGTCCAGCCCGAGCGTTTCGTCGCGCTGCGTGCGGAGCTGGCGCCGCATCAAGGGTTGCCGGACGGGCGCTTAGCCGCGCTCGCCGTCGTTCGTGGGTTTGCACGCAAATGGGACTGACCGAGCACCTCGCGCTCGTCTTCGCGGCCTGTCTCCTCGACGCGCTGATCGGGGATCCGGTCTATCGTTTTCATCCGATTCGGATCATCGGGGCCTGGAGTCTCGGCTGGGAGAGGCTCTTGTTTGCCGGCGGGCTGAGCGGGCGTGTCAGCGGCGTTCTGCATTGGTTGTTGGTGGTCGGCGGCGCGCTGGCGGTCTGGTGGGGCGTTCGATACGTGCTCGGCGTTGTTCACCCCTGGGCGGCCTTTGGCTGGGATGTCTTTATCGCCTACAGCCTGATCTGCACCCGTGATCTCCTGGATCACGGGCGCCGCGTGCTCGAATCGCTCGACGATCCTCCGCGTGCACGCGCCCGGCTGCGGATGCTGGTCGGTCGCGATACCGAGCAACTGGAGCGCGACGGTATTGTGCGGGCGACCATCGAGAGTCTCTCGGAGAACCTGACGGACGGGGTCCTGACGCCACTGTGGGCGCTCTGTCTGTTCGGGCTTCCGGGTCTGATCCTGGTGAAGGCGGTGTCGAGCCTGGATTCGATGGTCGGCTACAAGAACGCGCGCTACGGCCGTTTCGGCTGGGCCGCGGCGCGTTCCGACGATCTCGTCCATTGGCTCCCGGCGCGGCTCTCGGTCCCCTTGATCGCGGCCGCGGCGGCATTGCTCAAGCTGCACCCGCGGCTGGTCTTGCGCGCCGCGCGCGACTATCACGCCATGCTCCCCAGTCCGAACTCCGGCTGGAGCGAGGCCGCCTGCGCCGGCGCGCTGCGGGTCCGGCTGGTCGGTCCGATTCGCTACGGCGGGACGCTCGTTACGGATGCCTACATGGGCGATCCGGATTGGCCGGCCGATCTCGGGTCGCCGGACCTCGAGCGCGCGCTGCGTTTGATCCTGGTGGCCTGCCTCTTAGCCCTTCTCGTCGGTGTGGCCGTTGCGCCGCTGCGCACGGTTCTGCCATGGTGAGGGTTTAAACCGCGTCCAGAGCGAGATGCTCACTTTCGAGTGAACTCGACGTTTGGTGCATCCACAGCCTTGAGCGGGGACGCGGTTTAAAAATAATATATTTTTTAATAGTTTAATATCCGAGTCTCGGGGTTCTCATGTCCAAAAAGTCCGCCAAGCCCAAGTCCGGCGCCTCCGCCGTGTTGTCCAGCCAGCTCAAGGCGATCGAACGTTTGATGGAGCGCAGAGATGACGCGACCGCGGCGCGTCGGCTGCGTGCCTTGATCGAGGCCCACCCGGACCAAAGCGGTCCCCGGCGTCTGCTCGTGGAGGCGCTGGAGGGTAGCCAGGGAAGCGGCGCTGCGGCCATTGCCGCTTTCGATTGGGCGGAGCGTCGTCCCAAGAGCTTGCCCGCTCAGGAGATGCTTTTTCGGTACGCACTGCAGTTCGGGCATGTCATGTTGGCGGATCGCACCGCGGAGCGGCTGCGTGCGCTCGGTGTCGAGACGCCCGGGTTTCCGGTGGCGGCCGCGATACGCGAGGATCTGCTGCGGCAGCCCGACGGGTCGAGCGCAACCGCCGAGCAGATGCTGCTCTTCGATATCGGCAAGCTCCATCTGGACGGCCATGATTTTGCCGGCGTCGTGCGTTGGCTGGACGGGGTCGATCTAACGCCGGCGAAGAACAATCGTGCGATGTCTCTGTTCCATCTCGATCGCATCGAGGATGCCCTGGCGGCCTTCCTTGCGCTTTGGAAGGAGGATCCGGACAACCTCTTCGCCTTGGGATGGGCGGCGCGTTTGCGTCTCTATCAGGGTGACGAGACCGGCGCACGGGGCCTGACGACACCCTTGGCCGCCGCGACGGCCCGCCGACTCGAGGATGCCGTGCCGCAGCTCGATGCCTTGCTGCTGTTGGGCGAGGATGCCGCCGCGTTGGATGCCTTCGCGCGTGTTGAGCGGTGTGACTGGTTCGGCATCGGAGAGCCTCAGCAACAGGCGATGCTGAGCCATTTGGCCGCCTGCGCGGCGAGTCGACTGGGTGAGGCAAAGCGGGCGCGGGCGCTCTGCAAGGCATCGCTCGAGCGCGTGCCGAATTTCAAACCCGCCCTGGAGAGTCGCACCGTGATCGACGCCGCGGGCGATGCCTTGGCGTATCCGCCGGTGTTCGGTCTCGGGCAGGCATTGCCGCTGACCTGGCTGAACCGGATGCGTGACGCCGGGAACGACGCCTTTTCGCACCTCGGGAAGGTGACGGCATCCAATGACTTCCTCGATGCACTCTACGTCGGCGGCGACGACGGCCTGCGCGGTCTGGTCGCCTTCATCCTCCAATATCGCGCCGAACGGGGCGATCCGAACGCGGTCGAGCGTCTGAAACGGTTCGCCTGTCTGCCGATCGGGACCAGGGAGACGCGCTTCGGGTTACTTCGCCCGCTCCACGACAAGGGTCTGCTGCCTTACGGCGAGCCGCTTGAGCTGTGGGACGGCGAGCGCGTGACGCAGGTTAAATTGGTCAGTACCGAGATCAGACGCGAGCCCGAGCCGAGCAATCTTCCCAAGGATCTCGAGATGCTTCTCCAACGCTCGATAGACCGCTTCAACGAGCGGGATTACGAGGGCGCGGAGATCCTCTTGACTCGGATCCTCGAGTACGCCCCCGGGCATCGTGTCGCACTCGGCAACCTCGCCGCGATCCACAGTGCTCAGGGTCGTCCTCTGGAAGCGATCGAGCTGCTTCGCGATGTGATCGCCCGTTTCCCGGACTACGTCTTCCCGCGCTGCAATCTGGCCGTCATGCTGATCGAGGCCGGGGAGATCGACGAGGCCGCTCGCCTGCTGGATGGACTCTACGAGCGCCCGAGCCTGCACGTGCAGGACATCTTCGTGCTCTATGGTGCATTGGCGATGCTGAGCCGGGCGCGAGGGAATCAGCCTGCTGCGGACGCTCTGATCGCGAGTCTTGAACCATTGGTCGAAGACGAGGACGACGCGCGCCGGTTGGCCCTCGCCAAGCGACTGCAGGGGCGGGTCAGGCCCGGTGCCGACAAGAGCGGTCGGTTCGAGCGCAAGGGCGACTGATCCGCTCTCGGGGGGCGCCCGGCCGTTCGGCCGGGCGCAGAATCACTCCGATCCGGCCAGGCGCCGCTTGATCCGTCTGAGTCCGAACCAGGCGAACCCGATCACGAAGGGGAGGGCGATTCCCATCCACAAGCCCGCATCGATCGGGATTCCGCCGCTTTCCAGACCCTTGAGTGCATACCCGATGAGGCCGACGCCGTAGTAGCCGATCGCGATGACGGAGAGCCCTTCCACGGTCTCCTGCAGACGCACCTGCAGATGGGCGCGGCGATCCATGGACTGCAGCAACTGCCGGTTTTGCTCCTGCAGCGAGACATCCACACGGGCGCGCAACAGGCTGGTGATGCGGGCTGCGCGCTCCGCCAAGTCGTGCTGACGTCGTTGGGTGGCCTCGCAGGTCGCGACCGCCGGGGTCAAGCGTGCGTCGAGGAACTCGGACAGTGTCTGAAGGCCTTCGATCCTGTTTTGGCGAAGCTGCTCGAGCCGCTGTTGGATCATCCCGTAATAGGCACGCGAGGCATCGAAGCGATAGGTGGTTCGGGCCGAAACCGCCTCGATATCCGCGGCGAGCCTGGTCAGCTCGCCCAGCAGCTCGCTCTCGAAGGCCGTTTGATCGGACGAGACCTGACTCGACAGGCGTGAAGCCACCAGCGCCAAGCGACGATCGGCGTCGCTGAGGGCTGCTGAGACGCCCCGTGCCAGCGGGAATCCGAGCAGTGCCATGGCCCGGTAGGCGTTGATCTCCAACACGCGCTTGGCCAGTCGCCCGGCCTGATTGTCGGACAGGCCGCAGGCGCGCAGCAGGATCCACGAGTACCCGTCGGCATGGATCTTATGATCGGACCAAGCGCGCCCCGCACCCCCGACCACTTCCGAGCCGATGACGGGGTTGCCCTCGAAGAGCGCGACCAGCTCGTCGTTGGTGCGCTCGGGAAGATCGCAGGGCTCGATGGCCAGCGAGGTGGCGGTGATCACCTCGCCGGGCAGGTCGCGCAGCCAGTCCTGCGGCAGATCGTCGAGCAACGGTTCGGCGAAGGGGTGAGCGAAAGCGCCGTGCTTGCTGAAGGTATAGGTAACGAACTCGGTATGGCGCTCCCAACGCAGACGCATGGGTCCGAGGTCGATCCAATAGTGTTGATCGACCATCTCCGGGATCGGCAACCCGTAGTGGGCGAGAAGTCGCTTCAGGTGCTCGATGTTGCGGCCGCCCCCGCGCTCGCCCGAGACCGCAGCGAGATGGGAGACACGTTCGGGCGCGCGCAGGGGCTCGAAGGTGCGGGCGTGCAGCTCGTCGGTGACGATATGACGCAGCAGATGCTCTTTGAAGGGAAGTGACATGCCGTGAGGATCCTTATTGGGCGGCGCGAGTGTAACCGGGGCTTGTGACGAAGGCGATACCGGCTCGCGATCCCTGCTCGTGCGTGCGTCACGCGTGGATCGCGCGTGTCATGAGGCACTGCAATTCGCGCAGGCGCGCGAGGCCGTTGCGGGCCGGTGTCGCCTGCTCGACTCCACCCGGATTCAGGTCGAGCTCTGCCCGGCGTCGGTCTGCGGCAGATCACCCTCGGGCTGCTCGACGTCGGCCGCTTCGGATGGAGTGCTGCTGTTTTCGGTCTTGCGCTTCTGCTTGTCCTCTTTCTTCTTTTTCTTCTGTAGGTCGCGCTGACGTTTCTCGAACGCATAGTTTGTCTTGGCCATGGTCATACTCTCGCTGTTCGGCGCCGAGACAGTCGAGACTGCCGTTCGGGCACCTGAATGGGGGTTGAAGAGGAGGCGAGGACGTCGGATCCTTTTCGTGTGTCGGAAAGGTCTCCTGCGCTCGCCTTCGTGGCGTGCTCTCGACGGACGGTGACTGGATTCAAGGGTCCGAGCCGGCATGGCTTGCGCGGGTCGCGAATACGCATCCGGAAGCGCGGCTGCCCTGCTGCGTCCACGACGGAGAACCAGTCCTCGATCAGGCCGATCACCGAGCGTACCAGCATCGGCTCGCATGCTCTAGCGAGCAGGGCTGCCGACGACCGATGCGGTTCGGATGCGCTCGGAATCCTCGGGGCATGCGCAAGGGTACCGCGAACAGCCTGTCAGGCGTTGCCTGACGCGACGGTCGTGCGCGCGAGGCCCGTGGAAGAGGACGACTGCAAGTCGTCTATCCCAGGGCACGCCGCTTCGCGGCGTTGCTTCCGGCAGATCGGATGTGCGAGGAAAGATCGGTTCGTCCGGAATCCGATGATGACAACGACAACGACAACGACAACGACAACGACAACGACAACGAGTAGACCCTTCGACGACGTGCCTCGGCTCCGGCTCTGTCGGTAGATCGGCCTCGCTCATAAAACCGTTGCGCCAGGCAAAGCCTGGAAGGAGAGGAAGATAGCGAACGGATAAGCCAATCGGAAACTCCTTTTTGCGACCCACCGGGTGCAAGTCCCGAGCCGGTAAGGAGTGGCCATCCACCGGAACCGAGTGTTGTGTGGTGCGGGAGCGATCCCGCCTGCGAAGCGTACACAGGGGGCGTGCAGGCCGTGTGATGGAGCCCCGTTACTGAGTTCAGCGGAGCCGACGTATTCGGAACACCGGAAGGCAACAGTTTCGGCATCGTAACGGCCTGATGTCGAGACTCCGCCGGGGTCTAAGAGCAGGGCATGTACGCACGGGTCGTCCAGGAACCTGGGAGCGCTCAGTTGCTCCTTGCCCGAGACGCGGCGCGGGCACCGCGTAAGAAGCCGCCCCGGCCCGACGGCGCTGGTCCGGCCGACGGGAGCGAACAGGACCGACGGCAAGGTAGCGCCAAGCGAAGGCAACGAAGTGCGGCGCGATGGCGACTGAGCAGTCAGAGTCGGCTGATAGTACCGTTGAGCGTGGGGAACGCACCCGAGCGGACCCATGGGAGGGAAGCGGCCGATCGGTTGAGACACCTTCTGAAGGGACGATGGCGTGAACATCGAGTCACCTGACCATCTGAACAGAACGACAGGAGATCGCGACATGGGCTGAATGGTCCATCGGGTGTGCGACAGTTGTCGTGCAGCGAGCGCTCAACCGAGGAGCCGGATGCGGTAGTCCCGCACGTCCGGATCTGTGGGAGCCGCGGGTGGGTAACCACCCGCGGCCACCCGGTCCCGCGTCGCTGATCGCAGCGGTAGGGTGGACAAGCGTAGCGCAGTCCACCAGCGTCGGCGCGGGGATCGGTGGACTTCGCTCTCGCTCGTCCACCCTACCGGCCGAGCTAATGAGCAACGCCGGTAGATCCTTTCCCGGAATACGCATACCGCACCGGGCGCGGTTTAAGTGGGAAACATACGATGGTTGTGTTGCGGTTCTGTGATCTCGGCGCGCGTTGAGGGCGCTTCGGAGGTCCCCCGGCGTGACCACCGAGCGCGGTTTAGCATGCCGAGGCTGTGTTTGCGTGCGCCCGATAGAGCAGCCCCGCAACTACGGCAGTGAAGGGGGCGACCGTGACGAGGCCGAAGCTCCCGACCAGGATGTTGAGGGTCTCGGCGGCGACGAAGGGTGCGTTGAGAATGTTCTCCGCCGGTAGACCTTTGGCCATGAAGAGCAGGAACATGCAGATGTGACTGCTCGAATAGGCGAGCAGCAGCGTGGTGGTCATGGTGCCGATGACTGCCCGACCGACGCGCAGCCCTGAGGCGATATGGTCCAAGACGCCGATATCCGGTTGACCCAGCTTGATCTCCTCCATACTTGCGGCGATGTCCATCGCGAGATCCATGACTGCGCCGGAGGAGGCGATGAAGACACTGGCGATGAAGATGTCGGTCAGTCGCAGCTCGTAATAGCCCGAGTAAAGCAGCGCTTCGGCGAAGGGTCGGATGGCGCCGTGCAGGTTGAAGGCATGTGCGAACCAGACGGCGAGACCGCAGGTGAGCAAAACGCCGAGTATGGATCCCGAGAAGGTCGCGATACCGCGTCTTGACAGTCCGCCGACCGAGAAGGTCACGACGCCGGTCAGGACGGCGACCACCGCGAGACCGGTCGGAATCGGCGGATAGCCGAGGAGCAGGAGCGGGAAATACAGCTTCCAGAGCACCAGTGCCGCAAAGACGAAGGAGAGTGCGGCCTTCAGCCCGGTGACCCCGGCGACCCCGATCAACAGGGCCACGAAGCCGCCGATGAGCAGAAGCTGCATCTGTAGGCGATAGTGACCGCGTGCCATGCCGTGGGCCGGCTGCCCGTCGACGAGGTCGTATTCGACCAGGATGACCGAGCCCGTTTCGTAGAATTCGTCGAGCTCGAGCTTGCCGGTGAGCATGTTGGTGACGGCGAACTCTTCGCCCTCCGCCGGCCCGTCAAGCAATCTGATGGTCAGGACCTGGGCCTCGGTCTTGATGATGAGGTTGGTGCGGACGCGACTGTTGTCCACATCGACGATCAAGCCGCGCGCATGCAGGCCGCGCTCGGCCGGCGGGCCGGGCGGTGCTAGATCGAGTGTGAGCAGGAGGATGCAGACGACGGCGATGACTCCGGCAAAAAGCCATTCGCGACCTATTCTCGACACGGAGCGATACCTCGGATCTGAACATTCGGAACACAAAAACGGCGCCGCGAAGGCGGCGCCGAGAGGAGGCGGGTTCGATCTAACCCGTCGTCGCGATGACCCTAGGGTTACGGACAGGCTTTCGTGACCGGCAGCTCGGGCAAACGCATGATCTTGGCGAGGCGCTTGGCGATATCCGTGTTGTCGTAGAAGCCCGCCAGCCGAGCGGACGCCCATCCCTGTGCATACAGGGGCACGGGAACGCCGGTGTGGGAGTAAGAGGTCCAGCCGATGCTGGCGCGCTCGTTGAGCAGATGGGTGATGGTCACGACGATCGGCTCGTAGCCGCCGTAGAGGAGCTTGTTTTCGTCCGCGCTGTTGTCGTTGGCGCCGCACATGGACTTGTCGTAGGCGTCTTCGAGCTTCTCCTTCTGGTAGACGTTCAGGTCCGCCCAATCCATGCCGAAGACGTCATTGATGAGTCCGAGCATGACCGTATCGCGTTCGAGATTGTCGGGAGCCTTCCAGGCGTCGCCCGCGCAGAGTGTCTCGCTGTTGGCGGCCTTATGCTCGGCCCATTGGTTCGCCTGGAAGTGCTCGTAGCTGTTCTTCTGACCGAGCAGACGATCGTAATAGGCCGTATAGGCGGTCGTCGCATGTCCGATGGTCATACCGCCGGTCTCGTGATCGCCCGTGACGACGATGAGGGTTTCATTCGGATGCCGGCTCGCGAACTCGATGGCGACCCCGACTGCGGCGTCGAAATCCAACATGTCGCCGATGCTGGCGACCGCGTCGTTCGCATGGCCGGCCCAGTCGATCTTGCCGCCCTCGACCATCAGGAAGAAACCGTTGCGGGCCGGGCCTCTGACCTTGTCCCAGCGCTTTTTCGGGCGATCTTCGAGATTGGCGATCGCGACCTCGACCATCTCCTTCAGCGAGAGATTACCCTCCGGGCGGTCGATGGCATAGGGCATGGCGGAGCTGCGATCGAGTACGGGGTTGATCGCGACCACCTTGTCCATCGGCTGGGCCTTGAGCGACAAGATGGATGCGCGATCGTTGAGGACCGTGTATCCGTTGGTGCTCAGCAGGTCCCAAATGTTGTTGTCGGTATCGCCCGAGCGCGCAGGTCCCTCCGGTGCGACGAGACCGCCGCCGCCGAAGAACGCGTACCCGCTCTCGGCGAGCTGAGTCCCGATGTTGTTCATCAAGCCGCGATTGGTCACGCTGGCGTAATAGGTGGCCGGTGTTGCATGATCCAGAGAGACGCTGCTGATGACCCCGACCTTCCTGCCGCTTTCATGGGCGAGCTCGGCGATACTCTTGTAACAGGTCGTTTGAGTCTCCGGATCCATGTTGATCACGCCGCTCTTGGTCTTGAGACCACTCGCGAAGGCCGTGGCCGAGGATGCCGAATCCGTCATCAAGGCGTAGGCATCGTAGGTCGTCTGCATGCCCGCAACGGGCATCTTGGTCATGTTGAGCCGATTCTCGGGACGCATGAGGTCTGCGGCGAACGTCGCATCCCCGCCGTTGATGGTTGTCAAATAGGCCTCGGTGGCTTGGATCTGGGCGCTCGCCATGCCGTCGCCGAGGAAGAAGAACACATACTTCGGCAGCGCCGCGCTTGCCGATGTCGCTGCTGCAAGCAACGCCGTAGCGGACAGACTAAGGATCAAATGTCGGTGTTTCACTTGCCTTCTCTCTACTTCTGGTCATAGTTGGCCCTGGATGGACGGGGCCGGCGGACCGCTCGGGGGGAGGACAGAGGTGTTGGGTGCTTTCCGAACGGCACGGCGCAATCTACAGAAAGACCCTTACTTTCTTGTGACAATATGCCGAATGTTCCGCGACGATTGCTGCTGCTTATTCTGATCCTGTCGGCGCCTGTGCGAGCGCAGATCGATACCGTTCCGGACGGCGTCGAGCCACGCGGCTCCGAAACAGGCTCCGCACCGACCGTTCCCGGGGGCTTGCGACCTTGGATCCCCTGGGTCCTGGAGGGCGGTCCCGAGGGCCAGGATCAACGCGCCTGTCCGATCGATCCCGCCGACGGCGCGCGACTCTGTGCCTGGCCAGGGCGTTTGGAGCTGGTGCTGAGCGGGAAGGGCGGGACATTCACTCAGGTCTGGCAGGTTCTGGCCGAGTCTGTGGTGCCGCTTCCGGGCGACGCGGATGCATGGCCACTCGGGGTCGAGGTGGACGGGGCCGCACTGCCGACGGTCCAGCGCGATGGCCGGCCGACGGTGACGCTCGCGGCCGGGGTCCACCGAGTGACCGGGCGCTTCGTCTGGGATCGTCCGCCGGACGCGCTGCTGATTCCCCCAATGGTCGGGATGGTCGCGTTGGTGCGGGATGGCCATGCGGTGGTGCCGGCGCCGCGACTGGATCGGACCAACCGTCTCTGGCTCGGTGAACCCGCCGGGTCCGATACCGAGCGCTCGGGCGATCACCTGAGCCTGGAGGTCTATCGACGCATCCAAGACAGTCTGCCGCTCGATGTCCTGACCCGTCTTCGACTGGAGGTGTCCGGCGGTGCGCGCGAGGTGCGGCTGGGTCCGGTGCTCTTGCCCGGCGGGATCCCCTTGCGGATCGACAGCCCCTTGCCTGCGCGGCTCGAAGAGGACGGGATGCTGCGGGTGCAGGTGCGTCCCGGGCGCTGGGCGCTGGATGTCGTGGCGCATCACGACGGCGATGTCTCCGAGCTTTCGCGTCCCGAGACCGGCGCACCCTGGCCGGAGCGCGAGATCTGGGCCTTCGCCGCTGAGCCCGCGTTGCGGCGTGTCGAGCCTTCCGGACTCGCCGCCGTGGATCCGCGCCAGACCGGGATCCCCGAGGAGTGGGCGGGTCTGCCGGTCTATCGGGCCGAGCCGGGTGGCGTCCTGCGTCTGACCGAGCAGGTCCGCGGGGATCCGGATCCCGGCCCGGACCGTCTGCGCCTGGAGCGCGAGCTTTGGCTCGACTTCGACGGCAAGGGCTACAGCGTGCAGGACCGCATCCGAGGTCAGTTGTCGCGCGGGTGGCGCCTGGATGCCGGACCGGCACTCGCGCTCGGCGCCGTAACCCTCGACGGCCGTCCGGTACTCATCACGCGTCTTCACGACGCGGCGTCGCCCGGAGTGGAAGTCAGACGGGGCAGCCTCGATGTGGTCGCCGATGCTCGGCTCGAGTCGGCACCCGGACGTGTTCCGGCATCCGGTTGGGCGACCGAGTTCGAGAGCGTGGACGCGCGGCTGTATCTTCCGCCGGGTTGGGATCTCTTGACCGTCCAAGGCGTCGATAACCTGCCGAGTACCTGGGTCGGTCGCTGGAGCCTGTTGGATCTCTTTCTGGTGCTGATCACGACACTCGGGATCGGCCGGATCTGGGGCTGGGGTTGGGCGTTGCTTGCCCTGCTCACGTTGGGTCTGACCTGGCAGGCGCCCGGTGCGCCGCGCCTGATCTGGCTAAACCTGCTCGCCGCTGCGGCCTTGCTGCGGTTGATCCCGGACGCGCCCGTGCGTACCGGTCTGCGGCGTCTGCGGACCCTCACGACACTCTATTTCCGATTGGCGTTGCTGGGGCTCTTGGTCATCGGACTGCCGTTCTTGGTGACGGAGGTCCGCGACGGACTCTTTCCGCATCTGGAGCGCCCCTGGATCGCGTTGGGCGGCGGTGGATCGGGCATGCACACGACCGCGGCTCCCGCGCCAGCGTTGGAGCTGCGCAGCAGGATGGACATGGAGGCGACCTCGAAACGCGAGCGGCTTTCCGATGCCTTGTCGGAACCCGCCGCGCCAATGCCCGAGCCCATCGATCTCATGGATCCCGATGCGCGTCTACAGACCGGAGCGGGCATTCCGGACTGGCGGTGGAACAGTGTGGATCTGCGTTGGAGCGGACCGGTCGGCGAGCAAGAGTCGGCACGGCTCTGGTTGCTGACCCCGACCTTGAACCTGGTGTTGTCGCTCCTGGGTGCCGTGCTCCTGGTGCTGCTCGGTGCGCGGCTGGCCGGGCTCGTCGGCGGTCGCGGGACCCACGGCGCGGGTTTCGCCCTGCTGGTCGCCTTGGGACTGGGGACGGCGGTCGGGACCGAGCCTGTCCTCGCCGAGGACCTACCGAGCCCCGAGCTGCTTCAGGAGCTGCGTACCCGTCTGCTCGCCCCGCCGGACTGTCTGCCGCACTGTGTCGATCTGCCCCTGATGGTCCTCGCGGCGGATCCAGACCGGCTGGTGCTGGATTTGACCCTGGACGCCGCGGTCGCGATCGCGGCGCCCGTGCCGGGCGGGTCAGGGGGCTGGTTGCCGACCGAGATTCGCGTGGGCGGCGTGCCCTCGGACGGACTGCGCCAAGATGCAGCCGGGCGGCTCCTGCTCATGCTCCCCGCCGGCCGACATGAGGTCAGGCTCGTCGGCCCGTTGGCGAGCCGCGATCAGGTCGAAATCCCACTGCCGCTGCCGCCGCGTCTGATCCGGGCTACCGTCGAGGGCTGGAAACTCGAAGGGCTGGATGCGGACGGGCGTGCCGGTGCCCAGATTCGCCTCGTCCGCCTCTCCGACACCGGCGTCCCGCAGGAGGCATCCCTCGCCCAGGGTGCACTGCCCCCGCTGCTGCGCGTCGAGCGGACCCTGAGGATGGGCATCGATTGGCGGGTGGATACCCGCGTGCTGCGTCTTTCGCCGAACGATTTTCCGGTCTTGATCCCGGTGCCCTTGCTCCCGGGCGAGTCGGTTCAGACGCCCGGGGTCCAGGTGGAGGACGTTGCGGTTCTCGCGGACCTGCCCGCCGGGCGCTCGGAGGTGGCTTGGTCGTCGCGTCTGGAGCCGACCGGCGAGCTGCGTCTCGTCGCCCCCATGGATCCGCGCCTGAGCGAGGATTGGCGTCTCGATGTCGGTCCGCTCTGGCATCTGGAGCATTCGGGCATTGCCCCGATCCACCGTCTCGGGCCGTCCGAACGCTGGCTGCCCAACTGGCGCCCCCTGCCTGGCGAGACCTTGGTCTTGACCATCACCCGACCACCGGGCGTCCCGGGGCCGACATTGACCTTGGATCGCGTCGACACGCGGGTCGAGCCGGGGCAGCGCGGGACCCTTTCGACCCTGACCCTGGCGATCCGCAGCAGCCAAGGCGGCAGCCATATCATCCGGCTGCCGGACGGCGCCGAGCCGATCGCCTTCAGCCTGGACGGCCGCAGCCTTCCGCTGCCCGACACGGCGCCGGAGGTGGAGCTGCCGCTGACGCCCGGTGCGACGCGTGCGGAGTTGACCTGGCGCGAGCCGCAACCGCTGGGGCTCGGCTACCGGCCCAGCCTGCCGGATCTGCGCAGCCCGGCGGTTAACCTGAATCTCACGCTGAGCCTACCGGATGACCGCTGGGTGCTCTGGACGTGGGGTCCGCGAATCGGCCCGGCCGTGCTCTTCTGGGGGATCCTCTTGGTGCTGGTCGGGCTGGCCGCGGGTCTGGGCCGCAGCCGACTCACACCCTTGCGCGTTCACGACTGGCTCCTGCTCGGCATCGGTTTGATTTTGGCTCAGGTCTGGGTCGTGCTGCTGGTTATCGGCTGGCTCTTCGCACTTGGCCTGCGGCATCGCATGGACCCGCTTACCCGTCCGGCCTGGCGCTTCAACCTGATCCAGACGGGGCTCGTGCTCCTGACGCTCTTCGCCCTGGCGGGGCTCCTCGGCGCCGTCCAGCAAGGTCTGCTGGGAACGCCCGAGATGCAGATCATGGGGAACGGCTCGACCGCGACCACGCTCAATTGGTATCAAGACCGCGGTGGACCCGTGCTGCCGGAGGTGTGGGTGCTCTCGGTCCCCATGTGGGTCTACCGCGCACTCATGCTCGCTTGGGCGCTCTGGCTTGCGATGCGCCTGCTCGACTGGCTGCGCTGGGGGTGGGAGGGGCTTTCCAAGCCTCTGCTCTGGCGGGAGCTACCCGCTGCCGAGCCGAAGCGGTCAAAGGAGAAACGCACGCCCGAGACGGAGGAGATGCGGCTGGATCTTTGACCCTAAACCGCGTTCCGAGCGAGATGCTCACTTTCGATTGAGTTCGACGTTTGGTGCATCCACGGCCCATAGCGGGGACGCGGTTTAAAATTTGATCATTTTTAATCTCTTAAACCGCGCCGGCTCCAGCGGTCGTCAAATCCGCCTGGGCCGATCCCATCCAAAAACATCGCATACCGCGCTGGGCGCGGTTTAATTAAAGAGCAGTTGAACCGGATTCAGCTTGACCGGGGCTCGTCACAACCAGCGCGACGTCGACCGCCCGCCAAACGAGGCGCTCATGGCCGATGCCGACCACGGCGAAGGCGCGCAGGTCCGTCAAGCCATAGCGCTCGCGCAAGGCGGCACCATAGCGTCGTGCTTGCGCCTCGGCCTCGTCGAGCTTGGCGGCGACCGCGGGCAGGGCGGCAAGGGTCTCGCGGGAACCGGCGCGCACCTGCTCGCCGCTGAGTCCCAAGTCCTTAAGTCCGAGGTGTTTGAGCTCCAGCAGCAGATCCAGCGCCCGGACGCGGCGCATGTCGGGGCGCACGATCAAGGCGAGATCGACATACCCGCGCTCGGTCTCCAGCTCCGAAACCATCATGTAAAGCCGGTCGTTGAACAGGAGGGTGAGGAAGGCGATCTTCAGCAGCAGCTCGTTGCTCCAGCGGTAGTCGCGGTTGGAGAGGATCTTGAAGTAGCGCTGCTCGATGAAGTCGCAGATCGGCTCGAGGTCTGCCTGAAGATAGACCGTCTCGGACCGGCGTTGGATGGTCTCGCGGTCGTCGTAGGTGGGGAGCCACAGCTCCTGGAGGCGCTCGACATAGAGCGCGCGAGCGACCAGATTGGGGATCGCCAGTCGCAGTTTCCCGAGCACGCCCTCGCCGGCCAACGTCATGATGCCGAAATAGTAGAGCAGCGAGGCCATGAAGGGCTGATCCTTCACTGCAAGGAGCATGTCGGCCACTCCGAAACGCCGCGCCAGTTGCGGGATGGTCACGCCCTCGGCGTTGCTCAGGGCCTCGATCAAGAGGGCCTCGCCATGCGGCAGGCGCGCGATATAGACGAGCTTCGCACGGTCCATCGCCAGATTCTCGTCGAGCATCCGGCGCGGATAGCGTCCGCGTTTGTCGAGATGCTCCAAGAAGTAGAGGCTCAGGGTCGGGTTGTAGATCCGGGCCTCGGCGTCTTCGCTGAACCGATAGCCGTTGTAGAAGGTGCGCATGGTGTCAAGCGCCTCGGCGTGCGACCAGTCGGCGCCGTCGCTTGCCAGAAGGGTCAGCACGGCGGCGATCTCCGGTTCGGTGAAGCCGCAGAGGTCGTTGAACTCGGGTTCCAGATAGATGTTTTTCGCGACGTTGTAGCCGCTGGTCATGTCGCTCAGAACGACCGGCGAGACGCCCGTGATGAAGACCCGATCGAGCCCCTGGCCCCCGGCGCCGGCCTTGACTGCCTTGAAGACGGTCTTCAATAGACCTTCGCCGTAGAGCAGCGCCTCGTAGTGTTCGCGCTTCGCCATCAGGACCTCGTTGGCGAAGTTGTCGTATTCGTCGATGAGCAGATAGAGCTTGTGCGGGGTTTGCGAGACCGCCGTCAGGGCCGAACGCCATGATGACAGGGCGTTGTCGGTCTGAATCTCGATTGGCCGCGGCAGCTGGTCTTGATAGCGGATCGCAAACTCGCGGATGCAGTCGTTGAGATGCTGGTGCAGCGCCGCCTCGATATCTCGGACCTCGCCCTGTGGCTTGACCAGCGAGAAATCCCACCGCATGACGAAATAGCGGTTGTGTAACGGCGTGGGGGCGCGACCGATGGCGAGCGATCCGAACAAGGCGTCGAACTGCTCGGCCCGGCCGAGATCGTAGTAGCATTCCAGCATCGACAGCAGCAGGCTCTTGCCGAAGCGTCGCGGGCGGATGAAGAGCAGTTGATCGCCCGAGGCTTCCAGCAGCGGGATGCGGTCGGTGCGGTCCTGGTAGAAGTAGCCTTCGCGGATCAGTTTGCCGAAGTCGCTCAATCCATAGGGGAATCGCATGGCGCGACCTGCTCCGGGTGCGTGGTTCGTCCCTCGAACATAGCACGCTTGGATGCGGTGTAGGAGGAGGTCGAGGTGTCCGTCCGACAGGGCGACCCCGGCGATCGGGGTGTCGTTTCAATGGCCGAGCGAGGGATGATCGTGAGTGGTCCGGTTGTGTTCAGCTTCTTCCGCTATTCGGGGCTCCGTGTTCCCGATGCCTTCCTGCGGATGGGCTTTCAGCGGTTTCTGATGGATCGCCATATGCCGGCCGGCAGGATCCGCCTGATGGGCTGTGGCAGCGGCGACGGGTTTTCCGTGGTGCCGGATCTCGGTGCTTACTGCCTGATGCGGGTCTTCGCGGATCCCGACGACGAGGCGCGTCTGCGCCGGACCCCTTTCTACCGAGCCGTCGCCGATGCGAGCACCGAGCAGCTCCACTTTTCGCTGACTCCGGTGTCCGGGCGCGGAACCTGGGGCGGTGAGGCGCTCTTCGACTATCGAGGCCGCCAGCAGCCGGATCGGCCGCTCGTCGTGCTCACCCGTGCGCGGGTCGCTTCGACGCGGGCGCGCGCCTTCTGGCGCAGCGTCCCGGAGATCCGCCGTCAGCTCCGCGGCACGCCGGGCTGCCCCTATCACGTCGGATTCGGAGAGCACCCGCTCTTGACGCTCGCGACCTTCAGCGTCTGGGAGGATCTCTCCCGGATGCAGGCGTTCGCGTATCGGACCACGCCGCACCATCGGGCCGGCCGCGCGTCGCGCCAGGAGGACTGGCTCAGCGAGTCGATGTTTGTTCGTTTCGCGATCGAGCGCATCGAGGGCGATCTCGCGCGTTATCCCCGCCTCGCCGCACTCATGGAGTCTTGAGAGCGCCGACCGTCGCAGGTCGCAGGATCAAGGGATTCCCGGTAACAGTGATGCCGAGGGACTTGATCGTTAAACCGCGCAAAGCCGGTAGGGTGGACGAGCGAGAGCGAAGTCCACCGAACCCCGCGCCGGCGCCGGTGGTCTGCGCTTCGCTTGTCCACCCCACCCTACGGCGCTTGTTTACCTTACGGCGCTTGTCCACCTTACGGCGCTTGTTTACCTTACGGCACTAGGCTTTGCCCAACCTACGGGTACGGAATGTTTCGGAAATGCCATAGACGGATCGTGGGCACCGAAGACCCCGAAAATGGTTTTCAAATCCTAAACCGCGTCCACCACTGAGCGGATTGGGTCCGCTGAGCGTTATTCTCGCTGCGAGGATCGAATATCGCTTCGGACGCGGTTTAGTCTTAGAAGCCCTCGGTCGAGGTAAAGAGCCCCACCCGCAGATCCTTTGCCGTATAAATGGTGCGCCCGTCCACCTGCACCACGCCGTCGCCGATGCCGAGCACCAGTTTGCGCGAAATCACCCGCTTCATGTCGATGTGATAGGTGACCTTGCTCGCGGTCGGGAGCACCTGTCCGGTGAATTTGACCTCGCCCACACCGAGCGCACGCCCGTGCCCCGGGTTGCCGATCCACGCCAGATAGAAGCCGACGAGCTGCCAGAGTGCATCCAGACCCAGACAGCCGGGCATGACCGGGTCGCCGGGAAAATGGCACTGAAAGAACCAGAGCTCGGGCTTGATATCCAGCTCGGCCAGGATCTCGCCCTTGCCGTTGGCGCCGCCGAAATCGGCGATGCGCAGCACGCGATCCATCATCAGCATGTTCGGCACGGGCAGCTGGGCATTGCCCGGGCCGAACATGTCGCCGTGGCCGCAGGCGAGGAGGGCGTCGCGGTCGAAGGAGGCTTCTTTAGTCATTTTGGGGTGAGGTCCTGTGTGTCTTGCGGTTCCAGGGATTCGAGAGCCTCCAGCCTCCAGCCTCCGGCCTCCGGCTTTGTTAGAGGCGGCGGGGCGGGATGGATTGCACGCGATGCGTTCGGTGTTGCGTTGCCCCTACGAGAGCGCGAGGATCGCTGGCGGCTGAAATCAGTCCGCCCGAAGCCGCGCCGACAGCCAGCCGACGATCTCCTCGATCGGGATGAGCTGCGTCTCGCTGTCGTTGCGGCCCTTGTACTCGACCTGCCCGTCGTCGAGCGACTTGTCGCCGACGACGATGCGATGCGGGATGCCGATCAACTCCATGTCGGCAAACATGACGCCGGGGCGGGCGTCGCGATCGTCGAGCAGGACGTCGACCCCGGCCAGCTTGAGATCCTCGTAGAGCTGATCCGTCGCCTCGCGCACGCGGTAGGATTTGCCGAGCTTCATCGGCAGAAGTGCGACCTGGAATGGCGCGATCGGCGCCGGCCAGGAGATGCCGCGCTCGTCGTGATGCTGCTCGATCGCCGCGGCGACGACACGCGAGACCCCGATACCGTAACAACCCATGGTGAGGGTCGTCGCACGGCCGTCTTCGCCGAGCACGTTGGCCTTCATGGCTTGGCTGTATTTACGCCCGAGCTGGAAGATATGTCCGACCTCGATCCCGCGCGCGATCTTCAGATGACCCGAGCCATCCGGGCTCGGGTCGCCGTCGATCACGTTGCGCAGATCCGCGACCTCGGGCATCGGCAGATCCCGGCCCCAGTTCAGACCGAACCAATGCTTGCCCTCTTGATTGGCGCCGGCGCTGAAATCTCCGGTCACCGCGACGGTGCGATCCACGATGCAGGGAATCGGAAGATCCTTCGGTCCGAGCGATCCGGGACCGGCACCGATCGCCTCGCGGATCTCGGCCTCCGTTGCCATGCGCAGCGGCGCGGCGACCCCGGGCAGCTTTTCGGCCTTGATGGCGTTGAGCTCGTGATCGCCGCGCACCAGCAGGGCGATCAGGGCGGACTCGCTCTCGGCGGAGGCGGCAACCACCAGGGTCTTGACCGTGCGCTCGATCGGCTGAGCAAACTGCTCGACCAGATCCGCGATGGTGCGTGCGTTCGGCGTGTCGACCAGGCGCGCGGTCTCCTGCGGTGCCGGGGCAGCATCGGCCAAGGCGAGGGCCTCGGCGAGTTCGACGTTGGCGGCATAGTCGCTGCTGTCGGAGAAGGCGATGGCGTCCTCGCCCGAGTCCGCCAGCACATGGAACTCGTGCGAGGCGTTGCCGCCGATGCTGCCGGTGTCGGCTTGCACCGGGCGGAAATCGAGCCCGCACCGAGTGAAGATGCGGCTGTAGGCCGCGTGCATCTGCCGGTAGGTGTCTTCGAGCGAGGCGTCGTCGAGATGGAAGGAGTAGGCATCCTTCATCAGGAACTCGCGCGCACGCATCACGCCGAAGCGCGGGCGGATCTCGTCGCGGAATTTCGTCTGGATCTGGTAGAAGTTGATCGGCAGCTGCTTGTAGCTCTTCAGCTCGTTGCGGGCGAGATCGGTGATGATCTCCTCGTGTGTCGGGCCGAAGCAGAAGTCGCGCTGATGGCGGTCACGCAGACGCAGCAGCTCCGGGCCGTATTGGTCCCAACGGCCGGACTCTTGCCACAACTCGGCGGGCTGCACTGCCGGCATGGAAACCTCGAGGGCACCGGCGCGGTCCATTTCATCACGGACGATGCCCTCGACCTTGCGCAGGACGCGCAGCCCCATCGGCAGCCAGGTGTAGAGCCCGGCAGCCAGCTTACGGATCATGCCGGCGCGCAGCATCAACCGGTGACTGGCGATCTCCGCGTCGGACGGGGTCTCTTTGAGGGTCTGGATCGGAAACTGAGAGGTGCGCATCGGCAGGGCTATCGGCGGCGTAAAGGCGCGAAGTGTATTGTTCAACCAGTATCGAAACAACCGCGCGATGGTCGGAAGCCGCCGGAGAACTCCGGACGGGTGTCGATGCGGGGGTCTCGTCGTGGCTCGTGAGGCGATCTCGGGACGCCCGGTCTATACTATACCGACCAAACCCGAGCGTGGACTTCGGGGAGCGTCGGGCAAGCCGATGTCTCGTGCGCAGCAAGGATGCGTCGCCCCTTCTCGGTGGCGTCTCCTTTGGCGACGGCGACGGCGAATCCGACACCGTCGCGATCCGAAAGCATCTCGGGTCGGGTTCGATTCGAGTGTGATCATGACAAAACGACCAGAGGATTCCAGTCCAAGCGGTAAGGCGTCGGTTGCGAACCGGCGGACCCAGCGCCGCATTTCAGTGCGCATACCCATCCAGGTTTTCTTACCGAACCAAAGCGAGCCGATCACCGCGATGAACCAGGACATTTCCTGGGGCGGCGCTCAGTTCGTCGTCGCCGTGCCGCTCGCCTCCTTATCCGGTACGCTGCGCTTGACGTTTCCCTGGCGAGGACACGAAACGGTTTCGATTGACGCGGAGGTCGTGCGGGCGCAGCGGCTGGGGTCCGGCCATCATCAGGTCGCTGTGCGGTTCGCGAGCCTCTCGCCGCGCAGCCAAGCCCGGTTGGAAAAGCTTCTGACGATGCTCGATCCGGCGGAGGACTCGACTGTCCGAGACTCGGACCCGCTGGTGCGCGAGCTAGAGGTCGTGATCGAGGATGCCGCAGCGATGCGCGAGATGCTCGAGCAGATCGCGGCCGGGCGTTTGAGCATCACCGTCTTCGAGACTTACGAGGCTGGCCAGAGCATTCGTCTTTCCATTCGCGGGGCGGATGGTCTACCCGGACTTCGGTTGCGGGCGCGTGTGCGCGAGGTCGAGCGCGTCAAGATGGATGGGTTCACCCAATCGGAGCTGTTCGGTCTCGAGCTCGGATTCGAGCATCCGACACCGGCGATCAAGACATTCGTCGACCTCTTGATCGAGCAGCTTCCGCCGGTGTCGAAACACCCCGAGTCCAGTGTCGAGGGTGCCCCGGATTGGCTGCGTGCGATGCATCTCGCACGGCCGACGGAAGACCTCGCGCTCGATGATCACGGCGACGCTTCGGTCTTGGAGTCGCGCTTTCCCGATGCCTTGAGAAGTCTGATCTGGGTGTGGGGAGACCCGGAGGCGTTCGACCTCGCGTTCCAGGACCTGACGCTGGGCAGTCATGTTGAGCCGGGCGGCTGGCCGGCGGATGCATGGGAGGAGCTGGGTTTTCTCCAGGACGCTCATGACTGCGCCTACGGTCTGCCTGCAACCAGAACGAGCCGGTTGCGCCCGACGCGTTGCCGTTGAATCGGCGTCGTCGGCCCGGCGGCCCGGTCGCGGCGGTATCGGCGGATCGAATCCGCGCCTCGCTTGACCGGCTGCGCCGATCGCGGTAACTTCGATCGCTTTTGAACCCTTTTGGGACTGATCGGAGGTCACCGAGGTGGCACTGTCTGAAGCGCAACTCGATGGGGCCGAGCCGGCGCGGCCGGAGCGGAGTGGTGTCGAGCTGAGCGGGGCCGAGATCGTTATTCAGGCGCTCGCCGACGAGGGGGTCGAGTTCGTCTTCGGCTATCCCGGCGGCGCGGTGCTGCATATCTACGACGCCCTGTTTCGGCAGGAGTCCGTCAAACATATCCTGGTGCGTCACGAGCAAGGCGCCTCGCACGCCGCGGACGGCTACGCGCGCGCGACAGGGAAGTGCGGCGTCTGTCTGGTGACGTCCGGGCCCGGTGCGACCAACGCGGTCACCGGTATCGCGACGGCTTACATGGATTCCATCCCGATGGTGATCCTGACCGGCCAGGTGCCCACACCGGTGATCGGCAGCGATGCCTTCCAGGAAGTCGACACCGTCGGCATCACCCGGCCCTGCGTGAAGCATAACTTCCTGGTCAAGGACGTGCGCGATCTGGCGTTGACCATCCGCAAGGCATTCTTTATCGCGACGAGCGGTCGGCCGGGCCCCGTGGTCGTCGATATCCCGAAGGACGTGACGGATCCGAACATCAAGATCCCCTACGACTATCCGCGCGACGTGAAGATGCGCTCCTACAACCCGGTGTTGAAAGGGCATCCGGGGCAGATCCGCAAGGCTGTGGATCTGATCCTCCAAGCCAAGCGGCCGGTCTTCTATACCGGCGGTGGTGTGGTGCTCGGCGAGGCATCGGCGCAGTTGACGGATTTCGTCCGCACGACCGGTTTTCCCGTCACCAGCACCCTGATGGGGCTCGGCGCCTACCCCATGACCGATCCGCAGTTCATCGGCATGCTCGGGATGCACGGCACCTACGAGGCCAACATGGCGATGCACGAGACCGATGTCTTGATCGCCATCGGTGCGCGTTTCGACGATCGGGTCACCGGCAAGATCGAGCATTTCTGCCCGCATGCGAAGATCATCCATGTCGATGTGGATCCCTCCTCGATCTCCAAGAACGTGAAGGTCCATGTACCGATCGTGGGGCAGGTGGCCAACGTGCTCTCCGACATGCTCAAGCTCTATCGCGAGCTGGCTCCGAGTTCCGACGAGCAGCCGGTTTCCGATTGGTGGTCCAAGATCGCGGAGTGGCGTGCGGTGGACTGCATGCGCTACGACCGCAACAGCACGGCCATCAAGCCGCAGTTCGCGGTGGAAACACTCTACAAGGTGACCGACGGCGACCTCTATCTGACCTCGGACGTGGGTCAGCACCAGATGTTCGCCGCCCAGTTCTATCCCTTCGACAAGCCTCGGCGCTGGATCAACTCGGGTGGTCTCGGAACCATGGGCTTCGGGCTCCCGGCGGCGATCGGGGTGCAATTGGCGTTTCCGGATGCGCAGGTCGCCTGTATCTCAGGCGAGGCGAGCATCCTCATGTGTATCCAGGAGCTGGCCACCTGCCTTCAGTACGGGCTGCCCGTAAAGGTCATCCTGCTCAACAACGGCTACATGGGCATGGTGCGGCAGTGGCAGGAGTTCTTCTACGAGAGCCGCTACTCGAACTCCTATGTCGACGCACTGCCGGACTTCGTGAAGCTCGCCGAGAGCTTCGGGCATGTCGGAATGCGCGTCGACCAGCCGGCCGATCTCGAGGCCGCGATGACCGAGGCGTTCGCGATGAAGAACCGCCTCGTGTTTATGGATGTCATCGTGGATCCAACCGAGAACGTTTATCCGATGATCGCGGCCGGCAAGGGCCACCACGAGATGCACTTGGCGCCAAGCCTCTCGGACCGCGAGCTGGCTTAACACGCGTCCCGAGTGAACGAGAGCTGACACATGAGACATATCATCGCCGTGCTGCTGGAGAACGAGGCGGGCGCCCTCTCGCGCGTTGCCGGGCTCTTCTCCGCCCGTGGCTACAACATCGAATCCCTCACCGTCGCCCCGACGGATGACCCGACCCTCTCGCGCATGACCCTGGTCACCACGGGCAACGACGACGTGGTCGAGCAGATCAAGAAGCAGTTGAATAAGCTGATCGACACCGTGAAGCTGCTCGACCTCTCCGAGGGCCCGCACATCGAGCGCGAGATGATGATGATCAAGGTGCGCGCCGAGCGTCAGGATCGCGAAGAGCTCAAGCGCCTGACCGAGATCTTCCGCGCCAAGATCATCGACGTGACCGACACCAGTTATGTCATCGAGCTGACCGGGGCATCCAAGAAGCTCGATGCCTTCATCGACGCGGTTCCGGAAGGGCTGATCGTCGAGGTGGTTCGTTCGGGTCCCACAGGCATCTCGCGCGGCGACAAGGGCCTCACCATTTAAACCGCGTCCTTGTGCGACATGAGCCGTTTTCCTGTGAGCCCGGTATGGCGCGTGTCCGCCGCCTCTGCGGGGGACGCGGTTTAAGTCTTTACTCTTTTTCGGATTGAGCTGCTTGCGCGGTTGCGGTTCGCTTTATCGGATCGGACCTGACGGAGTGCCTGAAGGCCGCTCGTAGACCGATCCGCCTCATTCATCTCCAGCTGAAGGATTCACCTTAATGACCATCAATGTGTATTACGACAAAGACGCCGACCTCTCTCTCATCCAGGGCAAACAGGTCGCGATCATCGGTTACGGCTCGCAGGGTCATGCCCATGCCAACAACCTGAAGGAGTCCGGCGTGTCGGTCGTCGTCGGTCTGCGTCCCGGCTCGGCTTCCGCAGCCAAGGCGGCCAACGCCGGTCTCGAGGTCCGCTCGATCGAAGAGGCCGTGAAGGGTGCGGACGTGGTCATGATCCTCGCTCCCGACGAGCACCAGGCCGCGCTCTATCGCGAGCAGGTCGCGCCCAACATCAAGCAGGGTGCAGCGCTTGCCTTCGCCCACGGCTTCAACGTGCACTTCGGCCAGATCACACCCCGCGAAGACCTCGACGTCATCATGATCGCGCCCAAGGGTCCGGGCCATCTGGTGCGCTCGACCTACACCCAGGGCGGCGGCGTACCCAGCCTGATCGCGGTTCATCAGGATGCAACCGGTCAGGCCCGCGACATTGCGCTCGCTTACGCCTCGGCCAATGGCGGCGGGCGTGCAGGCATTATCGAGACCAACTTCCGCGAGGAGTGCGAGACCGATCTGTTCGGCGAGCAAGTCGTGCTCTGCGGCGGGTTGACCTCGCTGATCAAGGCGGGTTTCGAGACCCTGGTCGAGGCCGGTTATGCGCCCGAGATGGCCTACTTCGAGTGTCTGCACGAGGTCAAGCTGATCGTGGATCTCATCTACGAAGGCGGCATCGCCAATATGCGCTACTCGATCTCCAACACGGCCGAGTACGGTGACCTGACGCGCGGTCCGCGCATCATCACCGACGAGACCAAGGCCGAGATGAAGCGCATCCTCGGCGAGATCCAGAACGGCCAGTTCGCCAAGGAATTCATCCTCGAGAACCAGGCGGGCGCGGCGTCGATGAAGGCCATGCGTCGACTCGGCGAAGAGCATCAGATCGAAGAGGTCGGCGAGCGTCTGCGCGACATGATGCCCTGGATCCGCGAGAAGAAGCTGGTCGACAAGTCCCGCAACTGATCGATTGCAGTCCAAGTCTTTCTCCGGATCCGATCAGTCTGATCCGTAAAGACACGAAAGGCCATGCACCCGAAGGGGCGCATGGCCTTTTTTATTCACGTCGCTGTTATTCGCCTGTGTGTATCGAGCGTGTGTATCGAGAGTTCGCCTGTGGCGGCTCCTACAGCAGGCAATCGTTTCACGTCGCGAATGAATCAAACCTGCTCTTTTTGTGAAAGGCCCGGTGCGCGGCTTTCGTCGCGTATCGCCAATGCATCATCGCTGCCGACGGGATACATCCGGGCTTGTCTCGGGAGGTAATTGGCCGGCGAGGCGATTCCGAGCATGCATCCGTAGAGAAATGACCACCCCGTCATCGCACCGAACATCTGATATGTATATGTCATGATACTGCTCCCGTCGAGTGATGCGATCTCGAGGACGTGCGTTCGCTTGGTCCCGGTCGCGATGGACAGGTCGAGCGTTCGGAGCTTCCCGGTTTTTCGGGGCGATCGACTTTGACTCCGCTGTTCCTGTCCTTGTGACTAGAGCGTATGTCAGCCAGAGGAATGCAATCGCGACCTAGGTCTCGTTCCCGAAGCAGACTCGCAAGAATCCGTCTCCAGACCCTTCGATCGCATAGGCGTCTTGACCCGCGGGGTCAGCGTTGGTCGGGGGGTAGCGCCATCTTGCCCCTAGCCGAGAGGTCGGAGCGTCGGACCTTGGCGATCTTGCGAACCTGTCCGACCATCGGTTTCAACTCCTCCGCTGCGGCCCAGGCTTCTTCGACTGTGGCTGCCTTGCGGGCTTGATTCGGAGCCGATTCGAACTGGGGTTTATGAGGCTCGTGCAGGATGTCTGTCATTGGAGTGATCCCCGTTGCTATTGTGCACCAGCATACTCTGGTTTTCCTTCGGGCCGCTATTCCAATCGGCGATGGCAGGTATCGGCTTTAAGAATGTACTGTTCGCCTTTCCGTCTAAACAGCGTTCAGAGCGAAATGCGTCATTTTCACGTCGCGTTTGGCTTTGAAGATATCCTCGATCTCGGCGAGACGCGGTTTAGGTTCAATCGGTATGCATCTTCACCATTCGGCTGACCTGGATGTCGGAGGTGAAGACGACGCCCATGTGTTTGTTGAAGAAGGGTGTCAATCCCTCCAGGATCGGGCCGACAAGGTCATCGGAAACGGCGGTCACGATCATGATGAGGACCGAGTCGTCATTGAACATCAGATGTCCCTTGTGGACGCCGTGGGTGCCTTTTCCGGATAGGTTGTGAAGGATCGTGTAGCCGCCGACGCCTGCGCGATCCAGTAGATCGACGACGAAACCCTGTTGCTCGCCCTCCACGATGATCTCCAGCTTCTTCATCGCAGTGACCGTGAGTGCGTTCATGGCGATTCCTCCAGGGTTGCGGCGCGTTTTCGATGTTGTCGAGCCGGTTTGGCGCCGAGGGGTCTGGCCACCCGGGCGCTGCGGTCCGTTCCGGCCGGCCAGGGCTGTGCGGTCCAGAGACCATGCTCGAACAGAGAAACGCGCTCCGTCTCGGGATCGAGGACCAACAGACGCACCCAGCCGTTCTTCACCAGCTCGCGAACCTTGAAGACCTTGTCCAAAGCCTCTTGTATGCAGGACAGCGGCGCCTCGATGAGGGTGATCAACCGCATCGGCTGATGGTAGGGCCGATCGCCCTTGGCGACGGCCTGGGCCGGGAGCCCTGTGCGCAAGTCGCCGACGTTGCCCGTCATCACGCCGAAGCGGCCAACCACGTTGTGGTAGATCTTGCTGCCGCTGCCGAAGACCTCGTTGTCGACGGCCGAGAAGTAGTACTCCAAGTTGATCCACTGGGCGACGATCAGCGGGCCGGAGAGGATGCCCACAAGCAGCTCGCCCGATGGGTCCTGGCGATGGTCGTAGGAATGCAGGAAGGCGCGACCCTCGAGATCGAGCGCACGCGTGAGGCTGCGGCTGCCGATGATGAAGGAGGCGTTCTTCGACAGGCCCCATTCCGGGCGCACCTGTGTCCAATCCATGGCGTGGCGCTTGACCCGGCCCGCGGCGGACTCCGGAGAAGGCACCCCGGTCTCCCCCAGCTCGATGCAGCGTTCCTGCGCGCAGAGGCGACCGGCGGCGGCCAGATCTTCCTGGATGCGCGAGACCTGAGTCAGCCGGCCGGGCGGCAGCTGCTCGATGTCGTAGAGTGTCGTCTCGTCGGTGGTGGTGTCGTGCAGGGCAGGGATGAAACAGGTGTCGTCCGGGATCCGGATACCGCGCTCGGCGAGCCGATCGCGCACTTCGCGCCGATTCGCCATCGCCGCGAAGATACGGGCATTCACCAAACCGCGGTCGCCGCCGCAGGCCCCGCAGTCCAATGCCGATTCGTAGGGGTTGTTCTGCGAGCTGCTGCCGTGACCGACGACCAAGACGATCTTCGCGAAGTCATCGACCAAGCCGATGGTCTTCAGAAGGTTGTCGACCAACAGCGCCTGACGTTCGATCCGAAACCCGATCCGTGCCAGATGCTCGAGCTGGATTCTGGCCTGATCGGGATTCAGTCCGTACTCCAGGCGCAGGCTGGTCAGGAACAGGGTCTCGGCAGCGGTGTCGAGGTCGAAGCGCTGGGCGAAGCCGCTCGGTCGGGTGGCGTGACCCAGTGCGATCTCGCGCAACTCGCGGATCATGCCGGTCGTAATGGCCTCGCGCTTGACCCCGAAATGCCGATCGATGGCCCTCACCACCATCTCGTCCTGAAGGGTCGCGATCAGATCGAGTGCGTCGTCCTTGGAGATCTTGTCGATCATGAGTCGGGTCGGCTGTCTGCCGTTGTCGAGCGTCTTGCGCCAGCGGGTGTAGGCGGCGGGCGCCAGGGTCTTGCCGACCATGTCGAATCCGAACAACAATCCGACCGCCTCGACCGTGATATAGGGCGCGAGCACGGTGCTCTTGAGATCGTGCACGACCTCGGTGGCGAGTTGAAACAGCGCGTGGCCCTCATGCCCGTGACCGCCGGACGGGTGTGAGTGCGGCATCTCCAGTGCGACATTGCTCGGCGTGACGATGGCCGGACAGAGTGCGGCCTCGTGGCCCTTGCCGAACTCGATGAAGTTGACCGGGACGCCGAAGAAGCCGGCGACACCGAAGGTCTCGTAATGACCGAGCTGCTCGAGCTGGCGCCGCAGTCTCTCGGAACGCACATCGATGCAAAACAGCGCTTGAATGTCGCCACCGTTGACATGCGGCTCGTCCGGTCTGCGCACGGCATCGGCGGTCCGCGTCCGGTGAGCGGCCAGCTTCGCGAGCAGGTCGCGGATATAGGTGCGTTCCAGCGCCTGCGTCCAGACGAACCCCTCGTGCGCGCGGAAGCTGTAGACCGCCTCGATCATTCGGCGCAGTGTTCCCGAGCGTTTTCCGGCCAGCTCCGCGCGCGGGATGCCGGCCCGCTCGCACAGCTCCTGCAGGCGCAGTGCACGCATCGCGGCCTCGCGTGCAGTCTTCTCGCGCTCGTATTCCGAGCAGAGTGTTTTGATCTGCGCGGCGTCTGCGCCGTCGAGTACGACCTCGACCCGATGTGCGTAATCGGGGAGGATCGCGCCCGAGTGCAACTCATGGCGCAGCAGAGCTTCGTGGGGATGCGCTTCGAGATACCGAACCCAGGCGGGATAGCGGAAGTCGCGCCGATGCTCCTTGCCGGCCTCTTCGATCAACGGCAGGGAGAGCACCAGTCGAATCGCGATGAAGTCGACCAAGTCCGCCGGATTGCGCTCCTGCCAATAGTAGCCCTTGGCCTGCGAACGCCAGCGCACGAAACCGGCCCAGCCATGCAGCTTGGCGAGCTCGAGGGCGAAATAATCCATCCAGAGCGTCTCGGGGATCTGCAGCCGATTCATGACCAGATCGATCGCCGCCTCCGGCTGTTCGGTCCGTGTCAGAATCTCCCCGACATCGAGCCCGTGCAGACGCAGGCGGCGATTGCGCTTGGCGATATGGCTCCAAGCGCGGAACATGCCTTGCCGACGGCCGGGCATACGCCAGACGGATTGACCTTCATCCAGGAAGTCCATGCAACCCTTGATCTGCAGCTCGTTGAGGGTCGCATTGATCCGGGTGCCGTAGAGCCGATCGACGAGATCGTAGAGCGTCCAGCGCACGCCGATCAGAGTCGTGTCGAGCATCTTCATGGCTGATCCGCCGACGGGCGAAGTCGGGCCAAGATCGCATCCGTGCTCGGATAGGCGTCGCCGACGCTCGGCTGATCCATCCGGGTCATGAGTGTCGTGAGGATGTGCTCGAGGTCGAGCGGCTCGCCATCGTCCTCGCCGGAATCGTCATTCGGTGCCCAGTCTCGCAGGAACTCGGAGACCAGGTCTTGGATCACCTCGAGATCGATCCGGCCTTCGTCCATCATGGCTTGATAGTCGGTTCGGCGCAGATAGCCCCGTGCGTGAAAGAGTCGGGTCGCCTGCTCGACTGCCTCCTCGAACGGAAGATGCTCGAACCCGTTCAGCGGATTGTTGTAAATATAGTTGCGCATCGGCCACATGAAGGGCAGGAACTCGCCGGCGACCGTGACCATGGAGCGGATCTTGAGCGCATGGCCCAAAGGCAGCCCTGACTCGTGTCCGGCGGTGTCCCCTGTCCTAAGCGGGGTCGATCGATGGATCGAAGCCTCTGAGTCGCCGTTTGTTCGCCTCACAGTGCAACCTCCACGAGTAGGATTCCGAAGATGCCGAGTGCCACCATGCCGCCCCCCACACCGATGGCGCGTTTGGGATCCAGGTCGCGATAGACCAGATCGTCCCGCGGAATGCCCCACACGATCCCCGTGAGCAGGTTGACACCGGCCCAGGTCCAGAGCAGCCACGACAGACAGATGGGCAACAAGACCACGATCTCGTCGGCGGCAACCCCGCCGAATGCGAGCGCAGCGATGGCGAAAAAGGACGGCGAGAAGGGCACGGCGATGGCCGTCAGAACAGCGAGCACGAAGAGGTGCGAGAACCAGGGCATGCGGCAACAGAGTCCCGGATAGAGCCCGCTGCGCGCGATCCCGAAGCGCTGGGTCAACTGCTCGAGCATAAAGACCAGCGGCAACAGCGAGACCGAGAGTCCGATCGCGGGGAGCAGGGGATTCACCCCGTAGGCGATGCCGATCCAGATGAGCGCGAGCGCCGAGGTGAAGAGGTGGGAGATCCAAATCTCCCCGTCCTTCGCGCTCAGGAGACGAAAGGCGTAAAGCACCGAGGTGATGCCGCCCCAGACGCCGAAGAAGGTCAGAAGCCGTGCATCCGGGATGCCGAGACGTATCGCCAGCGTGGTCAAGCCCACACCGATCAGCGGGAAGACCAGCAATAGCGCGATCTTGAATCCGGGAGCGCGACGCCATGCCGAGCGCTTGCCGACCTCCGCGTTCAACTGACCCTGCAATAGTGCATTGGGCAGTATGCTCATAGGGTAGAGCGGCAGGAAGAGCCCGGCGAGGAGAAGCAGCGTCAGTGTCATCTCAGACCCACCGCATCAATGCATTGAGCCGGCGCGAGCGTGCCAGCATGAACCCGGCCAGGCGCCCGTAGAGGTCTGCGATATAAAACTCCCGTGACATCAAGGCGTAGATAGACAAGTAGAGGTCACGGTAGCGACGCGTGAGTGGCTCCTGCTTGGCGGTCGACCAGAACACCAGCATCCAACCCGCCGCAATCAGGGTGACCAAGACGAGCATCAGCAGGGTGAACAGCGGTGCCGGCAAGGATGCGGCCCGGTACAGCGCGTCGCGGAAGGCCGGATCCGGATAAAGCAAGGTGTCGATCGTATGCCCGACCAAGACATAGGTCAGGATGACCAGGGCAAAGGACAGGATGACATAGCCCAGCAGCTTGAAAGGCTGCTCGCCGCCGATCTTGTAGACGAAGAAGAGGGTTTGAGCGCCCGTGATCCAGCCGAAGAGCAGAAGGATGATGGCCCCTTGATGACTGAGAAAGCCCTCGTCGACGACCTGATGGGCGGCAACCAGGATGATGAGCGGAACCGCGATGGTGATCCCGGCAAACACGATCCAAGACAAGGGTGGCTTGGGTGCCTTGCGCTCGACCATGAACTTATAGATCTCGCCCTCCGGCAGGTTCGGATCCTTGCGCGCGCGTGCAATCAAACTTCCCGAATCCAGGAACAAGGTCGCCTTGAAGACCCCGTGGGCGATCAGATGAAAGATCGCCAACGAAAAGGCGCCGAGGCCGCATTCCATGACCATATAGCCCATCTGACCCATGGTCGAATAACCCAGCGCCCTCTTGATGTCGCTCTGCATCAGCATCATCACCGATCCCATGATGGCCGTCACGAGCCCGATCAGCAGTGCGATTTGCAATACCGAATCGGTCTGTACAAAGACCGGTGCAAAGCGATTGATCAGAAAACCGCCCGAATTGACGATGCCCGCGTGCATCAAGGCCGACACCGGTGTCGGGCCTTCCATCGTGTAGGGCAGCCAAGTATGGAAGGGAAACTGGGCCGATTTGGCGAAGGCCGCGATCAAGACGAGCACCCCGACGGTTTCCGTGATGGGGAGGCCGAAGACGCTGGTGCGTCCCGGGTCGGCCGCGATCGCATCGAAAAGAAGCGGAATGCTCAGGGTGCCGTAGCTGTAATACAGCAGAGCCGCGGCCGCCATCAAGGGCAGGTCCCCGATGCGATGCGTGATGAGTGTCCAGAAGGCGTAGCGATTCGCCGCCTCGCGGCGGGTATCGTGGTTGAGTAAAAAATAGAGAAGGATGCCGATGGAATGCCAGGCGAGCAGCAAGGTCAGCAGATCGCCCGCCAGGACCATGAGCATGATCATGGCGTTGATGCTGTCCAGCAGCACGAAAAAGCGTGTATAGGCGGGATCGTCCCGCATATAGCGTCTGGAATAGAGATGGACGATCAGACTGATCGCGCTCACGGCCAGCGCCATCAATGCCGAGAGCGAGTCGAAATACAGCGAGAAGAGACCGATGCCGCCAAGGGTCGCAAGCTGCCCTTGACCCGAGGCGATCTGCTCTATAAACAACCCGAGCGCCAAGACGAAGATCGACAGGCTAAAGCCCACGCTGATCCCCGAGATCCGCTCGCCCAGTCGCTCGGCCGACACCAAGACGACACAGGCCGAGACCAATCCCAGGATCGGGAGCAGATAGGCGGCGTATGCGATCACGTCGTTTCAGCGCTCCGGTTGGTCGGCTTTACCGGCAAATGCATAGGGTCATTCCGCTTTTGCCGTGACCTTTTGATTTGCAGGATCGGCAGCAGGTATCGTGCCTAAGGCCGACCGAGCGGCCGAGCGATTCCAGCGACGGGGCGCGGTGCTCTCGGGCTCGAGCGACTGCTCGGGTTGTCGCCCGGAGGACGGTGCGACTCGGCGAAATACCCCTCGACCTGCTCCTTTGGCGATACGGTCGAGTGCGGCTCGGCGGTATGACGATCGGGACAAAACCGCCCAATCGGCGGTCTCCATCGAGACACATTGTCCCGGTCCGGAGGCGGGTACATGCGCAAAAAGGCGCACATGAGCGAGGCACGTTAAGTGCAGATACGAGGCGAGGTCGTGTGCGCTCGGCGCAATGACTCGTACGCCGCTCGCCGTCGACGAGCGTTCCTCAATCGGAAGCCTCCATTGAAAACAGGACAGCGCGTGAAACGAGAAACTGCCTTTCAAACCGAAGAGCGGACGGTCGAACAGGAGCCGGGTTTGATCGATCGGTTCGGCCGCCGGATCACCTATGTGCGTCTCTCCGTTACCGATCGTTGCGATCTGCGCTGTGTCTATTGCATGTCGGAGAAGATGACCTTTCTGCCGCGCAGCCAACTTCTGACTCTCGAGGAGATGGCAAGACTCGGCAGATGTTTCAGCGAGCTGGGTGTGACCAAGTTGAGGGTCACGGGCGGCGAGCCGTTGGTGCGTCCGAATGTGATCTGGTTGTTCGAACAATTGGGCGGGCTCTCGACTATCCGTGACCTGACGCTCACGACCAACGCGACCCAGCTCGGGCGCTATGCGCAGTCACTGAAGGATGCCGGAGTGACCCGTATCAATATCAGCCTGGATACGCTGGATCCGGAGCGTTTTCGTAAGATCACCCGAGTCGGACAGATCGAGAAGACACTGAGCGGACTCGATGCGGCCCTGCGGGTCGGCTTCCGGAAGATCAAATTGAATACGGTGGTACTCAAGAACCGCAATCACGACGAGGTCGCCGACCTGGTGCGCTTCGCCATCGATCGCGGGATCGACATCAGCTTTATCGAGGAGATGCCGTTGGGCGTGATCGGCGATCATGACCGGGCCGAGGCCTACTACTCGAGCGATGCCATTCGCCAGGATCTCGCAGAGCATTTCGACCTTCTGCCGACGATCGAGGCGACCGGCGGACCTTCCAAATACTTTCGCGTCGCCGGCGAAGAGACACGCGTCGGCTTCATCTCACCGCACAGCCACAACTTCTGCGGAGACTGCAATCGCGTGCGGGTGACCGCAGAGGGACGTCTGCTGCTCTGCCTGGGTCAGGAGCATTCGGCAGACCTTCGCCGCGCGCTGCGCGGAAATCCGACCGAGGACGCGCGGGTCAAGAAGGCGATCGTCGCAGCCATGAACATCAAACCCCGCGGTCACGACTTCGACCTTCAGGCCAAGCCGATCATCTTTCGTCATATGAATATGACGGGTGGGTGAGGAGTGAAGTTTGAGGAGTAGGGTGGAGAAGCGCAGCGCAGTCCGCCACCGCCGGCACGGGGTTCGGTGGACTTCGCTCTCGCTCGTCCACCCTACCGATTCGGCCATCGCGTCGCGTGGCGCAGAGCGCCACGGGGCATGCGTGACACCGCGGAGCGGGTGTCACGGTACGCCTGCAGAGGCGTTTCAACAGTACGGTGAAAGTCCGTATCGGGGCAAGCCATAACCCCGTAGCCGAAGGTTACTGCGTCGCCGCGAGGCGGGGTGGGGAGCAACCGGAGGCGAACGACCAGTCCGTAGGATGACGAACCCGTTTCGGTGTTCGGTGGTGGCGAGCCTGCCGTGACATGGCGAAGCCTGAAACGCACCGCTCACGCTGACATGGCGCCCAAAGCGATGAGTGGACCACCGGGTATGTTTGGGGATGGAATGGTCGGAAGGTGAAACGAGAGAAGCAGGGAGACCTGCCCGCGGAGGTGACCGGGGGCAGGAGTCAGAGTCCTCGTAGTACCGCACGTACGCTCGGACAACCAGGGCCATCGGCTGGAAACGGCCGATCCTCGAGACACCGGGGCGCAGACCCTGCCTACCGTTGAGACCGGGTACGGAAAAGCGCGGAAAGCAAAGCCGCGTCGAGGGAAGGGGGATAGGAAGAGCGATTTGGAATGACCAGAGCGATGCAGCAAAACAGAGCAGTTTCGGCAGTGTCGGCAACGACTAAACGTGAGACAGACACCCGCTCTTGGCAGTGGGTGGAAGCATCGGTGTGGACGGACCGAATGTTGGCAGCCCTGGAGAACGGGGTGAAGGGAGGGCGATGGTACAGTCTGATGGATAAGGTTCATGCCCCGACAACGCTGCGCCTGGCCTGGGAACGGGTGCGGGCGAATCACGGCGCGGCGGGTGTGGATCGGATGCGGATTGAGCACTTCGAGGCGCAGGCGGATCGCTACCTGGCGGAACTGCATGATGACCTCGCCGCGGGACGCTACCGGCCCGATGCGGTGCGACGGGTCTACATCCCCAAGGGTGACGGAAAACGCCGCCCGCTGGGAATCCCCGTGATCAAAGATCGCATCGTGCAAGCGGCGCTGAAGCTGGTCATGGAACCGATCTTTGAAAAGGATTTCCTGCCCGTGAATTATGGCTTCAGACCGCAACGAGGATGCAAGGACGCGCTGCGGCAGGTCGATGAGCTCCTGCGCGAAGGCTACACCACAGTGGTGGATGCCGACCTGGCGAGCTACTACGACAGCATCCCGCATCAGCCACTGCTGGAACGGGTGGCCGAACGGATCAGCGATGGTCGCGTACTGAACCTGATCGGGCGCTTCTTGGAGCAAGCGGTCATGGACGGCCTGGAGTGTTGGACCCCCACGGCGGGCACCCCCCAAGGTGCGGTGCTCAGTCCGCTGCTGGCCAACCTCTACCTGCACCCCCTGGATCGGATGATCACCGAGCGGGGTTGGAAGATGGTTCGATACGCCGACGACTTCGTCATCCTCTGTCGGGACCGGGACGAGGCGCAAGCCGCATTGGAAGCGGTCCGGGCGTGGACCCAAGCCAACGGGCTGACGCTCCACCCCGAGAAGACCCACATCGGCGATTGCCGTGAACCGGGGCAGGGGTTTGAATTCCTGGGCTACCGGTTCGAGGCGGGGCGCCGTTGGGTGCGCAAGAAGAGTCGCAAGGCACTGCGCGAGGTCGTGCGGGCCAAAACCCGTCGCTCGCGCAGCGGGAGCATGGCGCAGATCGTGGAGGAATTGAACCTCACGCTGCGAGGCTGGTTTGAATATTTCAAGCACGCCTACCGCACCGAGTTTCCCGACGTGGACAAGTTTGTCCGCCGCCGCTTACGCGCCCTGTTATTGCGCCGCCACCACAAGCAGGGATGGGGCCTAAGCCCCCTAACGCATCGACGTTGGCCAAATGCCTACTTCGCGAAGCTTGGGCTTTTCACCCTGACCGAAGCCCATGCCCTAGCGTGCCGATCCCGATGAGGAAACGCTCGACCGGAGAGCCGTATGCGGGAGAACCGCACGTACGGTTGTGTGTCCAGCGAAGGCTGGCGTGTTCAGCAGGAGACAGTCCTGCCGGGGTAACAGTCAGGAGCCCCGTAGCTTGGATCGCAGGGTGGCGGGAGACCAAGACTCTGAAGCCGATCGACAGCACCTTCCTTGGGGAGGTGGCGAGTCACCAGGCCGTAACAACAGTGAACGCAATGATGGCCTCGACAATGCGTAGCTCCGAAGGCCGAGCCTGCAACCGTGGGGCGAAGGCAGCATGGCGGGTCGAAATCTGACCGAGACGATCCGACCACTTCGGCGGGGTGAGTAGCGACGGCATGGTGGCAAGGGCACGCTAAGCAACTGGAGAAGCCCGTCTCGCCCCGGGGCGAAATCCCCGGAGCAAGGTAGGTCTTATAACCGGCGACACCGGGAAGTGGACCGAAGGCGAGCGGGTGGCGGATGGGCGCGTAGTAGCGCTGAAGCGGGGTAATGTCCGTGGAGCGAAGGCGCCCTACTGTTGGCAATCCTTGAACAAGATGGGAGGCAGGGGCGAGATGACAACGACGCCCATCGATCTGCAAGACCTGAGGAAGAGGATCTACATCAAGGCGAAGGCTGAACCGGCCTGGCGCTTCTGGGGACTCTACGTCCACGTGTGCAAAGAGGAGACCCTGCACGCGGCCTATGCGATGGCGAAAGCGAACAACGGTGCCCCCGGCAGTGACGGGGTGACGTTCGCGGCCATCGAGGCGGCTGGCGTGGAGGCGTTTCTGAAAGGCATCCGGGATGAGCTGGTCATCGGAACCTACCGACCGCAACCGAATCGCCGCCGGGAGATTCCCAAGGGAGACGGGCGCATGCGCGTCCTGGGGATTCCCTGCATTCGCGATCGCGTGGTCCAGGGGGCGCTCAAGCTGATTCTGGAGCCGATCTTCGAGGCTGACTTCCAGGATGGAAGCTATGGATACCGACCCAAGCGCACGGCGCATCAAGCCGTGCAGCGCGTGGCCGAGGCCATTGTGAGCAACAAGACCTATGTGATTGATGTGGACCTGGCGTCTTACTTCGACACGGTTCGTCACGATCTCCTCTTGGGGAAGGTGGCGGAGCGGGTCCGCGATGATCAGGTCTTGGGCTTGCTCAAGCGTATCCTCAAGGCCAGTGGCAAGCGGGGCGTTCCGCAAGGCGGTGTGATCTCACCCCTGCTCAGTAACCTCTACCTCAACGAGGTCGACCGGATGCTGGAGCGGGCCAAGGAGGTCACCCGCAACGGACGCTATACCTATATCGAGTATGCCCGTTATGCCGATGACCTGGTGATCTTGGTCGATGGGTATCGCCGGTGGAACTGGCTCAAGGACGCGGCCTGGCGACGCTTGGTCGAGGAGTTGGCCAAGCTCGATGTGCAACTCAATCAAGACAAGACACGACGGCTGGACCTGAGCCGGGGAGGGGCATTCAGCTTCCTGGGCTTTGACTTCCGCCGGGCCAAGACTCGGCGCGGGGTCTGGGGCGCGCGTTACACGCCACGGATGAAGGCGCGTACCGCGATCCTACAACGCCTCAAGGACGTGTTCCGCCGCTACCGCTCGCAGCCGATCGATCGGGTGATCGCCTTGATCAATCCGATCCTCAGGGGGTGGGTAGGCTACTTTCGGGTGGGGCACTCCAGTCGCTGTTTCGGGTATGTCCAAGATTGGGTGGAGAAGAAGATTCGGCGCCATCTGATGCGCGCGCGGCAGCGTCAGGGCTTTGGCTGGAAGAGGTGGAGTAGGACGTGGCTATACGAGGTGCTCGGGCTCTACGACGGGTACCGAATCGGGCTGCGTAAGCCGAAAGCGCTCCCAGTGCAAGCGGTCTCATAACCCTGGATGTGAAGTCGGCAGGAAAGCCCGGTGCCGGAAAACGGCACGCCGGGTTTGACGTGGCGGGGGCTGGAAACGTGATCATGGGAGCCGGACTGAGGGCCAGCGCGAAAGCGCTGGAGGATCCACCGGACCCTAACCTCGGCGCGCCAGTTCTCGACCCTACCGGAGGGAGGGGAGGCGTGAGCCTTCCCTACCCTATAGTTCCGGGCCATTCATGAGAACCGTTTCTCATCAATGGCCTGCGTGCTCTACCCGCCGGTGACCGGCGGGAAGAGTGCGATCTCATCGCCGTCTTTGATCCGCGTGTCCGGCCGGGCGATCTCTTGATTCACTGCCGCCAAAACGGATTCACCTTCGGCCAATGTCGTTGACCAAGGCTCGCCGCGAATACGCAGGTGCGCGAGTAGATCCGCGATGGAGTCGATGTTTTGCGAGGCATCCAGTTGCTCCCTCGCCAGTCCAAGGCTCTCTCTGAGCCGAGCGAAATACAGGATATCGATCATATTTCTATCCGCTACTCTATGCCGCCGAATCTCGGGCCTGACTTTCTTTCAGCCCAAACAACTGCCGATCCACGGTGATACCGCCATGAGGGATAACCCGCCCAACAAAACCCCAGTCACCTGAACCGCGTCCCCCCGAGTTCATTGATCCCGGGGAGAATGATCCGATCCCGGCCCCTGCCATGCCCCGCCGCACGCGGTTCAGCCGAAGAGACCCTTGAACGGAATAAAATCCACGAAGTCGCCTTTGTGGATGACCTGGTTCTCGGGAATCTCCACCAGGCCGTCCGCCCAGGCGACGGAGGAGAGCACGGCGGATGAGCGGCTGGGGAACACCGCAAGCTCCTGCGCACCGTCGTCGCCGATTTGAATGCGCGCCCGGTGAAACTCCCTTCGCTTGTCGGGGCGTAGCCAGTCGAAACCTGCACGGACCCGAAGCGTCAGGGGACGCAGATCCCCGGCGATACCCTGCTGCCGTCGGATCACCGGGATGCCGAAGAGACAAAAGGTCACGAACAGCGAGACCGGGTTACCCGGATTGCCGATGAAGGGCGTCGCGCCGATGCGCCCGAAGGCCAGCGGCTTGCCGGGGCGGATCGCGACGCTCCAGAGTTCCAGTGTGCCGACCCGCTCGAGCGCGGACTTGATGTGGTCCTCTTCGCCGACCGAGACGCCGCCGCTGCCGACGATCAGGTCGGCCTGAGCTGCGCCCTGCATCAACGCCTGCTCGGTGGCTGCGGGGGTGTCCTCGACGATCCCCAGATCCACCACCTTGCAGCCGAGTTGCTCCAGCAACCCGAAGAGCATGAAGCGGTTGGAGTTGTAGATCTGTCCGGGACCGAGCGGCTCGCCCGGCATCACCAGCTCGTCGCCGCTGGAGAAGACCGCGACGCGCAAGCGCCGATAGACACGGACACGCGCGGTGCCGATCGATGCCGCGAGTCCAAGGTGCTGCGGGGCGAGACGGGTGCCTGTGGCGATGACCTCGGCGCCGGCGCGGATGTCCTCGCCGATGCGGCGGATGTTTGCGTTGGTTTTGCAGTCGAGCGGGACTTGAACCCAGTCCTCCGCGGCCTCGCAGACCTCCTGGATCACCACGGTATCGCAGCCCTCGGGAACCGGGGCACCGGTGAAGATGCGCGCCGCCGTGCCGGGGGCGAGGACGCTTCCGGACGAGCCGGCGGGGATCCGCTGAGCGACGCGCAGGCGCCCGTCGCCGGCCGCCAGGTCCGCATGACGGATTGCATAGCCGTCCATCGCGCTGTTGTCCCAGGCAGGGACGTCGATCGCGCTCTTGACCGGTTCGGCCAAGACGCGTCCGAGTCCCTCGGCGATCGAGACGCTCTCGGTCTCGCCGATGGGGTCGACGCGCGCGAGCAGGCGCTCGAGCGCCTGCTCTTTGGTCAGCGCCGCGCGCCCGGACGCATCACAGCCGCAAGGATCCGTTGTCATCGTCAACGCTCCAGCAAGCGCGGAATGAGCTGGGCGAAGTTGCACGGGCGGGTGCGGCTGTCCAACTGCGCGAGCAGGATGCGATCCCAGGCGGTGCGGCAGGCCCCGCTGGAGCCCGGCAGACAGAAGATGAAGGTCCCGTTGGCGAGTCCCCCGAGCGCGCGCGACTGCAAGGTGGATGTGCCGATCTCCTCGAGCGAGAAGCTTCGGAACAGCTCTCCGAAGCCTTCGAGCGGCTTGTCGAGCAATGGGGCCACGGCCTCCGGCGTGCTGTCCCGTCCGGTGACGCCGGTGCCTCCGGTGCTCAAGATGACCTGGATCTCGGGGTCGGCGATCCATTCCGAGAAGGCCGCGCGCATCCGGTAGATGTCGTCCGGGACGATCCGTTTGGCCACGACCCGGTGCCCCGCCGCTTCGGCACGCTCCACCAAAAGTCGTCCCGAGGTGTCGTTCTCCTCGGTCCGACTGTCCGAGACGGTCAGGACGGCGATCTGCAGGGGCAGAAAGCCTTGGTCTTTGAAGTGCTCTGGCATGGCGTTGTCCTGTGCTGAAGCCGGGCGCGATCGTGGCTGTGTATCCGGTCGCGTTGCAGTGTATTCGGATGCCGGCCAGGAGCGCGATTCCAGGCTCGACACCAGTGTCTGTGCAAGCCAGGTGTCTTCATCGTCGAACGCAGGTTCGGCAGGGACCCAAATTCGGAATTCCGTTCCTGCCTCGGAGGTTGCCTCCAGGGTCAGGGCGCCGCCGTAGCGTCGGATCAGCCCGGTGCTGACCGAGAGGCCGAGCCCTGTTCCTCTGCCGGCGCCCTTGGTTGTAAAGAAAGGCCGGAAGATCTTCTCGACCAGGTCTGCCGGAACCCCCGGCCCGGTATCTCTGACGCTGATGAGGATACCGCGCCCGTCCCAGTCCCTTGAACCCACTTCGATCAGACCGCCGTTGAGCTCGACGGCATGGAAGGCGTTCACGATGAGGTTGACGATGACCTGCTGCAGGTCTTGCCGGCCGATACGCACGGGGCATGTGGCCTGAAGGTCGAGACAGACCTTGAGCATGCCGCGTTGTGCCTGATCGATGACGAGGCCGAGAGAGTCCTCGATCAGCCTCGCCATATCCTCCGGTGAAAGGAGGTCGACATCGTCCATCGGACGGGCGATATCGAGCAGGCTGTCGATGATCTTGCGAACGCGCTCGATCTGTTGAACGATGAGATCGACCTCCATGCGCACGGACCAGGCGGTCGGTCCCAGCTCATGCGTCACGAGGTTGACGTATCCGAGCATGACCGCGAGCGGGTTGTTGATCTCGTGAGCGACACCCGCAATCAACTCGCCGACAGCCGCAAGTTTCTCGGTCTGGACGCATTGCTTATGGCGCGCTTCCCGCAAAAGGGCGAGTACGTCCTCGAGATCCTGGTCGGCCTGTCTGAGCTCGACTGCACCGCGTGTTTCGTCCATCTCGTTCTCGGTGACCTTCGCCTCAATGAAACCGCGTCCAGAGCGAGATGCTCACGTTCGATTGAGTTCGATGTGTGGTGCATCCACGGCCCTTCGTGGGGACGCGGTTTAAATCCGAACCGATCCACAGTCGAGCGGGCAGCCGGCGCTCCCGATCGATGTCGACACGCAACGGCACCCGCGTTCATGTCGAATCCTATCGAGGGGAAAGCGTGAGCGCAATCAGCCCGGTTGAGCTGCAGAAGCCTCATCCGACCATTCCTTCAGTTTTCGTTCGACGGTCTTTCGGGAGACGCCCAAGGCGCGTGCCGCGACCGTCTTGTTCCCGCCGGCCACGCAAAGGGCGTTCATGATGTGCGAGCGCTGCACGGCCTCCAGCGACGACGTGGGCGCGACGCTGGCGGACTCCTCCGGGGTGTGCGCCGTGGATTCCCAGACATACTGAGCCACCGGACTGCCGAGCAGCAAGGATCGCTCGATGACGTTGCGCAGCTCGCGACAGTTGCCGGGCCAATCATAGCGGGTGAGCTGCTGCAGATCCCACGCCGTGAGCTCGGGCGTGGGAACGCCCAACTCCGCGGACAAGACCTGCAGAAAGTAACGGGCGAGGTGCTCGATGTCGCCCTTGCGCTCGCGCAACGGCGGCAGGCGCAGATCGACCACGTTGATCCGATAGTAGAGATCCTTGCGGAAACGGCCGGCGAGAACCTCCGCGGCCAGGTCGCGATTGGTCGCCGTGATCACGCGTGCATTGACCGGAATCTCCTGGCTGCCGCCCACCGGGCGATACCTGCGCTCCTCCAACACCCGCAGGAGCTTCGCCTGCAGGGCAAGAGGCATCTCGCCGATCTCGTCCAGGAAGAGGGTCCCGCCGTCGGCGTGACTGAAGAGACCATTGCGCGCCTGGTGCGCTCCGGTGAAGGCACCTTTGAGATGTCCGAAGAGTTCGCCTTCGATCAGGTCGGCCGAGATGGCGCCGCAGTTCACGGGGACATAGCTCCCGCGCCGGCCGCTGAGATCGTGGAGCGCCCGTGCAACCAGCTCCTTGCCCGTGCCGGTTTCACCCTTGATCAGCACCGTCGAGGGCATGGGTGCGATGCGGTGGATGGTGCGCCAAATGTCCTTCAACGACGCGCTTTCACCGACGATGCGTTTCGCGGACGGACGTTGCTCGAACTCGCGGTTTCGCAGAAACTGCTCGCGAGTGGCTTGTCGCCGATCCTGCGCGCGCTTGATCACCGCGAGCAGTTGCTCGGCGTGAAAGGGTTTGCGCAGCACATCCGCCGAGGTATCGCGCAGTGCATCGATCTCGTCGTAGACGTCCGAATAGCCGGTGATGAAGATCACGTCCAAGTCGACCTGATAGCGATCCCTGAGCTCGCGGGCAAGCTCGAGCCCGCTGACCGCGCCGGGCAGGCGAATGTCCGCGATCATGAGGTCGAAGCGGGTGTCTTTGGCCAAAGCCCGCGCCTCCTCGGCATCGGCGGCCGTCTCGACTCGAGCAAACTTCGACGAGAGTGTGCGCGCGATGAAGGTCCGCATTCCGGGCTCGTCGTCCAGAACCAGGATGGCCTCCACCGCATTCGGGGCGGCTGAGACCTCGTCGCCTCCTACATCGCTGCGATCTGCAAAGGAAATCGACATAGTGGTGTCCTCTGGTTCGTCGGTCGCGTCCGATAGGCTCGGGCCGTCCGCCGACGTTTTTGTGTGGGAGCCGCGATTGTCGGGTCGGGTTCCGACCTGATCGACTGGCTTCATCGATGATGCGTTTTGGTTGCCCTCGAGCACCGATGTTCAATCTAATCGCCGTATTCAGGTTTTTGCAACCGAGCGTTCGGAAGTGGTCTCGGCGGATATCACGCAATACAAAGCCAAACCCGTCAATATTGCGTAAAAGGATATCTGTAGCGCTTATGCGGATACAAACGAAATTTATTGAGTGTGATATCGGAGATGTCGATATGACACAGGTGAGATCATTGTTTAAGCAATTTATTAAAAGCGAATAGATGAGGGTTTGCCGCAATGCGGACTCGTACGAGGAATCTCGGGCGGGGTTTTTTGCGGAGGTCGATGCAGAGATTCGGAAGGGGGATGGCGAGGAGGGGGATTTCTCCCGCCTCCGCAGGTGTGTCTAAGCCGCGTCCAGCGCGGGCTCGGGCTCGCTGACTTCACCGCTGTAGGCCCGACGGTAGGCCTCGACGAAGGGGCGAAAATCCTTCACGGTTCCGTAGATCGCCACGACGCCTCCGCGTCGACGATCGTAGACGAGGTTCACGCCCTCCGTGCGTCCGGCGGGATTCGGCCGGGCCTTGCCGTCGTAGTAAATCCAATGCCGGGCATGAACCGACGCATAGACCAGGTCTTCCTCGGCGTGAATCGACCAGAGAACGACATAGTTCCAACTGCCGATGCTGAGCTTGACCTTGCCTTGGCGCTCCTGGGCATCGGGATCCTCCGGGTTGATCTGCCATTGAAAGACCGGCACGGGTCCGTTGTAGGTCGGATCGGCGTTGCCTTGGGGTCCGTCGACGATGGGTGGGTCGAAGGCATCGGGGATTTCGGAGGTGGGCGGCGACGTCGGTGGCGGTTTGCGCTCCTTGTCCTCGGCGCCGGCCAGAAGATCTTTGAGATGCGGCGCACCGCCGTGGCTGGGGTCGGGGATGGGGTCTAGGCCGTATTCCTTCAGATCGACCTGCAGCGGATTCATCGAGGCGCCGCCGAGCAGCATGGAGTCGTCGTCGTAGGGTGGCTCGGTATGGATCTCGATGGTCTCGAACCCGAGTCCCTGCAACAGGGCACGGGTCTCGTTCTCCATGGCCGTGACCTTCTCGGCGTTGATCGAGTCCGGCGTAAATTCCACCTCGATGTTGGTTCCCTGGACCGCGACGCTCTTGACGAACCCGAGCGACACGACATCGCGTGACCGACCGGGAAAGCGGATCTGCCGCAGAAGCTCCTTCACCTCTTCGGGTTTAATCGGTGCCATCTCATTCCTCCTCTGGGTTGTTGTGCGACGACATGTCTCGGCGCGCGACCGGTTTTCTGTCTCGGTCGTGTGCCATGGCGTCACCGCATCGCATTTCAGGGCTCGACGGAGACCTGGTCCTGTCCAAGACGTCGGCCTTAGACTCCGAATAACCTAGCAATCTGCTTGCCAAATCTATTTCGGGTTGAATCTTTTCAACGGCTTTCGTTGTCGTTGTCGTAATCGACTAACGACAACGACAACGACAACGACAACGATTAGCTTCGGTACTCAACCATTTCTGACACGTTCCTGAGCTACCGATGCAACCCACACTCACGTTTCAAACCGAAAAACCGCGTCTCTTCCTCCAGCATTCCCGGCAGCAGCGGCGCCGTGGTGTGGACATCCCCGATCGAGACATAGCCTTGACCCTGCAGAGGATGATCGGGGAGATCATGACGGCGCAGATAACGGTGCACGTCGAGGTTCTGCCAGTCGACGATCGGGTGGACCTTCAACCGACCGTCCTGAAGCCGCAGCACCGGCAGCTCGGCCCGTGAGCCCGCCTGTTGGCGACGCAGCCCGGCGAACCAGGTGCCGGCGTCCAGCTCGCGGAGTGCCCGGTCCATCGGCTCGACCTTGTTGAGCCGGTTGTAGCGCTCGATGCCGTCCGCTCCCTGCTCCCAGAGACGCCCGAGGCGCGCCTCCTGCCAGGCGGGCGAGAGTAAAGGGCGATAGACCTGAAGGTTCAGCCCGAGCCGATCCGTAAGCTCGTCGACGAGGCGATAGGTCTCGGGGAAGAGATAGCCCGTATCGACCAGAATCACCGGGATCTCGGGCATCATGCGGCTGACCAGATGCAGCATCACGGCCGATTGGGTCCCGAAGCTGGAGGAAAGAACATGCTGCTCCGGCAGATGCTCCAAGGCCCAGCGCACGCGGTCCTCCGCGGGGAGGGATTCCAGCCGCCGGTTGGCTGCGTGCAACGCGGCTTGATCGCCGTGGAGGAGGGCGTCGAGATCGGGCTTAGGCATGGAAGTCCTCCGCAGGATTCACGACCGGACGGACGATCCCGTCGCGGATCAGATAGTCGCCGAAGCGCTCGCCGGGTTTGCGGCCTGCGGCGTAGCGCCCGAGCAGGGTGTCGATCTCGGCCAAGATGGCGATCTCGTCGAGGTTCTCGCGGTAGAGCCGGTTGAGCCGGGTGCCGATCCCGTCGCCGCCGAGCATCAGGTTGTAGCGCCCCGGCCCTTTGCCGACGAGTGCCAGCTCGGCGAGATAGGGCCGCGCGCAGCCGTTGGGGCAACCGGTGATGCGGGTCACGATCTCCTGATCCGCGACGCCGTGCTTGGCCGTCAGCCGCTCCACCTGCGCCAGGAAATCCGGGTAGTAGCGCTCGGCCTCGGCCATCGCCAAGGGGCAGGTCGGCAGCGCGACGCAGGAGATGCCGTTCAGACGCAGCGGCGAATGTTCTTCGGCCAGTAGACCGTGCTCGCGTGCCAAGGCATCGATGTCCGCCTTGCGGACCTCGGGCACGCGGGCGACGATCAGATTCTGGTTCGGGGTGATGCGGAAGTCTCCCTGATGAATCCGGGCGATCTCGCGCAGACCTGTCATGGGGCTGTGGCCCGGGCCGTCGATCAGGCGTCCGCTCTCGATATAGAGGGTGAGGTGCCATCGGTCGTCCTGACCCTTGACCCACCCGTAACGGTCCCCTTGATCGGTGAAGCGGACCGGCCGTGCGGGTTCGAAGCGGATCCCGGCCCGTCGCTCGACCTCAGCCCGAAAGGTCTCGAGCCCCATGCGTTCGATGGTGTACTTAAGTCGTGCCTGACTGCGGTTGAGCCGATCGCCGAAATCACGTTGGACGGTGACCACGGCCTCGGTGACCGCCAGTGTCCGGTCCGGCTCGACGAAACCGAGGACGTCGGCCAGTCTCGGGAAGGTGGCGGTGTCCCCGTGGGTCGCGCCCATCCCTCCGCCGGCCGAGACGTTGAAGCCGATCAGGCGCCCGCCCTCCGCGATGGCAACGAAGCCCAGGTCGTTGGAATAGACGTCGACATCGTTGTGCGGCGGCACTGCTACGGCGGTCTTGAACTTGCGCGGCAGATAGGTCTTGCCGTAGATGGGTTCGACATCCTCGCCGCCGCCGACCTGCTCGCCGTCGAGCCAGATCTCGTGATAGGCGCGGGTCTGCGGCAGCAGGTGTTCGCTGATCCGCTTGGCCCAGTCGTAGACATCCCGATGCAGCACGGATTCGACCGGGTTCGGGTTGCAGAGGACGTTGCGGTTCACATCGCCGCAGCCTCCGATCGAGTCGATCATGACCTTGTTGATCCCGCGAATGACCGACGTGATGTCGCGCTTGAGGATCCCGTGGTACTGGAAGCTCTGGCGCGTGGTCAGGCGCAGACTGCCGCCGGCCAGCTCGCGGCCGATGCCGTCGATCGCCAGCCATTGCGCCGGGGTGCAGACGCCCCCCGGCAGACGTGCTCGCAGCATGAAGCCGAAATAGGGCTCGAGATACTGCTCGCGTCGTTCTTGGCGGCGGTCGCGATGGTCCTGTTGATAGAAGCCGTGGAACTTGCTGATCTGGGTGTCGTCCGGGCTCATGGCGCCGGTCAGCGTGTCGGCCAGGCTCTCGGCGAGCGTGCCGCGGAGATAGTTGCTCCGGGCCTTGATCCGCTCGTTCTCGTGGATGGGTTCGCTCATGCGTAGAGGTCTCGGTGGTAACGCGCCTCGCGGCGCAGAGTGTCGACACGGGCTTGCGCGGCGTCGGGGGCGAGCCCGGCCTCGGTGGCGAAGATGTCCACGAGTGCGGAATCCACGGCCTGTCCCATGGCGGTCGCACCGCACACGTAGAGATGCGCCCCCGCGTCGAGCCAGCGCAGGATCTCCTTGCCTTCTTCGCGCAGACGCTGCTGCACATAGAGTTTTTGCTCGCCGTCGCGCGAGAAGGCGAGGCTGACGCGATCGAGCCGCCCGGCCTTGCGGTGGGCTTGCCAGTCGAGCTGATAGAGAAAATCGCGATGGAAGTGCCGGTTGCCGAAGATCAGCCAGTTGCGGCCCCGATCACCGTTGGCGGCACGCTGTTGCAGGAAGGCGCGATAGGGTGCGACACCCGTCCCCGCGCCGATCATGATCAGCGGTGTGTCGCCGTCGTCCGGCAGACGGAAGGCGTCGTTTTCGGCGACATAGACACGGACCGGCGCCTCGCGTGCGAGCCGCTCGCTTAAGAACCCGGAGGCCGCGCCCAGATGTTCTCGGCCATGCGCCTGATAGCGCACCACCGAGACGGTGAGGTGGACCTCGTCTTCGTATTCGGCTTGGCTCGATGCGATCGAGTAGAGCCTCGGCTGGAGCGGACGCAGCAGCGCGACCAGCGCGGGCGCCTCGATGCGGGCCGGATGGTCCGAGATCAGATCGATGAGCTGGCGCTCTCCCGAATAGGCGCGCAGCCGTGCCCCATCCGCCGCCAGCGTCTTCAGCTCCGGGGCATCCGTCAGCTCGGACCAAGCGCGTACCGTCGTCGGATGCAGTTGGGTCAGCTCGAGCCGCTCGATCAGGGCGCGGCGCAGGTCCAGCTCCTCGTCGCCGGCGCCACCGACGCCGACGCCGAGCTGGATTCGGGTCTCGCCGTCGAGGCCGACGCCGGCCAGGATCGCATCGGCGAGCGCCGGATCGTTGCTGACCCACACCCCGAGGGCGTCGCCCGGCCGGTAGTGCAGGGCGTCGGGATCGACCGCAAGGGCCAGATGGCGGACGTCCGCGATGGCGTCTTGCGTGGTGATCCGGCGGTTCTCCAGCAGGGTTGCGGGGTAGGGGTTGTCCTTGTCGTAAGGGCGGGTCTCGTTCTGGCTCTGCTCTTGATAGGCCCGCAGACCCGGCATCGTCACGACATTGCTGGCTTTTCGCGGCGCGAGTGCGTTCAGCCGATCCAAGGCATCCGTCGCCCAGCGCTCGGTGTGCGGTCGGTAGTCCAAATCGCAGCATTGCAGCGGCAGGATGCGCTGTGCGCCAAGCTCCGCAAGGCGGCGATCGAAGTCCACCGCGGTCCGGCAGAAGTGCTCGTAGCTCGAGTCGCCCAGACCCAGCACGGCGTAACGCAGTTGCTCCAGGCGCGCCGCGCCCTGATCCTGGATGAAGGCATGCAGTGCATAGGCGCTTTCCGGCGGCTCGCCCTCGCCGTGGGTGCTCACGACCAGCAGGACCCACCGCTCCTTGGTCAGCTTGCGCGGACTGAAATCGCCCATGGAGATGACCCGGACGTCCATCCCCTGATCGATCGCCTGCGATCCGAGCTGCTCGGCCACGCCTTTCGCGTTGCCGGTCTGAGAGCCGTAGAGGATCGTGATCGTCTCGACCGCCTTCGGCTCGGCGGGCGCGGGAAGACTCCTGCCGCCGATGCCGGCGAGGTAGCCGCTGACCCAGGCGATCTGAGTCGGCGACATATCCTTCAACGCAACCTGCAGGGCGCGGATCTGATGCTCGTTCACCGGGCTGGTCAACGCATTTAACTGTGAAAGGGCCATCGGTCGAGATCCCCTGGCATATGTCGTGCTTTTTGTCAGTCCGGTTCGCTTCGCCCCGGCTCGGAGTCTGACTCGCTCGGGCCGGTAAGCCCGCTTCGGCACAAAGTCTAGGCAGAGGGCAGAGGCGATATGAAATGATCATTCATGCGTCGTTATCACGAGCAATGATATGGAACTACGCCAACTGCGTTCCCTGGTGACCTTGGTGGAGGTCCGGTTCAACGTAAGCCGAACGGCCGAGCGTCTTCATCTGGTGCAATCGGCCGTAACCCAGCATCTCAAGCAGCTCGAGGCGGAACTCGGCACGCGGCTGTTCGTGCGCCACGGAAAGCGTCTGGTCGGGTTGACCGAGGTGGGTGAGCAGGTCTTTCGGCACGCCTGCGAGGCGTTGCGCCAGACCGGCAATATCGCTGCGGTGGGTCGCGATCACCTGGAGGAGGATCGGGGCGTGCTGCGCCTGGGCGCGACCCACACCCAGGCCCGCTATGTGTTGCCGCCGGTGATCCGACGCTTTGCCGCGGCTTATCCCGCGGTCGAGCTGCAGATCCATCAGGGCACGCCGGGGCAACTGGTCGACATGGTGCTGCGCGATCTGGTGGATCTGGCGATCTGCACCGAGGCACTGGGCGAGGAGATCGCGCTGCACACCGTCCCCTGCTATCGCTGGAACCGCTGCCTGATCGCGCCGCGGTCGCACCCCTTGCTCGGGCACAGGGTCGTCACCCTCGCCGACCTGTGCGAACACCCGATCATCACCTACGTGTTCGGGTTCACCGGAAGCGGAAGTTTCAGCGAGACCTTCTCCAAGGCCGGACTGCACCCGAAGGTGGTCCTGAGTGCTGCGGATACGGACGTCATCAAGACCTATGTGCGCGAAGGACTCGGCGTGGGCATCATCGCCGCCTTGGCCTACCAGCCCAAGGAGGATGCCGATCTCGGGACGCACGATCTGAGCGATCTATTCCCGTGGGAGGTGACCAAGATCGCCTATGCACGGGACAAGTACCTGCGCAAATACCACCAGCACTTCGTCGACATCTTCAAGGCCGAGACCTCCGGCCGGACAGGCGAAACGGGCGTATCGGCGCGGTTCGACGGGCGCCTTGCGCCGGGTTCCGCGGGTCAATTCCCGGCCCGTGCCGAGGTCGTGGGTCGGGGTCTGAGCCTCGACTCTGTCCCCGTCGCCACCTCCGCACGCGGCCCGATCGAGCGCTAAGCCGAGCGCTCGCCGAGCGGCGGCCCTCGCGACCTGCCGTTGATCCGCGGGTCATTCGCCGAGGATCCCCTTCCGCCGAGACATTGTGTCCGGATCCGGGTCTCGGGGTGGGTCGTTTTGTCTCACCGCGATCTGCCGTGGCCCCCGAGGTCATCAGTCCTGCGCCTGCTCCTCGCCGGGGAAAAGGTCCGCCGCCCCGCCTCTCGGGTCCCGAGCACAGGCCACCGAAGTCCGGATTTGGCCCGTAAATCACCTACCGTCGCTGATGAATCCAGGCGGTGCGGGATCGACTAATATCCTGACTGCGCATCAGGCTGCAGCCGCATCCATTCCGAGGGCATGCCTGTCCACCTCGTACCTGACTCGAATCGGGATTGGCGCGTCTATTGCAAAGTGCGACTTGCCGCCGTTTCACATGAGGCGGTGCGAACGGGCCGTCATCGAGCGCATCGGATCCCGAATCCTCGGGGAATGTTTTCAAACGCCGCCATCCATTCCAGGAGAGACCTATGTCCGAGACCATTGCAGGATCTCATCCCGGCGTGTCCTCGCCGCCGCGACCCTCGCTCGTCCCGCTTATTGTCGGCACCGCAGCGGCCGTGGCGCTGTCTTCCTACTTTCTATTCGACACCCTGATCCTACGGCAGCCGGTCACCCAGACCACGGCGACCGGCAAGAACTATGTCCTTCGCTTCTACGAGCCGACTCAGTCTGCCCCGCATCTCAAGGCATCCGGCGCCCGGCTGATTGCGTCGATCACAAAAGCGAAGGAGGACGCGGTTGCTCTGCGCACCGAGATCGCCGAACGCATGGCCCGCGAGCAGGAATTTCGATCCGAGTTGACCGGCCTACAAGAGCAATTGGCATTGGCCGAGCGAATGCTCGCCGATCTCAAACTGGACATCGAGGAGTTGCCGCAAGCCTTCAATGATGCGTATGCACTCAGGGGTACGCCTACAAAAGTCCCCTAAGGATTCCGCATCCATCGCAGGCCGATCTTCGAGCACGATATTCGCGAGGAAACGCAGATGACCGCAATCGCTCAAGCAGACGGTCCCAAGCTCAAGTTTGGGCGAGGGCGTTGGATCGACGGATGGAATCCCGAGAACGAGATTCAATGGGAGAACTCCGGAAAAAAGATCGCACGTCGCAATTTGGTGTGGTCCATGTTCGCCGAGTTCCTGGGCTTCGCGATGCTTGCGGTTTGGGGCATGGTCGTCCCGCGGCTTCCGGATGCCGGGTTTGCCTACAATGCCGACGAGCGTTTTTGGCTGATTGCCATGCCGGGACTCTTCGGCGCCCTGATGCGGTTCGCCTACACCTTCACCGTTCCTCGATTCGGCGGACGTAACTGGACCATCACCTCGGCCTTATTGCTGATGATTCCTGCCTCCGGGCTCGCGTGGGCGGTCACCAACCCCGATACGCCCTTCTGGCTCATGCTCATCATCGCCACGACGGCCGGGTTGGGCGCGGGCAACTTCACCTCATCGATGGTCAATATCTCCTTCTTCTATCCGGAGCGTCAGAAGGGAGCAGCCCTAGGTCTCAATGCCTCGGGCGGAAATCTCGGCACCGCATGGGTCCAGTTCACCATCCCGATCATCATCATTACCGCAGCAGGACTGTCGTTGGACCGCGCGGGTCTGATGTTCATCCCGCTCTGTATCATCGCAGCGCTCGGCGCCTACCTCTTCATGGACAACCTGAGCGAGGCCAACTCCGATTCGAAGGCATTGTTGCTCGCAACCGCCGACAAGAACACCTGGATCATCTCCTGGATCTATATCGGGACCTTTGGTTCGTTCATCGGTTATGCCAACAGCTTTGCAACCCTCATGCGCTCGGAGTTTCCCGAGGTCACGGGAAACTACGTCTTTCTGGGTGCACTCATCGGCGCCCTGATCCGCCCCGTCGGTGGATGGATGGCCGACAAGCTCGGGGGTGCGCGCACCTCGATGCTGGCGTTCACCATCATGTGTATCGGCTGTGGTGGTGTCATTCTGGTGCTGAACATGGATGTTCCGGCCTTCCCTCTGTTTCTCGGGCTCTTTCTCTTGCTGTTCATGGCCGCCGGCTTCGGCAACGGGACCGTCTATCGCATGATTCCCGCGGTTTTCCGCGCAGCAGCCACGGACCCCGAGACCGGTAAGATCGACCCCGTGAAACTGGTGCGTGCACGGCGTCTGGCCGGGGGATGCATCGGGATTGCAGGTGCCATCGGGTCACTCGGGGCCTTCATCATCCCGCGCGTCTTCGCCATGGCGGGTGTCATCGGCGGGTTCATGATCTTCATTTGCGCCTATTTCATCATGCTTGCCATGATTTGGTACTACTACGAGCGTCGGGGATCGCCGTTGTCGATCGCCCGGGTCTAGTCCAGAACGTCGGTTTCTCCGGGTGTCGGATCCCGGAGTCTTTTTTTCTTGAAAGTGCGTGCAATCCGGCGGGCCGTGCTGCCCTGTCTTCAGCCAAACCGAAGGAATCCCCATGTTCAAGAACATCCTTGTTCCGACCGACGGCTCAGAGCTTTCGCAGGAAACCGCTCGGCAAGCGGTGGTCTTCGCCAAGCAGCTCGGTGCTCGTATTACGGCTTATCATGCGAAGCCGAATCTGGCTGCCGCCTACTTCTACGGCGAAGAGAAGAAGGCGGCGTCCAACTCCCTGGAGCAGATCGACGAGCAGATCGACAAGGAGGTCCGCAAGAACCTAGGGTTTGTGGAAGACATGTGCCGCGACGCCGGCGTGGAATGCGAGTCCATCTCGACCTTGAGCAATAGCCCATACGAGGCAATCGTGGAGGCCGCCAGTCAGTCGGGGGCCGACTTGATCTTTATGGCCTCGCACGGCCGCAAGGGGATTCGGGCAAAGATACTCGGCAGTGAAACCCTGCGAACCCTGACCCATTCGACGATCCCCGTCTTGGTCTATAGCTATGGCGAGAGAGATGCGTCGAGGACCTAAACCGCGCCCAGCGAGATATGCGTCGTTTGTTGGAGTGGTTTGGCCGCGCGGCTTTGGTATCCTCTCGACCATGCCTTTTGTGTTCCCCAACCGGACGCAAGACTTCGGCCCCACACCCGGGTACGCCGACTTCAGTCGGCCCCCCGAGCACGCCCGCACGGCGGACTGAAGTCCGCCTCCCCGGGGGCCGACTAAAGTCGGCGTACCCGGGCGGTCGCGGTCGGCGACCTGGACACTGCCGATTTGGCACCGGGTGGCCGCGGGTGGTTACCCACCCGCGGCTCCCACAGATCCGGACGTGCGGGACTACCGCATCCGGCTCCTCGGTTGAGCGCTCGCTGCACGACAACTGTCGCACACCCGATGGACCATTCAGCCCATGTCGCGATCTCCTGTCGTTCTGTTCAGATGGTCAGGTGACTCGATGTTCACGCCATCGTCCCTTCAGAAGGTGTCTCAACCGATCGGCCGCTTCCCTCCCATGGGTCCGCTCGGGTGCGTTCCCCACGCTCAACGGTACTATCAGCCGACTCTGACTGCTCAGTCGCCATCGCGCCGCACTTCGTTGCCTTCGCTTGGCGCTACCTTGCCGTCGGTCCTGTTCGCTCCCGTCGGCCGGACCAGCGCCGTCGGGCCGGGGCGGCTTCTTACGCGGTGCCCGCGCCGCGTCTCGGGCAAGGAGCAACTGAGCGCTCCCAGGTTCCTGGACGACCCGTGCGTACATGCCCTGCTCTTAGACCCCGGCGGAGTCTCGACATCAGGCCGTTACGATGCCGAAACTGTTGCCTTCCGGTGTTCCGAATACGTCGGCTCCGCTGAACTCAGTAACGGGGCTCCATCACACGGCCTGCACGCCCCCTGTGTACGCTTCGCAGGCGGGATCGCTCCCGCACCACACAACACTCGGTTCCGGTGGATGGCCACTCCTTACCGGCTCGGGACTTGCACCCGGTGGGTCGCAAAAAGGAGTTTCCGATTGGCTTATCCGTTCGCTATCTTCCTCTCCTTCCAGGCTTTGCCTGGCGCAACGAAACGATGATCGAGGCTGGCCGCGCCAGCTCCGACACGCGTCGGAGCTGGAGCGGCTAAGCCATTCCAACAAATGACGCATACCGCACCGCGCGCGGTTTAGGAAGCGATTCAAATAAACTACCTGCCATCCCTAGGCCGGGTCAGCGCAGCGTAACCCGACATGTTAAATCACGGGATCCACAGGTTCCTGAGTTGCTCCTGGACGGGTCGGATTCGGCTTCCGGCCATTTCATCGGCAGGCTGCTCTTGAAGTCCGCCTGATCGTCAGGCATCTCTACGCGGTAGCAACTTCGCCGGTCGGCACCGACCGGAGACCCTGCCATCAGGTCCAAGTGAGATGCCCGAGCCATGATCAGCACCGGAACCTTGATGCTTCTCAAGGCGCTCCTGACCGCGGGCGTCATCATGGGCTTCCTGCTCCGGGAGCTCTGGTTGCTGCGTCGGATGAATCGGGAGGACGAGGCGCGCAAGGCCGAGGCGGCGCGTTCGGGAGGTTCACCGACCTCTTCCCAAGAGGCCCGCGATGAGGGTCCGACCGGCACGACGACCGGGTGAGGGGGGCGCGACATGGCGACATCTCCCGACCCCCGAGACCCAAATCACGATCTTCGAAGCCTATTCCCACCACTGCCGCTACCGCGTCGAAACGCCACGGATTCCGAGATTGACCTATCCTGCGTGGGACGAGCTCTGAAGCTCCGTCACCGAGTCGCGGCGTGATCCACCGAGACCGATAGCTGTCCGTAGACCGTGGGTCCGTCCGACGGCGTTTCGGCGCTCGCAACGGCACCCGGACGGTTGGTCGTGCAGGCGCCAACGGCGAGCGCGACAAGGAGAAGGGTAAGGGGAAGAAGGGTCTTCATGGATGAGTCAACTCAAGCGCTTTCGAAAGGGAAGATACGATCCTCCTCGATAACCAGTACGACCACAAGGCAAGGATCATGAGCGACAGCCTCGAAATAGACAGCGGCGCAGCACGCATGCGTCGGGGGGATGCAGCCATCCGCTAATCTCCAAACTGGTTGGCAAGGCCGCTCAGGGTCATGTTCTCCGCGATCGCATCATGTGGGATCAGCAGGTACTGCCAGGCTTTGCCGCCATGGGCGAGCGCGTGAACCGAGGCGTTGGCACACCAGCGCAGCGCGGCTTCTTTCTTGGCGAGGACAGCCGTATCGCCCATCTCTTTGCGCATCTTCGGCTCCAGCATGTAGACGGCTGCGTCCGTTTCGGCGACGAAGTCGGGCTGGTATTCGCGATGCTCGGCGCCGTCGCGGTAATAGATCTGGAACTGTCCGCGGGCGGGTCTGAACCACTTGACCGCCTCGCGCTCCAGGATCACGGCCAGCTTGCGCTCGGCATCTGATTCGAACTTCTGGAGCGGATAGAGGCAGCGTTCGAAACCGCCGAAGAGGTAACGGCTCATGTTGCTCTTGTCCGCAGGTGCAACGCGGTAGTTCGCGGGCGGATCCTTGACTGCGTAGCTGTAGGCGCTCGGTTTCAGCTCGGTGAAGCCCTTGCTGATCTTGACCTCGTAACCCCCGTCGGTCTCCTCGAACTAATGCTGTTGCATCTGCGCATGAATGAAGTCGGCGATGGGCTGCTGGTAGCAGCGCAGCACCTTGCGTGTGTCGTCTTCGGCGAGATAGCTCAGAAAGTGCTGGACGGTCTGCCCGGCCAGATCATAGAGGAGGTCCGCGTGGTCATCGTAGGAGATGTCGTCGAAGTCGATGAGGCCACTGACCAGGTCGTCCTCCAACCGGGCTTCATCGAAGCCGCCCTGTCCCAGTGTCACGACGTCGCGTTGCCCGGTGCGCAGGTGCTGGACCCATAATTCGTCGGAGACCGGCGCGTACCGCAAGGTCGCCAGCTCCAGCGTGAAGGGCTTGAATCCGGAGCGAACCTCGCCTTTGGGAACGACCAGGATGCGCGGGATGTCGATGGTCTGCTGCGCGACCAAATCGACGGTCTTGGCAACGACGGCGGCGATGTCCGGTTCCTCGGCGAGGCCCTGGAGAGCCAACTGAGCCGGGGTACGCTGGGCCTCCACGGCCTGTACAATCGCGGCCTGGACCTCGGGTGTCTTCAGGTACTCGACCGCCGGCACGGTTTGCGGGTCGCCGCTCAGCCGCTTGATCGCGGCGTAGGCCAGTTGCGCAATGGCCTGTTCCGCGGGTTTGTCGAAGGCTGGGGGTTGGTCGTCGCCGGCGACCAGGGTACTGCTGGTCGGCGTCGCGGGTTTGAAACCCAGCTGGCTCGCCAACTGGGACTGGGAGACGACCGTGGCGGTCTTCTGCGCGAGCTGGTCGATGTCCAGCTCGACCGTCTGGAGCTGTATCGCCGACCCCGGCCGCTTGGCCTCGTCCACGATCTCCTGAAAGCGGTCATGTGCGACGATGTTCAGGCGATCAACGGCGGTCACACCGGTTCGAACGCCGTAAGGCAGGCGCAAACCCCGGCCGATGGATTGCTCGATCAGGACGCGGGCATTGGCCGCGCGCAGGGGCACGATGGTGTAGAGATTGGTGACGTCCCAGCCCTCTTTGAGCATGTTCACGTGGATCACGATCTCGGTCGGCTCCTCGGTATGCTCGACCTTGAGCAAGCGGGCAATCATGGCCTCTTCCTCGGCCCCGCTTCTGCTGGAATCCACCTGAATGACCTTGTCCTTGTAACGCCCCTCGAAGAAGGCATCGGACTGGATAAGCGCCAGCAACTCGCCCGCATGGGTCGTGTCGCGGGCGATGACCAACACGAAAGGCTTGACGATGGGCTTGTCGGTTGCACGCGCATAGGTCTCCAGCTCGACCTTCACCCCCTCGTGCAGGCGCACCCCGTCTTCGAGCTTGAGCCGCTCGATCTCGGAGGCGGACATCCCGCCGGGGTCGAAGTCCTTGCGTGTGACAACCGCCGGTTCCTTCACGAAGCCATCGGCCATGGCGCGAGCCAGCGGGTAGTCGAGGATCACGTTCTTGAAGGCGACGGCGCCCCGGCTGGTCTCGACATAGGGCGTGGCCGTCAGCTCGAGCCCGAGGATAGGACGAAGCTCGTTGATCGCCCGAATCCCGGCGCTCGCGCGGTAGCGGTGCGACTCGTCCATCAGGAGCACCAGATCCGGCAGTCCGGCCAGATAGTCGAAATAGCTGGTGCCGATGTACTCCGACAGTCGCTTGATGCGCGGCGCCTTGCCGCCGCGCACCTCCGAGTTGATCTTGGAGATGTTGAAGATGTTGATCCGCACCGTCCCGAGCAGGCCGGGCCCGGTGACGTTCTGTTGCTCGTAGGTGTCGCCGGTGATGACCATGGGTGTGTTGGTCGCGAACTCGGCGATGCCCCGGAAGACATACTTCGGCGTGTTCGGCGTGAAGTCCGTAATCAGCTTGTTGTAGATGGTCAGGTTGGGCGCCAGCACGAAGAAGTTGTCGATCCCGTGCGCCTGATGCAGATAGCTGATGAAGGCACCCATGAGCCGGGTCTTGCCCACGCCGGTCGCGAGCGCGAAACACAGCGAGGGGAAGTCCCGCTCGAAATCCGCGACCGAAGGGAACTCTCCGCGGATGATGTCCAGCACGGCGGCGACGTCGGGCGCCTTTCCGGGCGGCGTGATGTCCATGATCCGATGCAGGATCTCCAGCGATCGGCGCTGGGGCGGGCGCAGGCTCAGGCGGCCGGCGATGGCGTTCACATGGCGGACGGTCACGAACCACCTCCTTCACGCGACATGGAGTAGATCCTTCTCGATATGACGACGCAAGCGGGGCTTGATCATTTCGTTATACCTCATATAGGCACAAGCTCGCATTTCTTGAATGCCTGGAATTTCAGCGTGAGTAAAGAGTCCAGCTCCTTCTTGTGCGTGGTGTGCGTTTGTTTTAGGCAGTCGGTGATTGCATCTCGGAACTCGGCGAAATTGGGGTAGTATTTCGAGTAGAGGACTTTTTTCTTGACGAACTTCCACAGCCTCTCGATCAGGTTTAAATTCGGTGAATAGGCGGGAAGATAAAGCAATTCGATATTCAGTTGCGAAGCCAGCGCTGTGACGATATTGCACTTCTGATAGCGCGCATTGTCCATAACCAACGTGATCGGCACGTCGAGATTCAGCATAGCAATGCGTCGTAACAAGTCGCAGACGCTTTCTGCGGTGATATAGGTATCGTTCGTCACCATCACCAGTTCATGTGTGATCGCGTTCAGCGCACCGAGCACATTGAAACGCTTCCTCCCGGCGGAAGTCTTTACAAAGAGACGGGAGAATGACCACAGAATACCGAGAAAGGCACCCAATACAAAGTGAGCAGCATCGACAAAAAAATAGGGCTCTCCCGGATCTCAGGGAACGCCAAGTTTAGTAAAATCAGTGTTCTACGCAGCCAATCTTGGTAAACTTCCATTCGAACGCTTTTAACTCAATGGAAAACCGATGATTGACCAGAGCCAACTCCTGCGCCTGCTCGGACTGCCGCAGATCGCCATCGACCGCGTCGAGATCACGGACGCCGCTGTGCTGGAAATTCATGTGCACAGCACCGAGGAGGGCACGCAGTGCCGGAGCTGCGGCCGACGCATCACCGAGCCGCATGGACTCGGTGAAGAACGGCGGTTGCGCCATCTGTCGATCTTCGAGCATCGCACCGAAATTCTCATTCGTCCCAAACGGTATCGCTGCCCCGATTGCCGGGATCATCCCACCACCACCCAACGGGTGGACTGGTACGACCCGCGCAGCGGCTTCACCCGTGCGTTCGAACACAGCCTGATGCGCGCCCTGATCAACAGCACCCTGGAAGACGTCGCGCACAAGGAGGCCGTCACCCCGGAGCACCTCGACGGTATTCTCGATCGGTGCGTCCCGAGCCAGATCGACTGGACGACGCTCACGGCGCTGCCCGTGCTCGGGCTCGACGAGATCGCCTTGACCAAAGGCCACGGCAATTTCGTGGTGATCGTCAGCGCCAGGGTCGAGGACACCCTGAGCATCCTCGCCGTGCTCAAGGACCGTAAGCGCGCGACCGTCGAGGCGTTTTTGCGCACGATCCCAAAATCCTTGCGGCGCACCGTTCGCGTCGTGTGCACCGACCTGTACAGCGGCTTCATCGGTGCGGCCAAGGCCGTCTTCGGCACGCACGTCGCCATCTGCGCCGATCGCTTCCATGTCGCGCGTTTGTATCGCGACGCCGTGGAGACGTTGCGCAAGACAGAACTGCGCCGGCTCAAGCGCGACCTGTCGAAAACCGAGTACGGCGGGCTCAAGAACGTCCATTGGATCCTGCGCAAGCGCGAATCCGACTTGAGCGCCGAGGAACGGCGGATCCGCGCCCGGTTGTTCGCCTATTCCCCGCAACTCGCGCAAGCTCATGCCCTCAGCCAAGCCCTCACCGAGGTCTACGACATGCCCCTGTCCAAAGGTCAGGCCAAGCGCAAACTCAGTGGCTGGATGCGACGGGTCAAGAACGCCGAGATGACGTGTTTTCAATCCTTCCTGAAAACGTTGCGCCGTCATTGGGACGAGATCACCAATTATTTTACCGAACGACACACGAGCGGTTTCGTCGAAGGTCTCAACAACAAGATCAAAGTATTAAAACGGCGGTGCTATGGCTTGAGCAACCTGCGCCGGCTCTACCAGAGGGTGTACCTCGATCTGTGCGGTTATCGGGTTTTCGCGCGCTGATCAATGAAAAACAACCGCTTAAAAATGGCTTGGACGGGGTGCGTCCAGCGATATTTTCAACCAACGTGTTCGGTCAAAATGACTACAACGTCATGTTTTTAAATATTTTAGCGCTTTCCCTGAATTCCGGGAGAGCCAAAAATAGCGCGTTTGCCCTGTCTCGCTTCTTCGAGTCGCGGCTCTAACTTGTTGATACGAAAATGCTCTTGCTCCTCAGGGTCGGCTTTCGAGGGTATGGTTCCAACTCTTCTCGGAGCCATGCCGAGCGAATTGAGAAACCGCCCCACGGCGCTCGGACTGCGCTTGATTCCCGTCAGCTCCTCGATCATGGTCGCCGCCTCGTTGATGGTCGCAGGCGGATGCTTGCGGAAATGGACTTCGAGTCGATAGCGATGCTGCTCCAACTCGCTCGTCGGGGCATAGAAGTTGAGCTCCGTCAGCCTCTTGATACCGCCGGATTGAAACATTCCGAGGTACTGCCGTAAAGTGTTGCTGGAAATTCCCGCGAGCCGACAAATCTCCCGGTGCGCAAGGCCCTGGCTCTTCAGCCACAGCGCCTCCATTCGCCTGCGCACCCTTGGGTGTGGATGCGCGTAACGCAACTGCTGTATTTTCTTCAGATCCTGCTCGGAGAACTCGATTCTGATCATCGTCGTAAAAAAACTACAAGGTGGCTCGTCGGTAGCGACAAGTTTAACTCGGAGTCAAAACGTTATCGAGCATTGATGAGAGTCGACATGAGGAAAGTGCAGTTCATGCCTATAAGAGGTATAGTAGCCAGGTCGACTTCGGTTGCAAACAACGCCTCCAGGAAGTCCTTGAGGTTCATATAGCCGTCGAAGGTCGGCGGCCCTTCAAACTCCACGAGCACGTCGATATCGCTGCCCGCATGGAGTTGATCCCGTGCCGCCGACCCGAAGAGTGATAGGTGTTTAACGGCGAAGCGCCGCTGGATCTCGTCCCGGTGTTGATTCAACACCGACAAAACCTGCTCTCTGTTCATGCTTCACCTTGGCATTTGGACCGTGCGGAATTATTACCGAGGTTTAGGCGTCGATCAGCGCCCTGGCTGGTTGCACGGGTCGGCCAAACATAAGCTGCTCGTGACATCCGCTCTGCGGTGTCACGCATTCCCCTTGGCGCTCCGCGCCCCGTTCCACAATCGCCGAAAATACGAGTGATCCCTCGCTCAGTCATGCGCCAGCTCCCGGTCCATCCAGTTCATCCAACTCGCGCCGCAGTTCAGCCCGCAAGACCTCCTCGCTGGGAAGTTGAAACTGGTAGCGGCTGGCGAAAATCTGGCTAGACTTGTCATCCAGCACGTAGCGGACCATGGCCTCATTTTTGTCTGCGCATAAGATGAGCCCGATGGTCGGCTGATCGTCCACACCGGCAATTTCGCGGTCGTAATAGTGCACGTACATCTGCATCTGCCCGAGGTCCCCGTGGGTCAGCTTCGCGACCTTGATGTCGATCACCACATAGCACTTCAATTTGACGTGATAAAAGATCAGGTCCGGATAGAAGTGGTCACCGTCCAACGTTAGCCGCACCTGTCTGCCGATGAAGGCAAAGCCACTTCCCAATTCGAGCAGAAAGTCCTGCAACCGGGAGATCAGCGCCTCCTCGACCCGTGACTCGACCAGCCGGTGCGATTCGGGAAGATTCAGGAACTCGAGTACGTAGGGATCCTTGATCGCATCCAGCGGGCGACAGGGAATCAGCCCCTCGTTTGCCAGCTTTGATACGCCGACCTTATCGCGGCTCTTGAGCAGTCGCTCGAACAGCAGCGAGTTGATTTGGCGCTCTAATTGTCGCGCCGACCAGCCATTGCGCACAGTCTCAATCTCGTAGAAATCACGCACCTCGCGGCGCTCGACCTTTAGCAACGCCCGGTAATGCGTCCAAGATAACCCATTGTGCAGCTGGCCTGGAGTCCAGCCCGCACCGGACGCAGCGGATTCGCCACGCACCGCGTGTTGAATCTGCGCGACACTGCCCACCAGCCCTGCGCCGGATTCAACACGCACCGCGTGTTGAATCGTGACAAGCAACTCGGGGTAAGCCCGATAGAAGGCACGCATGTATTGGAGCGCACTCACTGAAAAGCCGCTACCGAACTCCTTGATCAGGTGTGCGGACAACTCCTTCAGCAAGGCGGCGCCGTACTCGGCGCGGAACTCCCCACCTTGCTCGGCTTCAACGATCTGTTTCCCGATCAGCCAGTTGGCCCTTACCAGAGAAGAGTTCACCGAGCGCACCGCCTGCGAGCGGGCGGCTTCCCAGATCTCGCGAATACGCGACAGCAAAGCACTGGCTGCCAACATCGTTTCGGGTGCCTGGGCCACCTTCTTGCGGCTCATCGCGACTCCTTCTCGCCGAACAGTTCCAACTGGCCTGGTGCCACGGGCGCGCTCGGCAGGTTCTCCACCCGAAGCGAGTAATCGTCGCGGCCCCACTCGCAGCGCGAGAGGACCTGTCGGGGGATCTTTTTGACCGTGAGATTGGAGTAGAGGTCGGTTCGGGCACGAAAGGCCGTACAGAGCACCAGAAGGCTACGCTCGGGTCCGACCTCGTCGCTCAGTTGCTCAAGCTGCTCATGATTCAGGTTGGCAGTGGTGATATAGATGAAGTCACTCTCGGTCGAGTAGCCGTGCTGCCAGTAGAGGGTATCCGACGGGGCGTAGATGAAGCCCTCCAGCTTGCACAGTGCCTCGGCGAGCATGGTGGCGTTGTAGTCGCGGTTGATGACCCAGTTGCCCCAGGTGTCCTTTTCCAGCAGCGAGGGCGCGAGCCGGTAGTAGCGGAAACCGCCGCCGCCTTTCCAGTCGACCGCCTTGCTGATGCCGCCGGGATCCTCGCCGTCGATGACCTTCTTCAGACGCGGGATGATGTGGGTGTGACAGTGCTCGCCAAGCTCGACCATGATCCAGCGGCGGCCCATTTTGTGGGCGACGGCGCCGGTGGTGCCGGAGCCGGCGAAGGAGTCCAAGATTAGATCACCGGGATTAGAGGCGATTTCAAGGATGCGCTTCAGAAGTTTCTCTGGCTTGGGCGTATCGAATTTCGATTCAATTCCTGCTAACTCAGAAATTTCCTTGGCCTCACGATTAGCTTCACGGTTGTCTCCAGCTTCCTCATAGCCCCACCAAGTCCATGGAACCATTTTGTTTTCAGATTCGTTCCAGAACTTTTTCCGCTGGGCCATTCCGTTTCCATCAAGCCCGAAGTAGATCCGATTGTCAGCAACTAGCTCTTCGAATCTCTCCCTTGTTGTGCTCCAGCATCTACCCTTAGGTGGCCACAAAGATCTACCGCTAGGCGTGATAATTTCGTAAGTTAAATTAGGCCGGATGTTCGGTGCATGGAATGGTACGGCTAACCAGTTCCCTCTTGGATCGTTGTCGCGGTTCTGGTATGTCGCTCTTTGCTTATCACTTGAGTCTAGTTTATTGACGAAAAACCTATCGAACGATTTAGAATAAACTAGAACGTGATCGTGCGCTGTTGAAAGGGCGCGAGCATCATTCCTGCGGGTCAGCGTCTTTTGCCAGACAACATTGGAAACGAAATTGTTTCTCCCAAAGGCTTCGTCGCACAACACCTTAAGGTAATGGCACTCGTTATCGTCAATAGTAATCCACAAAGACCCATCATCGGATAACAAACGCCGAATGCTCTCCAGGCGATCACGCATCAACGAAAGCCAAATGGAATGTTCCAACCCGTCGTCGTAATGGGTAAAGGCGCTGCCGGTGTTGTAGGGTGGGTCGATGAAGACACACTTCACCTTACCCGCGAACTCCGACTCCAGTGCTTTGAGCGCCAGCAGGTTGTCCCCGAAGATCAGCCGGTTGTCGAAGATGTCGTGATCTGTCATGCGATGCTTCGAGAGGTAAGACCTCGCCGGATCCTCCAGCAGAATCCGCGGCTCCAGGCGTGGCCGGTTCTCCTTACCGATCCAGGTCAGCTCCAGTTTCTTCGGATCAGCCATCAGAGCTTCCAGCCGTGCTGGTGGATGAACGCATCAAGGGCGACTTGCCGCCCCGTCCAGCGTCGAGAAAACGGCGCCGTATGGCTTCTCGGCCTTGATCATCGGTTGGTCCAAAACCGCGTGTTTCGGTAGGCGATCAAGCATCCTGAAGGAGTGGCAGGAGCGCCGGGGAGGCGTACCCTTGGAAGTGCAAACTGACCGAGGGAAACGCCGTTGTCCGATGCTCCTGCCTGTGTCGACTCTAGTGCAGATCGACGCCCCACGCCAATCCACGATCGCTTGGATCGCGCCAAGCACCTGCATGCGGTGGCGCAAGCCCAGCAGGATGGGCAGAGTCAACGCGCGGCGGTCAGCGGCGCCGGCGTGGCGCGCAGCACCCTGCGTCACTGGAACGCGTCCCCTGCGCCATCGGCGCCGGCGGCGCTGTCGGCCTTCGTCGAGACGCCCGAGGGCGTGGTGTGGCTGCGCCGGATCCTGGTTGCCGCGCACTGGAGCATCGGCGAGCAGGGCGGCGCGGGCGTGCGCGTGGTCTGCGATTTTCTCGAGCGCAGTGGGCTGTCGGCATTCATCGGCGCCTCCTACGGTGCGCAGCAGGCGTTCCATGCCGGCTTGGAGGAGCAGATCGTCACCGCCGCCACCGAACTGCGCGGGACGCTGGCCCAAGCCATGCCCCATCGCACACTGAGCATCGCCGAAGATGAGACGTGGAAAGACGGCATGCGTTTGGTGGGCATCGATGCGGTCTCGAACTTCATCCTGCTCGAGCACAGGAGCGATGAGCGCTCGGCGGCGGCCTGGACACGGGCGCTCGAGGGTGGACTCGAGGGGCTGAATGTCACGGTGGTGCAAGGCACCAGCGATGAGGCCAAGGGGCTGTTGGCGCATGTCGAGCGTGATCTGGGCGCACACCATGCCACGGACCTGTTTCATCTGCAGCATGAGGTCAGCCAGGCGATGAGTCTGTCGCTGAAGCGCGCCGAGCAACAGGCCGAGACGGCGGAGACCGAGGCGAAGGCGCGCTGGCAAGACGAATGCGCCGCCGAGCAGGCCTATCATCGGCGCCGCCACGGCCCCGGGCGCCCGCCGGCGTTCGCCGCGCGCATCGACGAGGCGCTGAGCGCTTACGTCCAAGCCAGCCTTGCGCGCGAGCAGGCCCACGCGCACCGCGCCGAGGCCAAAGCCCTGATCGGTGCGTTCAGCGAGGTCGATCATCCCTACGAGATCCAACAGGGACAGGCGCAAACCCCCGAGCAGTTGGAGGCGCGTCTGGGAACGCTGTTTGCGCGCCTGGAGGCGATCGCCGAGGAAGCGGATCTTTCCGAGCGTCTCTGCGCACATCTGGCCAAGGCGAAGCGCCTGACTCAAAGCCTCGTCGCCACGCTGACCTTCTTCTTCATGATGGTCAACACCCGGGTGCAGGCGCTGGACCTGGCACCGGCCATCGAGCAGGCGATGCTCGACGATCTGATCCCGGCGCTTTATCTGGAGCGCGTCGCCGCACGCAGCACCCGCGCCGAGCCCCGTCATCGACTCCGAGCACTGAGTGCGCAGCGTCTCGCCCCGCTGAGGCAGCCCTCGCACCCGATCCAGTCGCTGGATCCGCAGACCCGTCACCATCTCGAGCAGGTCGCCGGGGAGTGTGCCGATCTGTTCCAGCGCAGCAGCTCCTGTGTCGAGGGACGCAACGGCTTCCTCGCGCTCTATCAGCACGGGCATCACCGACTCAGTCCGCGCAAGCAGCAGGTCTTGACCGCCCTGCACAACTTTGCGATCAAGCGGCCCGACGGCACCACGGCCGCCGAGCGCTTCTTCGCTCAACCCCACCCATCCTTGTTCGAGCAGGTGCTCGAGCGCATGCCCTGGCCCGCCCGACCGGCCCGACGACGACCGCGCCCGGCAAGGCAGCCTTACCTCGTTCCTGTGGCGGCTTAGCAACAGTGGACCAATCGATGATCAAGGCCGGCTTCTCGACTCACGCCGTAACGGCTCGCGAGCTTTGAGAAGCGCACATCCGTCATTGGCTCCAGGTCGCTGGGCAGATGTCTCGTCTCGGCCATAAAATCCTGCGTCGGTATCAATACCTCGGCCGCAATGGCATTGCAGAAACGCTCAATCCGTTGTTCTCTCTTGGGTAACGCGTCGATGTAACCCGTATCCAGCTTGCTTAAGCCATTCATGCTCAAGAGGAGGTGCGCGAGCTCATGCAGCAGACTGAAGATCTGGCGCGTCTTGGTGGTGCTGTTGTTCAAGTAGATGAGCGGCAGGACGTCATCGGCCAGACAGAAGCCGGAAATCTCCTTCTGCTTGAAGGCCGCTTTGAACACAAAGACACCCGCATCCTCGATCGCCTTGCGCCACCCCTTGAGTGCCGAAACATCGCTGGCCCAGCGGATTTGCTTCTCGAGGGTGATTCCAAGGTGTTGGCGAATGCGCTCCGCTTGCTCCGCGAGCGGCTGCGAGGTGGCCAGGGACACGCTCTTCCAGATGAGATGCTCGGCGGGGTTGTGGCCGTCGTCGAGATCCCTTAAGGCAAGCTGATAGGCATGAGCGCGCCGGATATGCAGGTAGGTATCCCGCGCGAGGGTCTGCATGTCCGCGTCGGGGAGGGTTCGGAATTCGCGCTGTGGTAGCTGCTCCTCCGGCGGGCTCGGAAGAAAGAAGACCGCCAGCGGACGTTTGTAAACCTGATACGCCAACGTCTCCAGTTGCGGGTATGTCGGTGCCTTGGTGCCGGCCTCCCACGCAGCGACGTCTTCGGGATTGCGTTTGAGCATGGCTGCCACGTCGGTCACGCTCAGCCCGACCGAGACCCTCGCCCAACGAAAAATCTCCGGTTGCACTCCGGTGACAGGCTCATATCTCATTCGTGTCTTCCATCGCTGCGCGCGTTGCGCTCCGAAATGCCGCGTTCAATCGTGCCACGTTGCTCGGCAATCTGCACGGCAAGTTGGCCTTGCCGCGCGTCCGGCTTATCGTCGGGTGCGCGGGGCGATACCGTGCCGGGCAACGGCATCAGGCGGGCAGCAGTCTCGGGATCAAGCGGCTCGCCCTCATCCGTCACGGCAGCGAAGATCAGATGATCCTCTGATTGCTCCAAGGATTCTACGCTGAAGGCAAAGAGCGTGAGCCAGCCCGCGCGACCCATAAGCGGCTCGACGCGGCTGATCTTGCCGGGACGTTTGGCGTAGTAGGCCGGTAGGGTGGACGAGCGAGAGCGAAGTCCACCGAACCCCGCGCCGGCGCTGGTTGGTGGACTCCGCTGCGCTTGTCCACCCTACTGCGCTCGTCCACCCGACGGCGCGAAGTGATCGACCTGGCCGACATGGGATGCTTGACTGAGTCCTTACCAGCGGGGCGTAAACGCGCTCACCTCATCGGAGTCTTCCCGTCTCACACACCAAAGCCGCCGCGTTCGACCGCTCGGTTGCGGTTGATCCATCACCTTTTTGGCCTCGACAATCCACCTCACCGGCATCGACCGATTCAATGGCCTATGGCACTCACGATTCATCGGAAGCTCGCCTCCATCCTTGAGGAAATCGATCGCGAAGGCTTCGCGGAGCTTGTCCGCCTGTCGGTCCTGAAGAAGTGGTTCGAAAAGCCCGGACGACTGACCGCCTTCGCACTCTGGATCGCCGAGCAGGCCACAACCGGGGAAGCACCGACATCCGAGCCGGAAGCCGCGTTGTTGGCGCAAGTGCGCGCACTGCTTGCGGACCTGCCGGCGCGCGGCGACCTAAACCCACGGGCGATGCGGGAGCTTCAGGCACGGCTCGAGGCATTCCAACCCGACTACAGAAGCGTCAATTGGGGCCGGGTTCGCCTGGTCAACTCGAAGGCGCTGATGCTGTGCGAAGATGCGCTCGGGATCTGCCTGCGGCATCCGGACGACCCCCGCCTCGGCTACAAGCTTGCGGCTGACTACTGCGGGCACTACGACGCGAGGTACGGCAGAAACCTGAACGGCCCGTCGCGTGACCGCGTCGAGGAGATTGCCGTGTTCGTCGCCCGACGGGAAGCGGATGAAATCGCTTTCCCGCATGGGACATCGGTGCTCGGCGAGCCCTAGAAACGGCGCGAACGCGTCCGCCAACTCGAGATCCTCGTTCCTCTGGATGCCGACACCCGGGGAGGCGTCACATCGCCCTGCGACAGGAATCAGAGACCTTTGCGAGTTTCGGCTTTGGTCATCCTTTCGTCCAGGCATCTCGGGTTCCCCAACCGCCGGATGCCAAACTTCGGCTGCACGCCCGGGTACGCCGACTTCAGTCGGCTCCCGGGGAGCGGACTTCAGTCCGCCGTGCGGGCGCGCTCGGGCGACTGAAGTCGGTGTACCCGGGCGGTGATCTGGACACTGCCCGGCGAGCCCTTGCTAGTAATTCCGGCGATCCCGGCACGTGGCGCAGAGCGCCGGGGAGATGCGCGACACCGCGGAGCGGTGTCGCGAGTCCTTAAGGTTGGGTGGCCGGCCTAATGAGCGAGGCCGCACCAGCCCGGCCTCGATGGTCTTGCCGAGGCCCACTTCGTCGGCGAGCAGCGCACCTTTGGATAAGGGCGATGCAAAGGCAAAAAGGGCGGCATCGACCTGATGTGGGTTGAGATCAACCTGAGCGCTGGCGACCGCACCGGCAAGCCGCTCCGGACTGTCGGGCGGGAAGCGTCGCGTGAGCTCGTAGGCGATGTATTTGGCGTGGTAGTCCGTTGCGTTCATTGGGCTACTGAAAAGCGGCGACCAATCGATCGACGCGAGTACCTAGCATCCCCATCGTGCCACATGATCGATGACTCGCGTCGGGCGATTGTCCGGCAGAATCCGCGCCTCAAGTCTTGCCTCTTGGTCAACTTGTCAGGTCAGCGCGGCGACGCAGACGTCCCAAGCCTTGGGATGCTTGGCGCGAATCTCGCGAAACGGACTCAAGTGCTGGCCGGTTCCGGTAAGGTACCAGCCGAGCAGTCCATGATCGTCGGCCTCGCTCAGATCTTGGCAGAGCGCGTCGGGATCGACGTCCGACTGTTGTAGGGCGCGTTCGAATAGCGCCAGGATGCGTCTGTGGGTCTTGCGGTAGCCCGCCTCCAGGGCTTCGCGTCGGTCGAGCTGGAGTAGATCCACGGTCTTCGCGCCCCGCGCCGACGGAGCCTCGGTGGCGAGGTCATAGCGGGCCACGAAGGTGCAGGTGTCCGGGTTGAAGTCGATGAAATCCCAAGGGTTAACCTCTGAAGGATCCACCAATAGTGGCTGCGCGCCGGCATCCAACGGGAAGACATTCCCTTTGAATCGTCCGCATTCCGAACAGCAAAGGAGTAGGTTGGGCCAGCGGAACATCCGCTCCGGATAGGGCGTCTTCGGCCAGAAGTGTTCGATGTCCGTGCCGTGAGAATCCCCGCAGTACATGCATCGCTCGCGCATCCCGGCCATCTGCTTGAGTGTCTTGAGTACGGTCTGAAGCGGCTTGGTGTTGTCGCTCGCTTTATTTCACCGGCCGATTCCCGAATTGTTTCGCGCGGAATGCTCGCGGTTTTCCCGCACTGATCACCCCGGTGGCGCAGTGTCGGCAGGTGGAGGAGTGCGAGGAGCCCGAGGAGCGCGAAGGCGGTGTGTGGAGTGCGTCGCGGCGGTGTTCGACGCGCCCGGGTCGGGCGCCTGTAGGGAGGGTGCCCGGCGGGTGGCGACCCGCCGGGCAAGGGTCGCTCAGAAGGGCAGCGGATCGTCGAAGTCGTTCTCGAAGAGGTCCAGTTGGGTGACGGCGTCGGGCGGCGGGTCCGGATCCGGATCGGTGTCCTCGCCGTAGAGCCACTGCTGCACGGCCGCTCCGTAGCGCGCCTGGATCTGCACGAGCAGTTCATCCAAGCAATCCTGGACGGCCCAGGCCTGCTCGGGCGTCCAGTCCTCGGGCAGGAGGATGGTGAAGGGTTCGGGGAGCCGGCTCATGGGGCGACCTCCTCGCGGGCAGTCTGCACGTGCTCGGCGGTGACCTGGCGGGCCTGTTCCAGCGCGGCCCCGGTCAGTGCGTAGTGGGCCAGACGATTGACCTTGCGGGGCATGCCGCGGGTGGCCTGGAACAGCGCCTCCACGGCGGGCGGCTCGAACAGCGGCAGCTCGCAGCCGGCCAGGCGCAGACGATGGGTCAGATAGGCCGGCAACTCCTCGCGGGTCAGCCCGGTCACGTGATGACGCACCACGATGCGCTGGGCGAGCGACTCATGTACCGCCATGCTCAGACGGCGACGCAGCTCCGTGAGTCCCACCAACAGCAGACACAGGCGATTCTCCGAATCCATCTGATAGTTGGTGAGCAGACGCAGATCCTCGAGCACCTCGTTGCGCAGATGATGGGCCTCGTCGATGATCAGGACGGGGCGTTGCTTGGCCTCCAGACTCAAGCGGGTGATCTCGGTGCGGATGGTGCGGAAGGCCGCCGCGCGGTTGCGCTCCACCGGCAGGCCGAGCTCCCAGCCGATGGTCTTGTACATGTCCATCACGTTGCCGGTGGACAGCGGAATGTAGAACACCCGATAGAGGCCCGGATGCAGATCGGCGGCGACCTTGCGGCAGACCGTGGTCTTGCCCGAGCCGGCCTCGCCGGTGATCAGGCCGATGGCACGCAGCTCCAGCAGATGCTTCAGACGTGCCTCGGCCTCGGTGAGGCTGGCGGCGGCGAACAGCGCATCCGGCGGCGGGGTCAGATCGAAGGGAAAGGCCGTGAGGGCGAAGTGTTTGCGGTACATCAGCGGCCCTCCAGGGTGTCGGCATCCGCCTCGGGCAGTTCGCGCAGGCGCAGCGCCGAGGGTGCGGGCTCGGGGACCGGTCCGTCCACGGCCAAGGTGCGCGAGGGACGATCGCGTTTGACGAAACAGTTCGCATACGTCTGGACCGGACGGGCCGGGTCGTGCGCGCGGCCCTCGAAGCAGACCTGAATCGGCCGCTCGGGCGGTGCGTCCGGATCGTAGCGCAGGGTGATGTTCTCCCCGACCAAGGCGGCGTCGACCTCGTAGACCACCCCGTGGAGGCTGACCGTGCGGTCCTTCTGCACCTTGCGCACCGCCTCGTGCAGGAACAGATCGGCCAGGTCCAGGCCGGGCTCGGGAAAGCGCACCGCGGCCCCGGTGCGCGCCCACTGCTCGAGCGGCGTGGCGCCCTCCAGGCCGCGATGCGGGGTGTGGTGATACTCGCCCTCGATCCAGCTGGCGAGGCGGCGGTTGAGTGCCGCGAGGCTCGCCAGATCCGCTTCGGTCAGGCGGGTCAGCAGCTGCGCACGGACCGTTTTGAACCAACGCTCGATCTTGCCCTTGCCTTGCGGTTGATAGGGCCGGGCATGGATCAGCGCGATGCCGAGCTTGGCGCAGACCAGGGCCAACTGCTTGGAGCGATAATTGGCGCCGTTGTCGACATAGAGCTTCTGCGGCAAGCCGCGGCGCAGGATCGCCTGCGCGAGCACCGGCAGAAAGGTTCGGGTGTTCTCCGACAGCGCAAAGGCCGCATAGGGGATCACCCGGGTCGCATCGTCGATGAAGGCGATCAGATAGGTCTTGCGTTTGACCCGCTCCCCGACCACCACGGCCGGACCGTGCATCACGTCGCTCATCCACAGCTCCCCGGCCTGCTCGAAGGCAAAGCGGCGCCGGTCCTGCGCCTGACTCGCCGTCTTGGCCGTGTCCATCAGGCCATGACGGGCGAGCAGGCGATGCACGGTGGAGGGCGGCAGCGGCAGATCGGGCGGGACCTCGGGGCGCCGGCGCACCGCGCGGATCACCAACTGCACCGACAGCTGCGGGTTGGCCTCCTTGGCGGCGAGCAGCGCCTCGACCACGTTCGCGGGCAGGCGGCGCACCTGACCGCGATCGGCACGCGGCTTGGGCAGAAGGGCCTCGAAGCCGCCGCGCCGATAGGCCTTGAGCCAATCGCGGATGGTCTCGGCGGCGACCCGGGTGCGGGTGCTGCCCGGAATGGCGTAGTCGCGCTCGGCCTTGGTCTGGATCGCCTCGTAGAGGCCTTTCTCTTCCTTGGGCCACTGCACGAGTTCGGCAATCACCCCGTAGCGAAACAGGGCGATGTCGTGCTGAAGATCGGTCTGCGGGTCACTCATGGACGCACTCCGCGGCTGACGCAGGCGGTTTGCCTGCGCCGCGGACCCTATGCCGGGCAGCCCGGCGGGTCAGGCCCCGCACGGTGTTGGAGGCGGGGGAGCGCACTGCGGCCCCGGCGGCGCCGGGGCGCGAATCCGAGCGGCTTGGGCAGCACGTCAAGCCAGGCCGCGGCGATCCCGCGCAACGCCACCAGAACCGGCTCCACCTCCAGGTGGTCGGCGAACGCCGTCAGCGTCGGCGCCACGTTCGCGAACGTGTCCCCGAGAACACCCTTGATACGATGCAACGCGCCGTGCACGTCCTGCACACGCCGACGGACCCAGCGCAACGCCCCGGGCAGTTCGATGTCCAGACGTTGGTGCTTGCACAGCGCTTCCAGACTCGGCGCCTGCTCGGCCGCACGCACCACCGCCTCGACCTCGCTCAAGGTGCCCGAGAGGCGCGCCGCCAGACAGTCGGGGAGCAGACTGAAGGTGCGATGCCCCTCGGGACAGTACCAGCGCGCCACCCGCGTGCCGGGCGGGGAGACGCGCTCATAGGTGCCGTGACGCGCAAAGCCGCAATCGCCATGCGGATGCAGCGGACAGCACGGAAGCGTTGCGCTCAACCAGCCTTGTTGCGTAACGTAGTCCGCGCCGGTGAGATGACACTCGAAGCGTAGTTGCACCGGCCATCGGCCCGCACGGTTGCACCCGTGGCGGGCCTTCTCATGTGGAGGAGGGTGAGGCGATTGTGCCGGGACGACCGCGAGGATGCACGCCGGTGAAGCGTGCGGGACATCCGCGCTCCGCGCCTACCGCATTGCCTCACCGGAAAATGACATCACCGGTGGAATACTTCCTGCAAAAACTGCCGGTGGTTTGCGGATCAGGATGGGAAACAACACTTGGTCTTGCGCGCACCCTTCCATTGTCTTTCGACGTTCAAGGTGCCATCGGCCCGCGCTTGGTTGACCATCTCCTGATGCCGATCCAGTGCCTTCTGAGTTGCGACAGGAAGGGCGCTGCGTGTGACCCGACGCATCCGTCAGGGCTCCTCATCGCCGGTTGCGAAGAGTTCAAGCTGTTGTTCTTTAGTTTGTTCGTCCTTGGTGAGCTTTGCCCCTGCCCGCCGCTTGGCTTGTAGACCGGCCAACTCGGCGCGGCCGGCTACTGCGCGTGGCGAGCGCGTATTTTGCAGGCCGAAGGCCGGTGTTAGGAGGATGGTATCCGGCCGCGAGGCAATCACGGTGTTGTAGTCTTTCTCTGAGAGCGCCTTCGGTGGTGCAGCGCTGCCCGGCTCGGGCAACACGAACAGGCCGTTGGGATCGGCCGCCTGGCAAATGATGGGACTATGGGTGGTGACCAGGAATTGGATGTTGGGGAAGTGTCGCTTGAGCCAGAAGCCGATCTCCCGTTGCCACTCCGGGTGCAGGTGGGCATCGACCTCGTCGATGAGCACGACCCCGCTGCGCTTGATCCGGAGCTTTCCGTCCAGGCGTTCTTTCAGGTCATCGATGCCATAGGCATTGATTAGATGGCGCAGGATGTCGGTGAGCAGAGCTAGGGCGGCACGGTAGCCGTCGCTCATTTCCTCCCAAGAGAGTTGAACCCCGTTCCGATCTTTCAGCCAGAGCCCATCCGAGTCCACGCGATCGATGGTGATCTGATTCGGCATCAGTTCATCCCTCAGAATCTCCAGCAGAAGCTCCAGTTGGGCACTCTCTGCGGCTTTCTTCTCAAGCGCTTTGTGGTTGAGGTTACGCAGCCACTGATCGACCTCGGCCAAGGACGCCGCCTCTTGAAACATGGTGACGAAGCGCTCGGTGGAAGGGGCCACCATCTGGCGCGCCGCTTCGGGGGAGGCGCCGAAGACACGACGGAATGGGCCATAGCCGCAGGAGAACCAGCCCTTCGCATCGCTAGCCCAGATGGTCCGTTCCGGGGTGGAGTCGTTTCTCTGATTCTGCTTCTCGTCCGGAATGGCCGACTGCAGCATCACTTCCCGGCCACCGTTCTTCAGGACCAGCTTTGCCGGAAAGCTACGAGAGGCCGATGGAGCGCGACCGCCTGTCGCGAGGGCGTCGTCCTCGCTGCTTCTGATGATCTCCAGCTGAATGGATGCCTCGCCGTCACCTCCGTCGCGAATCCAGCCGCGAAAGCTCGGCTGCAAGGCGCGCGCGGCATCCTTACCCGCAAGTCCGAGCGCAATCGCCTTCAGCAAGGTGCTCTTGCCGGAACCGTTGTCGCCGGTGAAGACCGTCCAGCCGCCATAACTGCCATCCGGCCGCGCGAGGTCGAACTCCAGATCGGCAAAGCCGCGGATGTTCTTCAGGATCACCTTGCCGATGTACATGCCTGGTCCCCTCGTTATCTTGCGATCAGCCGGGGCCGATCACTGACTGCCGCGCCCGATTTATCTCGTCCGCCAAGGCGGCGAAGCCCAAATGATCCTCTCATTGGTCCATGGAATCCACGCCGAGCGCGAGGATCCGACCCCCCGCATCCCGCTCGGCGCCGAAACCACACAGGCGTCCCGGCGGGGAATTCGTGTTGTTCGGCGTCGAAGACAACTGCACGGGAAAACAATAACGGACATCGTCCGTTATCGCCTCGCGGTCGATCCGCACTCTGCAAAGCGCTTGGCGGGACCGCTCAAGGGATACTATTCGGCCCGATTGAGCTACCAGGATCGTATCCTTTACAGCATTCAGGATGATGAGCTCGTCGTCATCGTCGTGTGCGCCAGAACCCACTACGGCGACTGACCGTCGTCGGCCGACACACTCGAAGATGACCTTCCTCGGCGTCTAAACCGCGCCCAGCGCGGTTTGCGTCGTGTGTTTTCTCCGCAAGCCTGACTGCGATCGCCTTCAGCACGCGCTTGCCGGGAGCCAGATCGTCGCCTCCAAACCATGCTCGTCTTGTCCCTGTCGCCGAGACACATTGAACCGGACGGCAATGAGCGACGGGACAATCTGTCTCGCCGACCGGCGCTTCCTCTGAACCCAGGCCGACCGATGGTGGGGATGACTTGGGTCCCCTTCCGTCCTTCCAAAACGCCTTCCACTGGTCTCGACCGATATCCGTCCATGCCTGTTTTCACAATTGAAATCAGTAAGATCCGCTACACTCAAATCCCTCTTTAGCAACACCGCTCCGATTCCGAGCACAGCTCCCGCACGTCTCGATTTCCCTCTGGCATACCCGTTGCTGAATGGCTCTGCGTACGAGCCCCTCAATCCGAGTAAATCGCTCGGAGACAACAGCAGAGACCGCCGCATCAAGACGGGCGGCCCTGAGAACGGAGGATGAGGAGTGAAAACACCATGATCAACGAGGAGTCGCAGCGCGTGCGGGAGTTGCTCCGGGAGGTCAAGTACCCCGGCTTCTCGCGCGACATCATCGCCTCGGGGTTTGTCGGGGACATTCTCGCCATCGGGCCGATGGTGGAGGTCGAGTTCAAGCCCGACACGCGCGACGAGACCAAGGTGGCCACCATGGAGCGGCAGATTCGCGATGTGCTTCAACGCGCGGACTTCGCGGACGTGCAGATCCGTCGGATCGCGCCCTTCGTCCCGGATGTGCCGCTGCGCAGCGCCGAAGACCTCGCGAAGGAGCTCCGCAAGAAGCCCGAAGGCCCGAGCGCGACGATGAGCAGACTCATGACGCCGCTCCAGGCCGAGTTCTTGGAGGAAGGCGAGCTGCCGGAGCCGGATCTGCTCGCCATCGCGCTCGGACGCCATGACGTTGCGCCCGCAGCCGGCTATCGGCCGGGCGGTCCGAATCCGCTCAGCGGCCCGCGTGAATCCATCGACTACGACATCGGTATTCCCGTCCTGCAATGGGATATCGATCCGCACGATCCGCAAGCCAAGACCAGTCAACACGAGATCAAGGTGGGCGAGTGGGATTACCGCGTCTGGTGGCAGGCCCATCGCGACGGCGGGCTGCTGTACGTCTCCATGCAGGCGATGAAGGAGGACTGGGTCGACCACGACAACAACGCGGTCCCCCATCCGATCGGTCGATCCGAGGCGGTGAACCTCGTCTACGACGAGCGGCGCAATGCGGTGGTGGCGATCTACGGGACGGTCCGCGATTTCCGCCCGTTCGTCAAGGCTTTCGGGCTGGCCCATGCCAGCGAAACCGGTACTCAAGTCGGACCGGAAACCCAAGAGGCAGAACAGCAATGAGCAAGACCAAAGACGACGGCAACGGCAACGGTGGCTCCCGCTGGTTCCGCGAGCTCGACGAGCCGCGCAAATGGGAAGACTTCTATCGCCGCCGCTGGCAATACGACAAGTCGGTGCGCACGAGCCATAGCGTCAATTGCTCCGGCTCCTGCTCTTGGGAGGTCTTCGTCAAGAACGGCATGATCACCTGGGAGCTGCAGAAGACCGACTGGCCCCAGATCAACGACGAGACGCCCAACTACGAGCCGCGCGGCTGCCAGCGCGGGATCTCGGCGTCCTGGTATCCCTACAGTCCGGTGCGTCCGAAATATCCCTACGTCCGCGCGGTGCTGCTCGACTTCTGGAGGGCCGAGCGCGAAGCCGGGAAGGATCCGATCGCCGCCTGGGCCGCGATCGTCGAGAACCCCGAGCGTTCCAAAGCCTACCGCAACGCCCGCGGCAAGGCCGGCTGGCGTCGCACGAGCTGGGACGAGGCCACCGAGATCATCGCCGCGGCGAAGATCTACACCATCAAGGAGCACGGCGCCGACCACCTGGCATCCTTCTCGCCGATTCCGGCGATGAGCATGGTGAGCTTCCTCTCCGGTCATCGCCTGTCGAATCTGCTCGGCGGGACCATGCTCAGCTTCTACGAGTGGTATCACGATCTGCCGCACGTCATGCCGATGATCTGGGGCGATCAGACCGATGTGCATGAATCGGCCGACTGGTATCAGAGCGCCTATTGGATCGTGATGGGCTCGAACCTGCCGATGACCCGCACGGCGGATGCCCATTTTGCCTCCGAGCACAAATACAACGGCGGCAAGCTGGTGAATCTCTCGCCGGACTATTCCGACGTCACCAAGTTCGCGGACCTTTGGGTTCCGGTGCGCCCCGGTACGGATACGGCATTCATTCTTTCCTGTATTCACGTCATCCTGCAGGAATTCCATGTCAATCGACGTTCCGAGTATTTCCACAGCTATGTGGCGCAATACACCAATCTGCCCTTCTTGGTCATCCTGGACGAGGAGGGCGACCATTACGCGAGCGGTCGATTCCTGCGCGCCAGCGATGTCGCCGCCTATGCCGACGAAGAATTGGCCGACTGGAAGCTGCCTTGTTTCGACAAACAGGGCGAGCTGCGTCTGCCGGGCGGGACGCTGGGCTTCCGTTGGGAGGAGAAGAACACCGGGCGCTGGAACCTCAAGAACGAGGACGCGGTGACGGCCCAGCCGTTCGATCCGCTGCTCACACTCATGGACGGCGACTTCGAAGAGGTCATCGTCGAGTACGCCGACTTCACGCACACCTTCAACGTCGAGTTCGGGACCACGGCGCTGCGGGGCGAGAAGGCGAGGCAGAGTCTCCGTGGCGTGCCGAGCCGCGTTCTGACCAAGAAGGACGGCACCAAGGTGCGCGTCGCCACGGCCTACGATCTGCTGCTCGCCAGCTTCGGCGTGAACCGCGGTCTCTCCGGCTCGGGCTACCCGAAGGACTACGACGACGCCTCGGAGGCTTACACCCCGGCCTGGCAGGAGCAGGAGACGGGCGTGGACCGCAACCTCGCGATCCGCGTGGCGCGCGAGTGGGCCGACACCGCCGAGAAGACCAAAGGCAAGTGCCTCTTCATCACCGGTTCGGGCATCCTGCACTGGTACCACGGCGGGTCGCTGACCTATCGCTCCGAGGCCGTCATGGGGATCCTCACCGGGTGTCAGGGGCGCAACGGCGGCGGGTTCGCGCACTACGTGGGCACCGAGAAGATCCGCAACGTGGCGGCCATCGGGACGATCGGCAATGCGGCCGACTGGGGCAACGTCGGGCGGCAGATGAACTCCACCTCCTATTTTTACTTCCACACGGATCAGTGGCGCTACGACGGCATGAGCCTGGATCCGCTCTGGGCGCCGCGTGCCAAGGAGATGCCCGCCAAGGCCAATCATGCCGCAGACATGAACGCGGTCGCGGTGCGCAACGGTTGGCTGCCGTTCTTCCCGCAGTTCGACGAGCGCAATCCCACGGATGTCATGCAGGACGCGCGCAAGGCCGGGTGCGAGAGCCTCGACGATGTGAAGACATGGGTCGCGCAGCAGTTCAAGGAGCGCAAGCTCAAGTTCGCCCTGCCCAATGTGGATGCGCCCAAGAACCACCCGAAGGTCCTCTGGATCTATCGCGGGAATCTCATCGGTACCAGCATGCGCGGGCATGAGCTCAATCTGAAGCACATGCTCGGCACGCACAACAATGTGCTCGGCGGCGAGACCCGCGCCAAGGACATGGTCAACGAGATCGACTGGACCGAGAACGCGCCGATCGGGAAGCTGGATCTCATCTACAACGTCAACCTGCGGATGGACTCCTCCGCGAACTACTCCGACATCGTGCTCCCCACCGCGCACTGGTACGAGAAGTTCGATCTGACCTGCACTGATCTGCATTCCTTCCTGCATCCCTTTACGCCGGCACACGACCCGGCCTATGAATCCAAGCACGACTGGGAGGCCTTCCGACTCATCGCCGAGAAGATCAGCGAGCTGGCCAAGGTCCATCTACCCGATCCGATCGAGGATCTGGTGATGACGGCACTGAGCACGGACACGCCCGACGAGATGGCGCAACCCATGGGCGAGCTGCGCGACTGGTGGACCGGCGAGAGCGAGCCGATTCCCGGCAAGACCTTCCCGAACGTCAGTGTCGTGACGCGTGACTACACCAGGGTCCACGACATGTACACCACGTTGGGTCCGGCGGTCACCAAGCCGAACGGCTACGGCGCCAAGGGGGTCAAGGGCGACCTCGCCGAGGCGTACGAGCAGATGAAGGAGAGCTATCTGGTCGGCGAGAAGCAGGGCCGGCCGAACATGGAAACGGCCGCGAAGGTCTGCGAGGTGATCCTGCGGATCTCGCCCGAGAGCGACGGCGAGCTGTCCTATCAGATGTTCAAGAAGCTCGAGGAGCGTTGCGGCGTGCCGCTTGCGCATATCGTCGAGCATGAGCGGGAGACCGCCTACCACTATCCCGATCTCATCTCTCAGCCGAGGCGGGCGTTGACCTCGCCGCATTGGTCCGCCATCGAGACCAAGGGGCGGACCTATTCGCCCTGGACGCTGAACATCGAGGCGCTCAAGCCCTTCCACACCCTCACCGGACGACAGGAGATCTATTACGACCACCGCATGTTCCGCGATCTGGGCGAGGACTTCCCGGTCTACAAGCCGCCGGTGGACATGGTGTCGATCGGCGACGTGGCCCAGAAGGACATCAAGATGAAAGGGGCGAAGCTGTTCCGCTTCATCACCCCGCATCAGAAATGGGGCATTCACAGCATGTTCGGCGATTCATGGCAGATGCAGAACATGTTCCGCGGCGGGCCGACGGTCTGGATCAACGACGACGACGCGCGCGATATCGGTGTGAAGGACAACGACTGGGTGGAGATCTTCAACGAGAACGGGATCCAGGTCGCCCGAGCAGTGGTGAGCCATACGGTGCCGCGCGACATGTCGATCGTCTATCACCAGACCGAGCGTCACGTGAACGTACCCTTCTCGTCGTTGGCAAGGGAACGCGGGGCCAGCGATCTGCGCGGCGGCAACAACAACGCCACCACCCGCATCATGATGAACCCCGCGACCATGGTCGGCGGCTACGCTAATTGGACCTATTGGCTCAATTACCAAGGGACCAGTCCATCGGAGCGCGATTGCGTGGTGCTCATCCGCAAGAAACCGATGGAGTCGCGCGGTCGCAAGGTCATTTACCAAGAGTCACAGCTGAGCGTCGGGGCATAAACCATGCGTATCAAGCAACAGATGGGTATCGTCTTCAACCTGGATAAGTGTCTGGGTTGTCAAACCTGCACCATTGCGTGCAAGAACGTGTGGACCAACCGCGAAGGCGCGGAATACATGTTCTGGAACAATGTCGAGACCAAGCCGGGTGCGGGCTATCCCAAGCAATGGGAGAACCAAGACAAGTACCGCGGTGGTTGGAAGGAGGATCCGGGTGCGGATGCGCCCAAGCTGAATCAGGCCTCGCGCTTTTGGGAGATGATCAGCCTCTTCTACAACCCTGTTCTGCCGCAGATGGACGACTATTACGGCAAGGGCCCCTTCACCTTCACCTACGAGGATCTTCATTCGGAGCAGCCGACCAAGTATTCGCAACCGGTCGCACGCCCCAAGTCGCAGATTACCGGCGAGGAAGACATCGAGCTGACCTACGGCGTGAATTGGGAGGACAATGGCGCCGGCACCCATGAAGAGGGAACGGGCAAGCTCGATTACAACTTCATGGACATGACGCCTGCGGCGCGTCAGGCGCTTCTGAAGTTCGAGAACTCCTTCATGATGTATCTGCCGCGCATCTGCAATCACTGCCTGAATCCGGCGTGCGTAGGCTCCTGCCCATCGGGTGCGAACTACAAGCGCGAAGAGGACGGCGTGGTCCTGATCGATCAGGATCGGTGCCGGGGTTGGCGCTATTGCGTCTCGGGTTGTCCTTACAAGAAGACCTATTACAACTGGCGCACGGGTAAGTCGGAGAAATGTATTCTCTGCTTCCCGCGGCTCGAAACCGGCCAGCCGCCGATGTGCTTCCAGGCGTGCGTGGGTCGTATTCGCTATCTCGGCCCGCTGCTCTACGATCTTGATCGGGTCGCCGAGACGGCGAATGCGCCTGAGCACGAGTTGGTGGATCGGCATCGCGACATCATCCTGAACCCCTTCGACCCGGAGATCATTGCCGAGGCGAAGCGTCAAGGCATCTCGGACAACTGGCTGGATGCCTGCCGCCGCTCGCCGGTCTACAAGATGGTCAAGGAATGGGAGATCGCGCTGCCGCTGCATCCGGAGTTCCGCACGCTGCCGAGCCTCTTCTATATCCCCCCGGAGAGTCCGGTGCAAACGGCCAAGCCGAATGATCGCGGCACGCTCGATATGGTCGACGGCGGCACGGTGCTGCCGGATCTGAAGGAGTTCCGCATTCCGATCGAATATCTGGCCCGACTGTTGGCTGCGGGCAATACGAAGCTGGTCGAGACGGCCCTGCTGCGCCAGCTCGCATTGCGCGAGTTCCGTCGCCAGGAGCGTGTGGAGGGTCGCACCGACGATACCGTCCTGAAGGCCGTCGGACTGACGATCGAGCAAGCACGGCATATGCATCGGCTGCTCTCGCTCGCGCACTTCCACGAACGGTTCGTTATCGCGACCTCGCGCACGGAAGACACCGACAACGCGCCTTACCTGGAGCGTGGTTTCACCGGGTACGACCTGCTCGCCCCCGAGCAGAGTCCGAAGCGGCGCACATCGTTCCACGGCAACAAGATGGGTGTGGGGAGCTGACCATGAGCGCAGTCCAATCGACCGAAGCCTACGTATCGGGTCCGGGTGCGTCCGGAGCAGTCTCGACGGGGTCGGCCGGCTGGGATCTCGGGGCCATGTACGGGTTGATCGCAGAGCTTTTGCTCAATCCATCCGTCCGGGACGCCGGGCGGGTGGAGCGCTTCCTCCAGGCCATCCCGGAGACGCCGATGCGCGAGCGCATCGAGCGTTTCCTGGCATCCCCAGCCGCGCACAACGTCGACGAGTACACCGCCACCCTGGAGCTGACGCCGCCCTGTCCGCTCTACCTGGGGTCGCACATGTACGAGGAGCCCAACTCCTGCCGGGGCGCCGGTGCCTGCGGGCGCAATCAGTACATGATCGAGCTGAAGGCGAGTTACGAGCATTTCGGGTTCGATCTCGCCATCACCGAGCTGCCTGATTTTTTGCCGGTGATGATCGAGTTCCTGGCCGTGAGCAGCGCGCATCCGGAACGCGACGGTATCGGGCTGCGACGCCGCTTCGTAGACCAATACCTGCAGCCCGGCATCCCGGCGATGCGCAAAGCGCTGCAGAAGTACGAGAGCGTCTACGACCTGCTGATGGAAGCGCTCGAGTTTGTCGCGGAGGAGGATCTGGAGCGTCTCGCCGATGATCCCGTCTGGCTCGCTCCGGAGGTTCAAGCGACGATCCCGGTGCGCAAGGGTACCTCGTCGACGCCGGGGCTCTCGCCATCTCCTGAACTGTCCACCACCGGTTGGGGGCGCCAATGAACAACATCCTGTTTTCGAGTTATGTCATCTGGGGTGTCTTCCCCTACGTGGCACTGACGCTCTTCTTCGTCGTACCCTTTATTCGGATGGTCTATCGGCCGTTCGGGATGTCGACCCGCGCGAGCGGGATCTTCCATGGCCAGGGCATCCTCGGACTCGCCGCGCATCTTCTGCATTGGGGCATCTTCCTGGTCTTCTTTGGTCATCTCGCCGGATTGATCGGCGGGATGCTGGGGTGGCGGAGTTGGGTCGGCGCCTTCTTTTGGTTGGCGACACTCGGTGGTTTGGTCGCGATCATCGGGTCGGTGATTGCACTGATCAGGCGGACTGTTGTTCCCGAGATGCGCGCGATGAGTCAGCCCGATGACTACATCGTGCATCTGTTCCTCATCGCGATTCTGGGCGTTGCCATCTATCAAGCGTTGGGGGATCGTATTTGGGGCGTCTCCTATACGGCAGCGCCTTGGTTCGCCAGCCTTTGGCGGCTTTCACCGCAGCCGGAGCTGATGGCATCCGCGCCGCTGTTGTCGAAGGTCCATATCCTGCTCGCGTTCGCCTTCGCGGCCTATTTCCCCTTCACGAAGCTGATCCATGCCTGGACGCTGCCGGTCAACTATCTGGTGCGACCCTATCAGGTCTTGCGCACGACGGCGAAGAAGTTCCAGAACGGCTGGGTGTTGGGGTGCTGGGAGTTCAAAGGCGTCACCGACAAGTCCTATATGACCTATCTGACCGCAGGTGTAGTCGGCGTCTTGGTCGTCATCGCCTTCGTCCTGCCTAGTCCGAAAGGCGATGGCCTGGTTCAAGCCGCGCATGCGGCGACATCGGTCGAGCCGACGGGGCCGGACTCGAGTCAAGCGCAGAAGGTTCTGGAAGGCTATCCGCTCTATGTCAGCCAATGCGCGCGCTGCCATGGTCTCCAGGGACACGGAGACGGTCCGGGCGCGAATTCTCCGACCTTCTCCGTCGTTCCCAGAAACCTCGCCGAAGGCCATTTTCAGTTCATCTCGACATCGAACGGGGTCGCTTCGGACGAGGATATCCGGCATGCCATCGTCCACGGGCTGACCGGTTCCGGAATGCCCGGTTTCGCGGCACTCTCGGAGCGGCAGATCGACTCGCTGGTGCGTACGGTCGAGCAGTTCTGGAAGGACCGACCGACGCCGGGCGAGACGATCGAGGTTCCGGCGCGACCCGAGCCGACGGTCGCCATGATCAAGGAGGGCAAGGAGCTTTACGCCGGCATGTGCGCGGTCTGTCACGGCCCGACCGGCGCCGGCGACGGTGTCCTGACCGCGCTGCGAACGGACGCGGCGGGTCGCACTGTGCCAACGCGCAATCTGCGTACCGAGCCGCTCAAGGGTGGATCGAGCGAGACACAGCTCTACTATCGCATCGCCGCGGGGCTGCCGAGAAACAAGGATGAATGGCTGATGCCCGCCTATGCGAATCTGGGCCCGGAGAAGATCTGGGCACTGATCACCTACCTGGAGTCGGAGGTGTTTCCGCAACGGCGCATCGCCGGACGCTGATCGCCGCGACCGCATAGCCTCGGGTCGCCGTATGGCCCTCGGCGTGCGGTGCAGTGGCAACGGCACCCCATCGAAGAACCTCTGACAAACGCCGCAGGACGACTCGTCCGGCGCTGCGGCACCGCGGGTCATCCGTCCGGCGACGTCCGGGATCCGCGGGATCATCACTCCGAATCCGAGGCGCCGGCGCAACGATGGCATCTCCAACGCGCTCGCAGGCCGTCTCGACCGTGGCTCGGTATTGGATCGAGAAGCTGCCGCCGTCTTACTTTTCATTGGTCATGGCGACGGGCATCCTCTCCATTGCGTGTGATCTGGTCGGCCTCGACTGGATCGCCATGCCCTTGCTCTGGGTCAACCTGCTGGCCTTCGGCGTCTTGTGGCTGATGACCGGCATTCGGGTCCTGGTCTGTCCCGCGCATCTCCTCGACGATCTCAGGGCGCATGCCTTGGGTCCGGGGTATTTTACGATCGTTGCGGGCACCTGTGTTCTGGGGGCACAGATCCTCACGTTGACGGGGAAGCAGGACCTTGCATTCGGGCTTTGGATCTTCGGCGCATGCCTGTGGCTCCTGATCACCTATGCCTTTTTTACCGCCATCATCGTTCATCCGAGCAAGCCGTCCTTGACGGATGGCCTCAGCGGTGTGTGGCTCATTGCATCGGTTGCCACGCAGTCCATTGCCGTACTGGGCACCATGCTCGCGTCCGGTTTTCCGGAGTATCAGCAGCTGATGCTCTTTCTCGGTCTGTTCTTTTATTTCATGGGGTGCATGCTCTATATCAACATCATCGCGCTAGTCTTCTATCGCTTGACCTTCATGCAGTTGGAGCCGGCGAGCTTTACCCCGCCATACTGGGTCAGTATGGGCGCGACCGCGATCGCCACGCAGGCCGGGGCGACACTGATTCTCCATGCCGAGGAATCGCGCTTGCTTGGCGAGCTGATTCCGTTCCTCAAAGGTTTCACCCTCTTCTTTTGGGCCGCCGGGACCTGGTGGATACCGCTCCTCATAGCCCTGGGGATCTGGACGCATTGGCTCAGACGCGTGCCGATCGTCTACACACCGTTATTCTGGGGCGCGGTGTTTCCCTTGGGCATGTATACGGCGAGCACCTCGTTGTTGGCGAAGGCATTGCCGCTGGACGGCCTGACCTGGATCCCGGCGATCACCGTCTACATCGCGCTCGTAGCCTGGGGGCTGACCTTTTTCGGTCTTCTCAGGCGTTTGTCCAGAGCGATCGGGGCTTTGGTCAGAGTCTCCGTTTCCGCAGGGGGTTAACGAATCCCATCCAAGAACATCGCATACCGCGCCGGGTGCGGTTTAAGGACGTGGAACATTCCGGATAATCGCCTCGCGTCGCGCCAAGCGCCCCTCATCGGATCGACTGCACATCGAGTTGGCAGGCAGCGAGAAAATCCTTGCGCATCAGGAGCCCGAGGAGACGACCGCGCTCGTCGACGACCGGCATGCTGCGCCCGCCGTGGCTCTTGAAGGCGGACATGATCTCCGAGAAGCCGGCGTGCTCGGGTACGCAGATCGCCGGGGATGTCATCATCGCGCTCGTCGCGGTTTCGTGACAGCAGTGGGCGAGTCGGTCGCATTGCTCGAGCAATCGCGGAAGCAGCTCCAAAAAACTCTCCGCTCCGAGTCGCTTGAGAATATCCGTCTCGGTCAGGATCCCCCTCACCAGACCACCGCCCACGACCACCGGCAGCGCCTTGACGCCTTGGCGGACGAACAATCCGGCCGCTTGGTGAAGCGGTGTCGTCGGCTGCAGCGGTTGGATCGGCGAGCGCATGAGGTTTCTCGCACACATGCGGCTATTCATGCGCTCGACGGCATGGGCATGGGCGAGGTGATAAATGGTTCTGAAGTCGGTCGTCGTAATGTCGATATAGCCCGGGATCTTCCGCATCGCATCCAGGATGTCGTCGTCGGAAAGTTCGAGCTCCCGGATCTCGTCGATGTCGGCGTGGTCCGGTTCCTGAAAGAGATGAAGATGGTTCTCTGTCACCTGATGCCCCCAATGATCGGTTTCAGCGCCGCTGGCCGAGCCTATTAGGCGTGGCTCATCCGCAGATCGCCTTGAGGCAGATCAATCGACGTGTTTCGGCTGATGCCCGAGCACCGGTGACTGCTCCGAGCGCATCGCCGTGCCGTCCATCCCGAGCACCTGTCCGAGGAGCTGTTGCGAGCGTTCGGCGATAAAGGCCGGGGAGAGGCGGCGCTCCGCGAACAAGAGCTCTCGAGTGGCCCGACGATCCTGGTAGAGGATCTGCTCGGGTGTCGGACTAAAGGGCCGCTCCAGGCAGATGCGTGCGATACGACCGAGATTCACGCCGCGACCGTCGTCGAGCAGGATCAGGTGTGGTGCGAGACCCCGAGCCGGATCCGGTCGAGGAAACTCCAGGACGTCGAGCAGGACGAAGGGCTGCCCGGTCTGGCGAATCCCGAGTTGGATCTCGGTGGGCTCGAGCTCGACGAGATAGACGGTCCCGCCCACGGCCTCGCGCAGTCGCTCGACCTGACGGGCATAGTCGGCGCTCGGCCAGAGTCGATCGTCGTCGTCGCTCGTCTCCTGTGCCGTCTGCTCGAAACGGGAGTCCTCCCTGTTCATCGATCGCCTCGCTCTCCGTTTGTGTTGTATGACGTGCCGACAGATTTCATGCCCGGCTTGATATGGGTCAAGGTTCGGACCGAGCGGCAAGATTCAAATCCCGGTCAAGGGCTCGGTGCGGTGGTGGAACGGATCGGACGCGCGCCCGAACCGCCCTGCCGTCGCACCGGAGTCTCCGGTACGCATGCCAATTGGAGGCAATGCCTTGAGCCTGATGGCCTACGTCCGAAAGATGCGCGGGACCACACGCGGAAGTCCGCCGCGAGTCAGCAATCAGGAGGTCTTCTGGTCGTGGATCGGTGCATTCCTCGGGATCGGCCTGGTTGGTTGGCTCAATCAGGCGTTCTTCTCGGGGACCGATCTTACCCTGACCGTCGGCTCGCTGGGTGCATCCGCGGTTCTGCTCTACGGGGCGGTGCGCAGTCCATTGGCGCAGCCCCGCAATCTGGTCGGCGGCCACGTCATCTCGGCGCTGGTCGGTGTGACCAGTTGGAAGCTCCTCTCGGCAGACCCCTGGCTGGCCCAAGCGGTGGCCGTGGCGACGGCCATCGCGCTGATGCATCTGAGCAAGACCCTGCACCCGCCGGGCGGGGCAACCGCGCTGATCGCGGTCATGGGCTCGGAGGAGATCCACGCGATGGGCTATGTCTATGTGCTGATTCCGGCGACGCTCGGGCCGCTGATCCTGTTGGGCGTGGCCTTGATCGTCAACAACATCCCGGCAACCCGACGTTATCCGGAGAGCTGGATATGAGTCGAACCGGGTCGCGTGCTGCTCGATGCTTCGGCCTCGTCCTCGGCTGTCTGCTCGCCGTGCCGGTTGCGCTCGCCGAGGAGGTCGAGGATCGGTTCGCCGACGCCGACCTCGACAACGCCGTCGAGATCAACGAGGTCTGTGCCGGCTGCCACGGCGAGTACGGCCAAGGCGGAAAGGACGGCGAATATCCCCGGCTGGCCGGTCTCCCCGCCGCTTTCATCGCACGGCAGCTCGACCTGTTCCGAGTGCGCGAGCGCGAGAACCTCGCCATGGTGGAGCACACGGACCACCGGCAGATGCCGGACTCGGATATCCGCGATATCTCGGCCTTTCTCGCCGCGATCGAGCTGCCGAGTCGCCTCCCGCCGGTCGACGAGAACGCACCTGATTTCAACGCCTACGAGCGGCTGATGGCCACCAAACAGATCGTCCAGATCCCGCGCGCGGAGGGCGATACGGTTGCCGGCGGGCGCCTTTACGACAAGGAGTGCGCCTCCTGCCACGGCCGCGACGGCCGGGGACGCGAGCGCGATGCCGTACCTGTGTTGGCCGGTCAGTACACCGGGTACATGCTGCGCCAGGTCGACAAATACATCGACAAGAGGCGTGTCCATGACCCGTCCGACCCGGATGCCGAGGAGCTGCTCGCGGCCTTCACCGCCGAGGAACTGCGCGACATCTTCGCCTACATCTCGATCCTGGACGATTGATCGTCGAGGCCCCGCTTTGCATCCGTACCCGAGGAAATCCAATGCCGTTCGGCCGACGCATTGCACGCGAGAAGAAGACCATCACCGCCATGATGGCGATCTACTGCCGGGATCATCACCCCGGCCCCAAAGGACTCTGCGTCGAGTGCGTGTCCTTGCTCGACTACGCGCATCGCCGTCTCGACACCTGTCCTTTCCAGGAAGAGAAGCCGGCCTGCAATCTCTGCGAGGTGCACTGCTACAGCGCCCTGATGCGCGAGCGGGTGCGCGAGGTCATGCGCTATTCCGGCCCCCGGATGCTCTGGCCCCATCCGATCCTGAGCCTCGGGCACATCCTCGATAAGCTCCGTCCGGCGCCTCAGTTGAAGAAGGCGACGCGTGGACAGACAAACAAAACGCCGTCGGACACGACGCCCGAGTGATCGCGTTTCCAAGCGATGCCCCGCGGCCGCATCAGCCCGGGCGCCCGTCCGGCCGGGGCGCGACCAGCATGGGTGCGTGAACCCAGAGAAAGAGCCCGAAGGCGAGGATCCAGCAGAGTCCGGCGCTCATCAGCCAGGCGTGATAGCCGGCCGGGTACATCAGAGGTGCGAGACCGCGCAGGCCCGCGGCGAGGTTGATCAGAACGAAGGCGAGGATGGTCAGGCGAGCGGCCTGCATCGCGCGACCCGTATGACCGATCGCGACCCGCGCCATCATCCCGAGCGTCACCACGCCGATCGCCCCGATGGTCAGGGTGTGCAGCGCGCCGCGGGCGGGTAGGGTGGTGAAGGCGGGGAGCCCGTCCAGGATCAGGCCGAACGCGAGCCAGAGCAGACCCACATAGAGCACCGTCAACATGGGGGTTGTCCACACCCGTCGATCGTGCCAGCCGGCGATCCGCACCAGAAGCACCAGGCCCAACGCGATCGCGAGGGCGCCCGACGGGGAACCGTGGGGCTGGATAAGGTCCGCGATCAGGAGTGCTCCGGCGAGCAGAAAGATCAGGCGCTCGACGAACTGGATGCTCTTGGGCTTGGCACCGGCGATCCCGCGCTCGATGAAGAAGGGCATCACCCGGCCCGAGACCAGAAGCATCGTCAGAATCACCAGGTCCAGCATCATGCGGTGACCCCGCGCCACCCCGCCCGGAAGGATGCCGAGCACATCGAGATGGACCAGCGCACTTGCGAGGGTCATGCCGGCGAACAGCAGCAGGAACACGCGGTTCACCGGATTGGGGCCAAACCAGAGCGGCCGGCGCAGCGCGAACGCCAGGACCGGAAAGAAGGCGACATCCGTCAGCGCGACCAGCAGCGGCGGCAGTCCAAGCCAGGGCATCAGACGCGCGGCAAGCCAAAGCGCGACCAATCCCGCGAGTGCCGGGCCGGTCGGCGTGTCCATGCCGCTCCAGTTGCGTACGGCGGTGAGCAGGAACCCCGCGATGACGGCCGCCAGATAGCCGAACAGCATCTCATGGGCGTGCCAGGCCGGCCCCGCCAGATAGCCCGGCTGCGGGAAATGGCCCGTCAACATCGCCAGCCAGACCAGGACAGACAGTACGGCGGCGATCCCCGCCGCCAGAAAAAACGGCCGGAAGCCGAGCGCAAGGACGGCGATGCCCTGTTTCCTGTTGGTGCCGGACGCGATGCGCATAGGGTGGGATCCGCTGTTGGTGGGTGCCGAGCTCAAGGCTGTTCGTCGCCTACGCTAACGACGGCATGGATACAGGGCCTTGACGTGCATCAAGGCGCCGCCCCGCGGCCGAAGGAGTCCGGGGGAACCCAGGCGGAGCCCGGGCGGAGCCGCGAAGAGTCCGGCGCCCGGGTGCCCGGTCTGGATCCGCGTCGGTCGTTTGCGCTCTAATCGGCAGATGAACGACACCACCCCCGATCGAGATGCCGAGGAGGGTCCACCCGGACCCGAGATGCCCGCGCGAGCCCTCCTCGAGCGCATCCCCCAAAGTCCCGGCGTTTACCGCATGCTCGATGCCGAGTCTACCGTCCTCTATGTCGGCAAGGCCAAGAACCTCAAACGCCGGGTGTCGAGCTATTTCAGCCGGGCCCTGACACGCCGTCTGCAGGTGATGGTGAGCCAGATCGCCGACATCGAGGTGACGGTGACCCGCACCGAGGGCGAGGCGCTGCTGCTCGAGAGCAACCTCATCAAGTCACTGCGTCCGCGCTTCAACGTCCTGCTGCGCGACGACAAGAGCTACCCCTTCATCTATCTCAGCACGCAGGACGACTTCCCGAGACTGGCCTTCTATCGGGGGCCGCGCAAATCCAAAGGGCGCCTCTTCGGCCCCTATCCGAGCGCCTGGGCGGTGCGCGAGACACTGCAGTTGCTGCAGAAGCTGTTCCCGGTACGACAGTGCGAAGACAGCTTCTTCAACAACCGCTCGCGACCCTGCCTGCAGTATCAGATCAAACGCTGCAGCGGCCCCTGTGTCGGACTCGTCAGCCTCGAGGCGTACGCCGAGGACGTCGCCCACACCATCCAGTTCCTCGACGGGCGCGCCGAGGAGGTGATCGCGGATCTGGGGCGCAGCATGGAGCAGGCCGCCGCCGCGCTCGAATTCGAGCGGGCCGCCGTGCTGCGCGATCAGATCGCGACCCTGAGTCGGATCCAGCAACGCCAATACGTGAGCGGGGAGGGCGGCGACCTCGACATCATCGCCTGCGCCCAGGAGGGCGGGACGAGCTGCGTGCAGGTCTTCTTCATCCGCGCCGGACGCAACCTCGGCAACAAGGCATTCTTTCCGAAGGCGCCCGACGACACGGACGACGCGACCCTCCTGGCCGGATTCCTGGCTCAGTTCTATGCCGACAAGCAGATCCCGCCCGAGCTGGTCGTCAGCGTCGAGCCGGAAGAGTGCGCGCTCTTGGAGACGGCGCTCTCGCAACGCGCCGAGCGGCGCGTACACATCAAATGGCGGGTGCGCGCCGAGCGTGCGCGTTGGCTCGAGATGGCCCGCGGCAATGCCGAGGTCGCGCTCAAGTCCAGGCTCGGCAGCCAGGCCGGTTACGGGCGGCGCATCGAGGCGCTGCGCGACGCACTGGATCTCCCCGAGCGGCCCCAACGCATGGAGTGCTTCGACATCAGTCACACCCAAGGCGAGCGCACCGTCGCCTCCTGCGTGGTCTTCGACGGGGAGGGGCCGCGCAAGTCGGATTATCGCCGCTTCAACATCGAGGGCATCACCCCCGGCGACGACTATGCGGCGCTGCAACAGGCCCTGAGCCGACGCTACACGCGGGTGAAGCAGGGCGAGTATCCGATCCCGGATATCCTCTTCATCGACGGCGGACGCGGACAGATCCGCGCGGTCGGAGATACGCTCCAAGAGCTCGGAATCGCCGGCCTGCAGGTGGTGGGTATTTCGAAGGGGCCTGATCGGCGTCCCGGCACCGAGCTGCTTTGGTTGTTGGACGTCGAGTCGCCGCTTATACTGCCGGGCGATTCCCCCGCCATGCATCTGATCGAGCAGATCCGCGACGAGGCCCATCGGTTCGCCATCACCGGTCATCGCCAGCGCCGTGCCAAGGCACGTACCACCTCCACGCTGGAAGGGCTCGCCGGGATCGGACCGCGGCGCCGCCAGCGACTTCTGAAGCAGTTCGGCGGCATCCGCGGCCTGGCCCGCGCAGGGGTCGAAGACATTGCCTGCGTCGACGGCATCGGCCGACAATTGGCACAACAGATCTACGATGCCTTTCACGAGGAGGCCGCGGGGCCCTGACGTATGTGGAATATCCCCAACCTTCTGACGATGCTCCGGATTGTCTTGATCCCGGTGTTCGTCGTCGTGTTCTATATCGAGGCACATTGGGCGCCCTATGTCGCTGCGGCGATCTTCGGCGCCGCGGCCTTTACGGACTGGCTGGACGGCTATCTCGCGCGTCTCTGGGAGCAGACCTCCCCGCTCGGCGCCTTCCTCGACCCGGTCGCCGACAAGCTGATGGTGGCGGTCGCGCTCGTACTGCTCGTGCAGTACGACCCCCGCACCCTCTTGGCACTCCCGGCGATCGTCATCATCGGACGCGAGATCACGGTCTCCGCGCTGCGCGAGTGGATGGCCGAGATCGGCGCGCGTGCCAAGGTTGCGGTCTCGATGACCGGCAAGATCAAGACCACGGCGCAGATGATCTCGATCGTGCTCCTGATCCTGCACGATACGGTCTTCGGACCCTGGGTCTACGGACTGGGTGTCGTTCTTCTCTACGTCGCCGCCGTCCTGACGCTTTGGTCGATGATGCTCTATCTGCGCGCGGCGTGGCCGAGCCTGTCCGGACAGGTCGATGTCGAGGGGCGCGATTGAGCCCCTTTCGGAGCGGGTTTGGAGCGGTCAGCGCCGCGTTGTTCCTGCGTGATGCGCGTGGACGCCATCCAGGGGTTGACAGCATCGAGAAAAACACTAAAATACGCGGCTCCAAAGCGGGAATAGCTCAGTGGTAGAGCACAACCTTGCCAAGGTTGGGGTCGCGAGTTCGAATCTCGTTTCCCGCTCCAGATTACTCAAGACCTTAAAAGCCGGCCTCGCGCCGGCTTTTGTTTGTGTGCCCAAACGGTGCCCTGGATGTTCAGCATGGGGTGCACTGCCTGGCGACTTCAAAAGGGACAGCATTTTACCCCCCACGACCCTCCTCGCGCTGCATCCAGTGCTCTCCACGGCTCCCCGCCTCGACTCCGTCGGGAACTCTCTGGAATGCATAATGAGCCCCCAAATAATGCCCGGAATCCTCGGCGATCGGGCCTTGAGGGGGCGAGATGTGGCTGAGAGCAGGAAGGTCGCGCCCGCGCCGCGGAGGCGCTGGGCTGGTTGCTCAGCGACAACCGGGTTAAGATCCCGCCTATCGCTCAAAAAAGCGTCTCAATATGAGCAATAGCGGCTCCCACTATGCATCATGGTCTGGAACTGGCAACAATCCGACTGGCCCGATTTCGCCTACGACAGCGAGCGGCTTGCGGCCTTGGAGTCGCGCCTGCTGCATGAGTCCGGGCTCCTGTTCGGTGCCTTCGCGCATCTGAACGACTCCGAACAACGGGCGCTGACGGTCGACCTGATCGGCGACGAGGCCCTGATGACCGCGCGCATCGAGGGCGAGTATCTCGATCGCGACAGTCTTCAGTCGTCCCTTTTGCGCGAGTTTGGCCTGACCCAAGACCCGCGTCGCGTCGCCCCGGCCGAGGCGGGGATGGCGGAGTTGATGGTCGATCTCTATCGGCACTTCCAGGCTCCCCTGACCCATGCGATCCTGTGGGCCTGGCATCGAATGCTGATGGCAGGACGGCAGGACCTGCGTGATGTCGGGAGCTATCGCACCTTGGAAGAGCCGATGCAGGTGGTGTCCGGCGCCGTCTATGCACCCAGGATCCATTTCGAGGCGCCGCCCGCCCAGCGGGTGCCCGAGGAGATGGACCGCTTCGTCGCCTGGCTCGACCGCAGCGCCCCGACCGGCGAGCGCCCGCTGCCGACCCTGACACGCGCGGGTATTGCCCACCTCTATTTCGTCTCGATTCACCCGTTCGAGGACGGCAACGGCCGGATCGCGCGTGCCATTGCGGAACAGGTCCTAGCGCAGGGTCTCGGGCAACCCACCCTGATCGCGCTATCGCACACCATCGAGCGGCACAAAAAGGCGTATTACGCCGCACTGGAGCGGGCGAACAAAGTCAATCGCATCGACGATTGGCTGGACTATTTCTCCCATACCGTCCTGGATGCGCTGGACTACACGCGCGCCCGGGTCATCTTTCTGATCGGCAAAGCCAAGCTCTACGACCGGCTTCGGGATCAGTTGAACGCACGCCAGGATAAGGTGCTCGCCCGGGTGTTCCGGGCGGGGCCCGAGGGCTTCGTTGGGGGCTTGAGCGCCGAAAACTATATCGCCATCGCCCGTACGTCGCGCGCCACCGCGACCCGCGACCTCCAGGACCTGGTCGCCAAGGGCGCGCTCGTGCGCACCGGGCAGCGCAAGCATACCCGCTATGCCTTGAATCTAGGGACGGCTGGGACGTCGGGGCTACTCGACAGCACAGGCATCGCCTCATAGAGGCTGGATCAGGTCGGCGGGAGCGGGCCCGCGGTTCAGGACCGGATCGTCATGGACCCCGTCGGCCGTCGTCCCGACCCCTTCACTTGGGCTTCGGCATCCCGCCAGAACCGCACCAGGAGATAGTCCTCCGTCGCCTCGAACGCCGGATCCACGCCGTTGTGTTGCCGCAACAGGGGAACGATCTTGCTTCGCACCCCCATGCCGCGTGCGTCGACATAGCCGTAGTCACGCAGCACGTCGACGATCAGGGGGTTGCGGGGCGAGCGCTGTCCGGCCAGCATCTTCTCCACGGTCATGGAATTCTGCAGGGCGCCCGGGCTGCGGATCTCCAACCGATCGGCGTAGGCCACGACCTCGACATCCTCGATGCGCGTCCAGTCCCGATGGGCGAGGGCGTTCACCAGTGCTTCGCGCAGTGCCGCCGGCGGATAGTGCCAGCGCCGTTCGCGGCGCACCCCGTCGACAAGCTCGGCGGACTCCGCGGACACGAACGGTCGCATCCGCTCGATGAGCGACTCCATGAGTCCCCCGCGCTCCAAGACCCGGCTGCCGTCGCGGGTGCGCCAAAGTCCCACCAGGGGCTCGTCCAGGATGTGATCGTCGCTTGCGGCATAGTCCATCGTGTCTCCCGGAAAGGCCATCCAGCGCACCCCGGCCTGACGCAGCGCCCAGCGGGGCCGACGCCCGAAGAGCAGGGTGCCGGCGATGGTGCACACCGGCTCGCCGCCCGCTCGCTCCGTCATGAAGCCCAGGCCCGTGAGGCGCTTCCCCCAAGCGGTCGGATCAGCGGGCACCTCCGGGTCATTGAGCACCCGGGCCAGGTAGTCGTGCAGTCGATCCAGGTCGAGATCCTGAAGCGCCGTTCCGGACACCGGCAGTAGTTCCGCGTGGAGCATGCCCCCGAGTGCAAAGAGCCGCGCCTGCTGCTCGCGCGATGCCTTGCGCGACGTGCTCCCGGCGCGCACGTAAATTTCCTCGCGGCCCTTGTCGCGCACCACGTAGGGCTTGGCCGTGCCCTGCGTGAGCGAGATCACGGCCACCCGGCGACTGGCGTCCATCTGCACCGTCTCGAAGAACGGCAGGATCATCGGATGGACGTAACGCCCGAAGACGGTATCCAGCACCCACTCCTCGAGATGCTCACGTTGGATGCCGGTGATGGCCCCGTCGTCCTCCACTCCGAGGAGGATCACGCCGCCCTGAAAGTTGGCAAGGGCCACGATCTCCTTGGCGAGCTGCTCCGGGCGAACGTCGTCGCGTTTGAACTCCACGCCGGAGCTCTCGCCGTTCTTGATCAATTCGAGCAGTTCGGTTTTGGTCATGCCGATGCCTTTTAAACCGCGCCCGGTGCGGTAAGCGTAGTTTGTTGGATTGGCTTGGCCGCGCCGGCTTCGACGACCGTCGGAGCCGGCGCGGTTTAATGCGAACCATGAAGGACCTGATAAGGGTGGTGCTCTTTCGAGGTGACGTGATCGTGCCTCGCTGCGCGAGCGTCCGCCTTGCCAACGCACTGGTCTACCCTGGTGGGTAGTGTACGTGCGCGCCCCGAGACCGGCACCCTTATCGATGTCCTCCGTGCAACCATCCCCGCAATCATGGTCAAACTCCGCAATGCTCGAGTCCGCTCGGCGGACGGTACCTGGAGCTTGTCTATGGATCGATCTTGCGTCTCGAGTCGGCGTGCCTTCCTTGCGGCTCTCGCGGTCGCGCCTCTGTCCTTCCTAACGCTGCCGGGCAACAGCCGGGCGGTGGATGGGCAGCCCTACTCCAAACCCATCCCCTCGACCGGTGAGCCCTTGCCCGTCGTCGGCATGGGGACCTGGATCACCTTCAACGTCGGGGACGACCCGGTGGCGCAAGATGTGCGTACCGACGTCCTGCGTGCCTTCTTTGACGCCGGCGGCGGCATGATCGACTCCTCGCCCATGTACGGGACGGCCGAGGCAGTCGTCGGCAGTTGCTTGGCGAGACTGGATCGCCCCGAGGGTTTGTTCTCGGCGACCAAGGTTTGGACCTCCTCGACCGCGGAGGGTGTCGAGCAGATCGCCACGTCCGAGCGGCTTTGGGGTCTTCCGCGGCTGGATCTTCTGCAGGTCCACAACCTGCTGAATTGGAGTGGCCATCTGGAGACCCTGTCGGCGATGAAGGCCGACGGTGAGGTACGCTATATCGGCATCACCACCTCGCACGGGCGCCGTCACGCCGAGCTTGCGCAGATCATGGAGACGCAACCCATCGATTTCGTGCAGTTGACCTACAACATCGCGGATCGCGAGGCCGAGACACGGCTGCTTCCGTTGGCCGCGGAACGCGGGATCGCGGTGATCGCCAATCGGCCCTTTCAGGGCGGTCCCCTGGTCGATCGCGTCAAGCGTCACCCCTTGCCGGGTTGGGCGCGCGAGATCGATTGCACCGCCTGGTCGCAGGTCCTGCTGAAGTTCATCGTCTCGCACCCGGCGGTGACCTGTGCCATCCCGGCGACCAGCCGGGTGGATCACATGGAGGAGAACATGGCGGCCGCACGCGGGGCCATGCCGGATGCGGCGCTGCGGCGACGGATGGCCGCCGATGTCGCCGCGCTCTGATGGACCTCTTGAGCTATTCGCTCGTCGACCTGATTCCGTTTTCGCGCGAGACCTATTTCAGGCTGTTCGAGCGCTACAACATCGGCGTCTGGCCGGCTCCGATCATCGGGCTGGCGATGGGGCTCACGGCGCTGTTCACGGCGCGGCGGGCAGATGGATGGGTACTCCGGGCGCCGTTTCTCCTGACCGCGGCCTGCTGGGTATGGGTCGGCTGGGTTTTTCAGATCCACTGGTACGCGCCCTTGAGCTGGCCGGGGATCTATTTCGGGATCGGCTTCCTGCTGCAGGGCCTGATGATGGCTGTCGTGCTCGGGCGGCGTCCGCTCGCTGGCTCGCCCGAGGGCGTGGCTCGGGATCCCGGCCCGGGGCTCTGGATCCTCGTCTTCGCACTGGCGCTGCAGCCCCTGCTCGGACTTCTTTCCGGTCGACCCTGGTACGGTTTGGAGGTCTTCGGCAGCGCACCGGATCCGACCGTCGTTGCGACGCTGGGATTTTTGCTGCTCGTGCGCCATCCGCTGCGCTGGTTTCTGTCGATCATCCCGCTCGCGTGGTGTTTGATCAGCGGGGCGACCCTTTGGGTCTTGGGGGTTCCAACCTGGTCGGTCATGCCGCTCGCCGCTGCGCTCTACCTGGGCGTCGTTGCTTGGCCGCGGGTGTCCGGGCGAAGGCAGCTCAAAGACTCGTAAGGTGAATTCCGGGAAAAGATTTACCGGGCATACAAGGGGCGAATACATTCGCCTCTACAGGCGCTGCTGGTTTTTCGGGCATTACGCAGGCTGTAGGTTGCGCCGAGCCGTGCGAGGAGGCACAACCAAATGTCGGCGGACACGCAAGACCGGGCGCGACGGGCGGACCCGGGTCCGACGGATTCAGTGCATCCGCGGCTTCGGGGTCTCGGGCGTCGCCGTTTCGGGCCGCCTGCGCATGAGCGGCAAGGAGGCGTGATGGGCGGTCATCCGCCAGCCCTCTGCCGTCTGACGGTAGACGTTCGTCGCCAGGATCCGGTTGGGCTCCTCGCGCGAACGGCTCGGGCGGATCAGCTCCTCGACCAGATGCACGGCAAGCCCGGCGGTCGCCGTGCGTTGGATCATGCGGTAGTGCAGCTCGGGGCGCTCGGCCCCGGTCATCACCTCGCGCCAACTCTGTAGGACTTCGCTGCGACCCTGCAGGAGATCGCCGCCGGGGTGGACGCAGACGGGGCTGGGCTGCTCCGACCAGACCTCTCCCATCAAGGCGATGTCGAGTGCCTGGAAGGCGGCATAGAAGGCGGCTTCGACCTCGTCCGGGGTCTGGAATCGGCTCATCGATCGGAGTCCGGCGCCGCCGCGGTGCCGAGCAGCGCGGTACGCAACGCCCGGATCGCGCGTGTCTGGGTGGGCTCGGCCATGCAGCGGACGATGAGCGCGGGATCGAGATCCGGCAGTGCTCGGCTGCGCGTCGCGGCGAGAAAGGTCTCCTCCTGCAGCACGAAGAAGCGCAGCGTGCCGTCCTCCCAAAACCAGACCTCGGGCACGCCGAGCCCGCGATAGACCGCGAGCTTGTCCACACCGCCGCTGGTCCAGACGACCTCGATTGCGATATCCGGAACCTTCGGTGCCCTGCGGATCGGGCCGACCAGATAACACTCGTCGGCCTCGGCGCCGAGCTGCTTCGCCTTTTCCTTCAGGGTCCAGGAGCCGTAGCCTTCAAGCTCGATGTCCCTGATCTCGGCGTAGGTTTCGATCAGACGGGCGAGCCGCGTCTTGAGTGATTCGTGATCGACGGAAGGTGTCATCAGCTCCAGCTCGCCGTTGAAATACGTGATTCGCACCCCGCCGTCGTCGCCGCGGGCGGAGAGGATGGCCTCGTAGTCGTCCCAGCCGACGTCGCGCAGGACAACGCGCTGATCGACATGGTCGAGGTCGCAGACGGCCGAAGGATGGTGGGCGGGCATCATGGCTGTGGTCGCTCTCGGTGAGATCGCATGCGGTGCGCGAGCCGCTGTCGCTTCGACAGTTTAGTCGCCTGTTCGAGCCGCGGGAAGGACACGCGGCACGCTCAAGCCCGGGGTCTTTCGGGATCGGGATCCGCGTCTGTCCTGACCCCATCCGTCGGTTTCAACCGCAGCCCGCGCGGCACCACCCAGCGCTCGGCAAACTCGAATAGCCCTTGGAGCCCAAGCGCGAGCAGTGCGGCCGGGACGGCGCCCTGCATGATGAGTGCGGTGTCGTCCAGGCGGATCCCGGTGAGGATCGGCTGGCCGTAGCCGCCGGCGCCGATGAGTGCCGCGACGGTGGCGGTGCCGACATTGAGCACGGCGGAGGTCTTGATCCCGGCCAGGATGGTGTTGGCGGCCAGCGGCAGCTCGATCAGGCGCAGGCGCGCGCCGCGGGTCAACCCGAGGACATCGGCCGATTCGCGGATCGGCACCGGGATGTCCATCAATCCGGCGTGGGTGTTGCGCACGATCGGGAGCAGGCTGTACAGAAAGAGTGCGACCACGGTCGGCAGCCAGCCGATCCCGAGCCAGGGGATGAGGAAGACGAAGAGGGCGAGCGAGGGGATGGTCTGGATCATCCCGGTGATCCCGAGGATCAGATGACCGAGCCGTGCCTGCTGTGCAGCCAACACCCCGAGCGGCACGGCGAAGAGGATGGCCGCACCGAGCGAGACCCCGACCAAGCCCAGATGCTCCAGCGTGCGCTGGCCCAATTGGCTCCAAAAGCCCTGACCGGAGACCGTGACCTCAAGCCCGAGGCCCTCCGATAAGAGGCGTGCGGCGACCGTCTGCTCGGAGTCGCCCTCCAGCTTCACCGCCCCGTTCATGCCCGCCATGGTGGGCGCGTCGATCGCGCCTTCGAGACGGCGGAAGGCGGCGACGGCGGCCGGTGCCTCCTCGGCCAGCTCCGCGCGGTAGAGCAGGATTGCTTGGTAGTCCTCGAAATAGCCCAGATCGTCGTCGAGCATGCGCAGCCCGTAGCGCGCGATCTCGGCATCCGTGGTGTAGACCACCGTCACGTCCAGATGCCCGGCGGCGATGCCCCGATAGACCAGGTCGTGATCCAGGCCCTGTACGCGCGTCTGCGGAAGCCGATAGCGCTGGCGCAGCCCCGGCCAGCCGTCGGCGCGCTCCAGAAACTCGCTGCTGAAGCCGAGTCGCAGATCCGGATGCTCGCGCAGGTCGGAGATGCGTCGCAGGCCGAGCTGCTGCGCCAAGGGCTCGGGCACTGCGATCGCGTAGGTGTTCTCGAATCCCAGCGACGCCGAGGATCGCACCCCGCGGGCCGAGAGCGCCGCCTCCAGGCGCTCGGGCGAGGACAGATCCTCGCCGGCCAGGATCTCGCGGACCAGCGTGCCGCTGTATTCCGGATAGATGTCGATCTCGCCGCTCAGCAGGGCGCCCCAGAGGATGCGCGTCCCGCCCAGCTCGGCGCGATGACGCGACGGATGACCCGCGTCGAGTGCCAACAGACGCAGCGTTTCGCCCAGGATGACCGACTCGGTGAACTTCTTCGAGCCGATGGTGACGGGGCGGGGTGTGGATTCCTCGGCGCGCGGCTCGGGCGACCAAGCGGCGAGTCCAATCGCGAGCAATAACGCGACGACCGGCGCGAGCGCAAGGGCAAGCCCGGTGGCTGGAAGCTGGCGGCTGGAGGCCCTTCGTGACATGCCGCGCCTCATCCTACTGCTCCTAGCAACACCCGCTGCGGCTCGCGCTGCGCGGCCACGAACTGCGCGACGAAGGGCTCGGCGGGACTGTCGAGGAGCACCCGCGGCTCGGCCTGCTGGACGATGCAACCGGCACGCAGCAGGACGATCCGATGTCCGAAGAAGACCGCCTCGGCCAAGTCATGCGTCACCATCAGCACCGTCTTGCCGAGTCGGGCGAAGATCGCCTTGAGCTCGCGCTGCAGCTCGAAACGGATCATGGGGTCAAGTGCCCCGAGCGGCTCGTCGAGCAGCAACAGATCGGGGTCGAGCATGAGTGCACGCATCAGGGCGACGCGCTGTCGCTGGCCGCCGGAAAGCTCGATCGGATAGCGTGCCAGCATCGCCGTCGGGAGTTGCACCAGGTCCGCAAGCTCGGCTAGACGCTGCTCGCGACGCTCGCGCGGCCAGTCCAGCCGGCGTGCCATCAGGGTGACGTTGTCGTGAACGCTCAGGTGCGGAAACAGTCCGCCGTCCTGGATCATGTAACCCATGCGCAGCCGGGCAGGACGCAGGCTGGCCGTATCCAGCCGGGCGCCCTCGAACCACACCTGGCCGCGATCGGGTCGGATCAGGCCGGCGGCGAGGCGCAGCAGCGTAGATTTGCCGCAGCCGCTCGGGCCGATCAGAACCGTCGTTTGCGCCTCCGATACATCCAGATCGACACCCGCAAGCGCGGGTGTCCCGCCGTAGTCCTTGAAGACCCCTTCGAATCGCAGCATCGGTTGCTTCCCGTCGACTGTGCATGAGCCGCTTGAATTCGTGCCTATCGGCTCGAATTCCAGGGCATCGTCAAAAGGAGCTTCAGGATTACCGTCGTATGTCGTGGAAAACCAGTACCTGTTACGAGTGTGATGCCAACTGCGGGATTCAGGTCGAGCTCGACGACGACGGCGAGCCGATCCGCGTCCAAGGCCCCGATTGTCCGCGCTGTTACGTGCAGCTGGATCGGCGCAACCATCCCGACCGCATCCTCTATCCGCTCAAGCGCGTCGGGCTGCGCGGGAGCGGCGAGTTCGAGCGCGTGTCCTGGGACGAGGCGCTCGACACCATCGCCGAGCGCCTGAGCGCCGCGAAGGCCGAGCACGGCGCACCGGCAGTAGGCTTCTTCGCCGGCTATACCAAGGAGGCGCGGCCTCAGTTGCAGCGTCTGGCACATGCCTTCGGCTCGCCCAACTACCTGACCGAGAGCGGTTGCTGCTTCTCCGCGACCATGGTGGCGGAGAAAGTGACCTTCGGCTACAAGATCAAAACCACGTCCACGGTGGTCTCGCCGAAGACGCGCTGTCATCTCATCTGGTCGACCAACCCGCGCGGCTCGATCCCGCCCTTCGACACCCATCCGTTGGTACTGCGCCGGCCAGGCAAGACCCTCATCGTGGTCGATCCGCGCCGCACACCGCTCGCCGAGGAGGCCGATGTCCATCTGGCGATCCGCCCGGGGACCGACGGTGCCCTGGCGCTCGGCTTCCATCATCTGATCTTCGAGAACGGCTGGCAGGATCAAGCCTTTCTAGATGAGTGGGCCAACGGTGTCGAGGGCTTCCGAGACTATGTCCGCGACTTCACGCCCGCGCGTGTCGCCGAGATCTGCGGCGTCGCGGAGCAGGATCTGCGCACCGCCGTCGAGCTGTTCGCGACGACCCCGCCGGCCCAGATCACACTCTCGCCCACCGCGACGGTCCAGCACAGCAACGGCTTCCAGAACCACCGCGCGGTCATCCTGCTCTCGGCGGTGACCGGCAACCTGGACCGCGAGGGTGGCAACCGTTTCTTCAACGACAAGGCCGCGCCCAAACCGATCGAGCTGTTCGACTACTGTCGCACGCATCTGCCGCCGCGCATCGGCGACGAGGTTTATCCGGTCTGGACCCGCTATTGGCCGGCGGCGCAGAGCATGCTGCTGCCCGACTGCATCCTGGACGGGCGCCCCCAGCGCATCCGCGCCCTGCTGGCGATGGGCATCAACACCGCCATGTGGCCCAACTCCAAGCGGATGGAGCGCGCGCTCGGCGCGCTGGACTTCTTCGTTGCGACCGACTTCTTCCACAACCCGGCCACGCTCATGGCGGACTTCGTGCTGCCGGCGGCGACCAGTCTGGAGCGTCCCGCGCTGATCGCCTATCCCGGCTGCGCCTATCAGGGCGAGCTGCGCTATCGCCGGCCGATCGTCGCGCCCAAGGGCGAGGCGCGTCCGGACGGCGAGATCTTCCTGCAGCTCGGTGTACGACTCGGCATGGCCGATCAATTTTGGAATGGTGACCTCGCGGCCTCCTGGGCCGAAGCGGCCGAGGGCATCCCGGAGGAGATCCGCCGGGAGGTTTACGACAACCCTGACGGCGTGGTCGTCTACGCCGAGGCGATCGAGGATCTGGTCGAGAACGGGTTTATGGACGCCGATCGGCTCTACCGGCTGCGCGGTTTCCGCACACGTTCGGGAAAAGTGGAATTCGACTCGATCGAGCTTCGCGAGGCCGGTCACGACGGACTTCCGATCTATCGCGAGCCGCCCGAGAGCCCGATCTCCACACCCGCACTGGCGGTCGATTACCCGTTGGTCCTGACCAGCGGGGCGCGAACCAAGTTCGACACCCATTCGCAGCACAACTATATCGACCGGATGCGCCGCGCGATCCCCCACCCGTTGGCCGAGATCCACCCGGACGATGCCGCGCCGCGCGGTATCGAGAACGGTGATTCGGTCGTGGTCAGCTCCCCGCGCGGGGCGGTGCGTTTCATCGCCAAGGTCACGGACCGAATCAAGTCGGGCGTCGTGCATTGCACCCACGGTCGCAACGACGCCAACATCAACGAGCTGACCGACGACCGGCACCTGGATCCCATCAGCGGGTTTCCACCGTTCAAGTCGCTGTTGTGTCAGGTGGAGCGGGTGGGGTAGAGCTTCCAGCCTCCAGCCTCCAGCCTCCTGCCTCCTGCCTCCTGCCTCCAGCCGGGAGTACGCTAGGCTGGAGGCGTTAGCCCTCAAGTGCGAAGGTTTTTTGATTTCGAATAGCTGATAGCTGATAGCTGAAAGCTGATAGCTGGTGGCAGGAGGCAGGAGGCAGGAGGCAGGAGGCAGGAGGCTAACCCGAACCCCGAACCCCGAACCCCGAACCCCGAACCCCGAACCCCGAACCCCGAACCCCAACCCGAGATCCCCGAATCGTGCCTTTCATCGGCGTCTTACCCGACCGTGAGCATCTGTTTCAGCCATCGCCCCGACGCGATGTCGGGGTGAACGACGCCGCTGCTTGGCGTCTTAACCCGGCGCATCAACAGGTCTACGACAAGCTCTGGCTCGCGCTCGATGCGGGTCTGCGCGCGGCGCCCTGCGGTGTCGACCCGCGCGACTGCGGGATTGCGGAGGATGAGCAGGTCTTCGTCAAACCCATCGTCAACCTCGCCGGTATGGCGGTGCGTGCGCGTGCCGTTCCGGCCGATGCCGTCCCGAAAGAGGCGGGCAGCTTCTGGTGCGAGCGGCTCGAAGGTCCGCATACCAGCAGCGATTGTTTGGTGCAGGACGGACGTGCGGTCTGGTTTGCCCACACGCGCGGCTCGGACGTCAAAGATCGGGAACGCCCGGTTTACTGGGAGATCGGGGCCGCGCTCCCCGACCTGGAGCCGTCGATCGCGGAATGGGTCGCCCGCCGCCTGGAGGGTTACAGCGGTCTGTGCAACCTGGAGATGATCGGCGGACGACCGATCGAGGTGCATCTGCGGGGCTCGAACGGTTTCTTCGATTTCTACGGTCCCGACTTCATCCCGGCCTGGGTCGCGCTGATCGACGGGTCCGCATTCACACCGCCGCCGCCGATCCCGGGCGGTTTCGTGATCTCGGTCTTCGGCGAGGCCATGATCGACGAGGCGCAATGCGAGGCGGCAGCGCAGCAGGGTGTCCGGATCGACATCGACACCCATACGGCCGATCGCGCGGCTATCCTGCGCTGCTCGGACAAGGATGCCGGACTGGACGTCCTGCGGAGGTTGACCGGACTCACCCTGGCTTAGGCGATCTTCGGGAATAAGGCGAATTTCGAAACGACAACGACAACGAGCAGAGCCTTACGATTAACCCGTGACACCCGCTCTGCGGTGTCACGCGTGCCCCGTGGCGCTCTGCGCCACGGGGCACGCTGGCCGGAGTTACGTGCAAAGCCAAACGCAACGTGAAAATGACGCATTTCGCTCTGAACGCGGTTTACCGCGGCCCTGTCTCGCTCAGACCTCGGATGATCCGGTCTTCGAGCCAGTAGCGAGCACGCCACGGCCAGGGGCCGTCGATGAAGCCGACGTGACCGCCATGATCGGCGAGTTCCAAAGTGATGCCGGGGCCGAGTTCGTGCTCCCAAGGGATGGTGGTCGGGAACATGAAGGGATCATCGACGGCCTGGATGATGAGCGTCGGCGTGCGGATGGTCGGCAGATACTGCCGGCAGCTCGCCCGACTGTAGTAGTCGAAGACGCCCTCGAACCCGTTCAGCGGTGCCGTGACCCGGTCGTCGAAGGCGTTGAAATCCCCGATGGCGTCGAGGTCGACGTCGAGGGGGAAGCGCCGCCCGGCGAACTTTCGCCGCAGGCTCACCTTGAGCTTTCCAAGCAGATAGCGCCGATAGATCTTCGAGAATCCGATATCGAGCCTCAGCATGGCATCGCGCAGGACAAAGGGGACCGACACCGCGATGGCCGATCCGACGCCGGGCTGCTCGGTCTCGCCGAGATATTTCAGCAGCAGGTTTGCGCCGAGCGAGAAGCCGATCGCGGCGGTCGGCGGACCCTCGGGGTCTGCACCGAGGACGGCGAGGACCTCCGCCAGGTCTTCCGTGGCCCCCGAATGGTAGGCGCGCTCGAGGCGGTTCGGCTCCTCGGAGCATCCGCGCAGGAACATGAAGATCGGTTGATAGCCCTCGCGCTCCAAGCGATCGACCAGGCTCGCGGCATAGTGCGACTCGAGCCCGCCCTCCAGCCCGTGGATCACCACGACGCGCGGCCCGGCAGCATGGCCGATCGCCAGATCGATGAAATCGCCGTCCGCCAGCTCGATGCGTCGACGCGCAAGATCGGGTCGCGGACGGGGTCGCGACAGACTCGGCCAAAGTGTCTGCAGATGCGCCCCGGGAAGCCACCAGGCCGGTCGGAAGGTGCTGCGTGTGATCAAGCCCATAGCCCGCGAAATCTCCAATGATCCAAACTATCCGCCATCCGCTCGAAACCAACGGAGCAACAGCCGATGGGTAGAGCGCAGCGAAACCCATCCACGAAGCGCCTACGGCTACGACAGCCACCCCAAAAGCGCAGCGAAACCCATCCTCCGCACCGCGATGTCTTCCGGCTTTTGCCTGTTCAGAGCGGTGCGGGGAGGATGGGTTTCGCTGCGCTCTACCCATCCTCTCGGTTTGGGTGGTTCGAGGGTCCGTAGATTGAGAGGCGGCCCCGTTGTCCCCTATACTGACGGCCTTCAGGGTATCACCTGACCCCGCGAGCCCGACCAAGGAATCCAACATGCGAACACGCCTTTCGACCCTGATCGCCGCATTACTCTGCGGTCTGGCATCGGCGAGCCAAGCCGAGGATCTCCTGCAGATCTACGACTTGGCGGTTCAGAGCGACCCCCAGATCCGTCAAGCCGAGCAGAACCTGTTCGCAACGCGCGAGGTCAAGCCTCAAGCGCGCTCCCTTTTGCTGCCCAACCTGAGCGTGGTCGGCGACGTCGACTACCAGACCTTGGACGCGAGCGGGACCTCCAGCGGAGGTGGGTCGGGGCAAGGTATAGGCTTCAGTCGCTCCGATTCGTTCAGCACCTACGGTGCCCAAGCCGTCGTCAGCCAAACGGTGTATAACCGAGCCAGCTGGATGACCCTGCAACAGACCGACAACATCATCGCGCAGGCCGAGGCTCAATACCGCGACGCCCAGATCACCCTGATGGTCGACACGGCGGATCGCTACTTCGGGGTCTTGCGTGCCGCCGATGCGGTGACCGTCCAGGAAGCACTCGTAAGGGCCGACGAGCGTCAGCTCGAGCAATCCCGGCAGCGCTTCGAGGTCGGCTTGGTGGCCATCACGGATGTGAACGACAGCCAGGCCGCATACGACCGCTCGCGTGCCAACCTGATCACGGCGAAGAACAACCTCGACAACGCCTGGCAAGCGCTCCTCACCATCGTCGGCCCGATCCAGGTTCCGCTGGCGCGACTCGGCGATACGCTGCCGCTCACCCCGCCCGAGCCCAACAACATCGAGATCTGGGCCGATACCGCAGCACGCTCCAACTACGGCATCATCGCCGCCAGCGAGGCGGTGAGTGCGGCCAAGAAGGGGATCCAGATCGAGCGCTCGGGATATTACCCGTCGGTCAACCTGCAGGCCGGCTACGACGTCGCCCGCTCGGGGGCCGAATTCAACACCGATACCGACACCGGCTTCGTCGGACTCACGCTCAACGTGCCTATCTATCAGGGCGGCGCGGTCGCCTCGAGGACACGCCAGGCCGGGTTCAACTTCCGCGCCTCGCAGGATCAGCTCGACGCGACACGCCGGCAGGTCGATCAACAGGTGAAGGACGCGTTTCGCGGCGTCATCTCGAGCATCGAGGACGTGAAGGCACGACAAGCCGCGGTCGTCTCGGCGAGGTCGTCGCTCGAATCCACGGAAGCAGGTCAGGAGGTCGGTACCCGTACCCAAGTGGACGTCCTGAATGCACAACGTCAGTTGTTCCAGGCGGAGTTCGATTACTTGAGTTCGCGGTACGACTACATCCTCAACGGCGTCCGACTGCACCAAGCCACCAGCACGCTGACACGGGAGATCCTGGGGCGCGGCAATGCCTGGCTCAATCCCGAAGACACGATCGCCCCGCTGGCGTACTGAATCATGTCCGGCAACAGCTTCGGGCGGGTCTTCGTCTTCACCAGTTTCGGCGAAAGTCACGGTCCGGCCATCGGCGGTGTCGTCGACGGCTGTCCTCCGGGGCTCGCGCTTGAAGCCGCGGATCTGCAGCGTGATCTGGATCGGCGCAAGCCCGGCCAGTCGCGTCACACCACCCAGCGGCGCGAGTCCGATACGGTCGAGATCCTCTCGGGTGTGTTCGAGGGCCGCACCACGGGTGCTCCGATCGGTCTACTGATCCGCAACGAAGATCAGCGCTCGAAGGATTACTCCGAGATCGCCGCGCGTTATCGCCCGGGACACGCCGACTACACCTACGACCAGAAATACGGCCGACGCGACTATCGCGGCGGCGGGCGCTCCTCGGCGCGCGAGACCGCCGTGCGGGTCGCGGCCGGGGCGATCGCCAAGAAATACTTGGCCGAGCACGCCGGCATCTCGGTGCGCGGTTATCTGTCGCAGCTCGGCCCGATTCGTCCCGCGAGACTCGACTGGGATCAGGTCGAGCGCAATCCCTTCTTCTGTCCCTGCGCCGAGACGGTGCCGCGTCTCGAGGCGTACATGGACGACCTGCGCAAAGAGGGCAACTCGATCGGCGCAGCCATCACGGTCGTGGCGAGCGGCATGCCGACGGGTCTCGGCGAGCCGGTCTTCGATCGGCTCGATGCCGACATCGCCCACGCCATGATGAGCATCAACGCCGTCAAAGCGGTGGAGATCGGCGCCGGCTTCGCCTGCGTCGAGCAGAAGGGCACCGAGCACCGCGACGAGATGACACCCGAGGGGTTTCTCTCCAACCATGCCGGCGGCATCCTCGGCGGGATCTCCTCGGGTCAGGACGTGCTGGTGCGCATCGCGCTGAAACCGACCTCCAGCATTCGGCTGCCGGGTCGGACCATCGACACCTCAGGTCATGCGACGGAGGTGGTCACCAAGGGACGACACGACCCCTGCGTCGGTATTCGGGCCACACCCATCGCCGAGGCCATGCTCGCATTGGTCCTGATGGATCACCTGCTGCGGCACCGCGGCCAAAACGCCGGCGTTGTGCCGCCCACCCCGCCTATCGCCGCCTGAACCGGTTCCGCGGCGACAGGAGGCGATTTCGCACCTGTCTCGCGTCTCGCGTTATTCCCGGCCCGACGTTGGCGCAGCGCAACGCGGTGCGGTCAAGAATCCAATGAACTGAACCGAGTCGACGACGGCCCCGATGGGCCGGCGCAAGGTCGATCCAGGACGCAAAGAAAGCATGTTGAAGCGGACGCGGTTCAGCACTGGGCCAGACGCGATGCCGTATTGGCGACTCTCCGGCTATTACTTCTTCTATTTCGCCGCGCTCGGCGCACTGGTGCCCTTTTGGGGGCCTTATCTGCAATCGAAGGGGTTCGATGCGCTGGCGATCGGTCAGCTCATGGCGATCCTGGTGGGCACCAAGATCGTCGCACCGATGCTGTGGGGTCATATCGTCGACATCACCGGGCGGCGCATGCCGATCGTGCGCTTCGGCGCACTGGTCTCGGCGGTGACCTTCCTCGGCGTCTTCCCGGCCGACGGCTTCTGGACCATCGCCGCGGCCATGATCCTCTTCAGCTTCTTCTGGAATGCCTCGCTTCCGCAGATGGAGGCGGTCACCTTCAATCATCTGCGCCACCGGCCTGCGGGTTATGCCCTGATCCGGCTGTGGGGCTCGGTCGGGTTTATCCTGGTGGTCGCCATCCTGGGCGTGCAGTTGGAGTCCGCCCCGATGAGCGTCGTGCCGATCTGGGTGCTTATCCTCTTCGTCGCCATCTGGCTCTCGACCCTGACCGTCCCGGACAGCGCGCCCGTCACGGGGGATCATGCCACGCCCGGGTTGCGCGTGCTTTTGGCACGACCCGAGGTGATGGCGTTCTTCGCCGCCTGCTTTCTCATGCAGGCGAGTCACGGGATCTATTACGCCTTCTTCTCGATCCATCTCGCGGAGGTGGGATACGCGACCTCTGCGATCGGCGCGCTTTGGGCACTCGGCGTCGTGGCCGAGGTGCTGGTGTTTCTCGTGATGCGCAACCTGCTCGAGCGTTTCGGTGCGCGTCATGTCCTGATCTGGAGTCTGGCGATCGCGGTCGTACGCTGGTTGCTGATCGGAACCTTCGTCGCGATCCCTGCTGTGGCGATCGTTGCCCAACTCATGCATGCCGCCACCTTCGGGACCTTCCATGCGGCTGCGATCCATCTCGTCCATCAGTATTTTCGCGGACGCACGCAGGGACGCGGGCAGGCGCTCTACAACAGCCTGAGCTTCGGCGCGGGCGGGGCGCTCGGCAGTCTCATCGGTGGTTTGCTGTGGAGCGCCGAGGGTGCGGGGGTCACCTTCGGGATCGCATCCGGTGCTGCTGCGCTTGGACTGATCGCCGCCTGGCGCTGGGTGGATCGTCCCCCGAGGGAGGTTGCCGGCCATTAAACCGCGCCCGTGCGGTATGCGTTGTTTGTTGAAATGGATTGGCCGCGCCAGCTCCGACGAATGCCGGAACTGGCGCGGTTTAAAATCTTGAAAAAATTAAATTTTAAACCGCGTCTCACCGAGATCGAGGATATCTCCAAAACCAAACGCAACGTGAAAATGACGCCTATCGCTCTGGACGCGGTTTAGTGGACGGGACTCATCACGGATCCGGGTTAACGGGCCGCGTGTTATTCTATTTTCTTTCGCGGGTCCGCCGACGCCGCCAACCCTGCCGAGCTTGCTCGGTTTGACCTCAGCCATTACAGCCATGCCAGTCGATCAAGGTCCTTTTCAGATCCTTCCGGGTCGACGCTACCCCAACGGGGCGAGCGTCGAAGACGACGGGGTCAACTTCTCCGTGTTCAGTCGCCATGCCTGCGGAGCCGAGCTGCTGCTCTATCGCAGCGCGGACAGCGCGGAGCCCTTCCAGATCATCCGGCTGGATCCGGAGGTCAACCACACCTTCTTCTACTGGCACGTTCTGGTCGTGGATCTGCCGCCCGGGACGCACTACACCTGGCGCATGGAGGGTCCGTTCGAGCCTCGTGCCCACGGCTGGCGTTTCGATGCCGGCACCGAACTGCTCGATCCTTGGGCACGCGCCGTGAATCTCTCGCATTGGGATCGCTGGAATCGCCTGAACAACGGGGTGAAGCCGCATGACTCGCCCCGCGGCTTGGTCCTCGCCGAGGAGTACGACTGGGAAGGCGACACGCCGATCCGCCGCCCCACCGAGCAGACCATCATCTACGAGCTCCATGTCGGCGGCTTTACGCGGCATGCCAGCTCGGGCGTGCATCATCCCGGAACCTTCCTCGGTCTGATCGAAAAGATCCCCTATCTGCAGGATCTCGGCATTACCCATGTCGAGCTGATGCCGGTCATGGCGTTCGACGAGCAGGACGTCCCGCCGGGTGTCTGGGAGGCGGGGCTGCGCAACTTCTGGGGCTACAGCAGCTTCGGCTTCTTCTCGCCCCATCCCGGTTACTGTGTCACCCCCGAGCAGGGCACGCATCGGCGCGAGTTCCGCGACATGGTCAAGGCCCTGCACAAGGCCGGCATCGGCGTCATCCTGGATGTGGTGTTCAACCACACCAGCGAGGGCGGCAACGGCGGTCCGACCATGAGCTTCAAAGGGCTCGGAAACGAGACCTTCTATTGCCTGGATACCCTCGACAAGAGCATCTATCTGGATTTCACGGGCTGCGGCAATACGGTCAACGCAAATCACCCCGTCGTGTCTCGTTTCATCATCGACGCGCTTGAGTATTGGGTCCGCGAGATGCACGTGGACGGGTTCCGTTTCGATCTCGCCAGCGCCATGGCGCGGGACGCGGACGGCCGGCCGATGGCCAATCCGCCCGTGCTCTGGGCAATCGAGCTCTCCGATACGCTCAACGCCTCCAAAATCATCGCCGAGGCATGGGACGCCGCCGGTCTTTATCAGGTCGGCAGCTTTCCCGGCTATCGCTGGATGGAATGGAACGGCTGCTTTCGCGACAGCGTGCGGCGGTTCGTTCGCGGCGACCCGGGACTGGTTCCGGAGATCGCGACCCGGCTCGCGGGCAGCAGCGACCTCTATCAGGCCAACCTGCGTCAGCCCATCAACAGCGTGAATTTCGTCACCTGCCACGACGGCTTCACCCTCTGGGACCTCGTCTCCTACGAGCGTAAGTACAACCGCGCCAACCGCGAGGAGAATCGCGACGGGACCGACAACAACCTGAGCTGGAACTGCGGTGTCGAGGGCGAGACCGAAAATCCCGAGATCCTCGCGCTGCGCCGGCGTCAGGCCAAGAACCTCTTGACCCTCATGTTCATGAGCCAGGGTATCCCGATGCTCTTGGCCGGGGACGAGGTGCTGCGCACCCAGCAGGGCAACAACAACACCTGGTGCCAGGACAACCCTCTGGGCTGGTTCGACTGGTCGTTGGTCGAGCGCAATGGCGACATGCTGCGGTTCGTGCGCGGATTGATCGCCTTGCGCAAGCGTCATGCGAGTCTGCGTCGCCGCCACTTCCTGTCCGGCCAGCCGCGCAACGGCAGCGATCTTCCGGACGTGGTCTGGCACGGAACCACGCCGGGCGATCCGCCCTGGGAGGACCCGGACGCACGGGTGCTCGCCTTCACCTTGGCGCGTGCGCGCCAAGACGACGACGTGCTGTGTGTACTCATCAACATGGATGCGGAGGCGAAACGGTTCGAGATCCCGGCAATCGAGCAATGTCGTTGGTACACCGCCCTCGACACCGGACGTGCCAGCCCGACCGATCTCATCCCGCCCGAGGATCAGATCGCGCTCGAAACAGCCTCCGTGCTGGTGCGCTCGCGCAGTATTCAGATCTTCGAGGGGCGCTAAACCGCGTCCAGAGCGAGATGCTCACTTTCGCGCCAGCTCCGACAGTTGTCGGAGCTGGCGCAGCCAAGCTAATCCAACACACTACGCATATCGCACCGGGCGCGGTTTAAGGCGCCGACGATTCATACAGGCATCCCCCTGACTGTGGTGATCCATGACTCGGACCGACATCCATCACGCCCTCGGGTTGCACATGCACCAGCCCCCCGGCAACCTGCGGCTCCTGATCGATACCAATCCTTGGGAGGCCGAGGAGATCATCCGCTGCTACGAGCGTGTGCCGCGCTATGCCTTGCAGTATCGCGATGTCGCACGACTGCATGTCGGGTTTTCAGGTGTCTTGCTCGAGCAGCTTCTCGACCCCGAGATCGTCGACCGGTATCGTCACATCGTCGACATCCCGGCGATGCTCCAGGGCTATCGCGAGGCCGACAACATCGAGCTGATCGGCATGGGCTACTCCCATCCGATCTTCCCCTTGATCCCGTATGCCGATTGGTCCGAGCAGCTTGCCTTGGGGCGAGCACGGATGGAGCAGGTCTTCGGCCGGGCGCCACGCGGCTTTTGGCCCCCGGAGATGGCCTTCACCATGGCGATGATCCCGGCGCTGGTGCAAGCCGGCTACGACTACGTCGTTGTCGACGGCGTGCATGTCCGCCCGGAGGACGGCATCAGCGACATCTTTCGCCCTTACATCGCGTGCCATGAAGGTGTGTGCATCAACGTTGTCCCGCGCGATCGCGATGTCTCCAACGCCCAGGAGAGTGGACTGAATCCACGTTGGTTTCGCGACGAGGTCCTGTGGCGGACCGCTGGCTCGCCGCGGCCGGACGAGAGACGCCTCGTGACGACCTGGTCGGACGGCGAAAACGGCGGCTGGTTTCGCCAAACCCACGAGCCATCCGGATTCTTCGGTCACTTCTTCGCCCCTTACATGGGACAGGTGCGCGACGGGACCTGCCCGATCATCCCGGTGCGTCTGGCGGACTATCTCGGTCGGGTCGCGCCGACGGCCTACGCGCAGGTCCAAACCGGTGCCTGGAATGTCGGCTCCACCTCCGGGGAGGATCTCTCTCAGTGGGCGGGCAGCGAGCGCCAACGCGAAGCCGTTGCGGAGATCGCACGGCTCAGTGCCCGCTATTGGCAGCTCATGCGTGGATCTGCGGACGCGACCGCTCGGTGCGCCGAGCCCCTGTCGCGTGCCCGTCGTTTGATCCTCGAGGCCGAGACCAGCTGTTTTCTCTTTTGGGGTGATTCCTGGATCCCGCACCTGCATGCACGGACCCATGAGGCATCCCTCGCATTGGACGAGGCGGAGATCGCGATCGTGCAGCCGTCCCGTGCCGATGCGATCGGGCTTGGTTTGGACGGCCTCGCGGAGTGAAGCGGACGCTCGTTCCACGGTTCCCTTTACGAGAACGCGGGACGCATCTCGTGCTCGCGAGCGCAGGGGACGGCGGTCTCCGCGCCTTCTGGCACCTCTCGGGCGACGACGTCATCCCCGCCGCGGCCGGTTTCCGGCCCGACGGTCCCAAGCCGGTGCCCGTGCTGCGTCTGAGGTGTCTTCATGCCGGGGGTGCAACGCAGGTTCAGGAAATCACCCTGCAGCTGCGTAGCCCGGGCGGTCACGGGGAGCAGGTCTTTTCGGTCGATGCACGGCCCGCACGTTACGACGCCGAGCTGGGTCTGAGCGATGCGGCGGGCGGTTGGGTGATGCTCGCCCGATCCAACGTCCTTGATCACGGCGCGCGGGTCGATGTCCGCTTGCCGACCGCCGAGAGTGTCGGGGCATCCTCCGATGGGTTGAGCAAGGCTCCGGCGCCCGCTGCCACACCGCAGACCGATCCTCCGAAGTCGGGATCGGCAGCGACGCCGTCGCCAACGGTGCAAGAGCCGCTTGGCTCGATCTCTATCGTTCCCGAGCAGACCGGAATCCGCGCCATCGACGTCTTGGCCCAACGCGGCGCGCGCCTTGGTCTCGGTGCCGGTCGCGATCCGGACCTTGTACCCGATCGCGAGTCAACGCCGGCCGCCGAGATCCCGGTCCAGCCCGATCATGCCGATCATGCCGATCAATCGCCGACCAGGTTCCGGGATTCCGAATCCGACGCTCCACTCTCGCGCGACGCCGTACCGTCATCGCAGAGCGAAGTTACCGAAGTTGCCATGCCCGAGCCGGCTGACTCCCCCGAGCGGCGTTCGAGCCCATCGCCGACTGCACCGATGCGTTACGGCCAGCCGACGCCTGGCGGAGTCGAGCTGTTGATCGAGGCCGAGCTGCGCATCAACGGCTGTGCTGCACCCGGCACGCTGATCGATCTCTTCGGACAGCCTTACCGTGTCGGACCGGGAGGCCGGTTTCAGCTCGTCATTCGGGTCGATGATCCGGAATTGATCAAGCGGGCCTTCGAGCTGAATCCGCCGGACCTGCCCGATCGCCCCGCCGACGCCTGAATGCGGCGGCGGGGCGGTCATACGGCCGAGCGTTGCCGAGTGGCTGGTCGGCCCGGGAATGCCGAGTGACACGCGTCTTTGCCTCCTGTCGTCGTCGACCTTCTCCTTCTCGCCCACGCCTCCATGTTTCACCTCGAACCCGATGTCGACACCGATGTCGAAACCGTGAACACGGGGTAGCTTTCATGATCGGATCAAGATCCACCACTCGGCGCGAGATAACGACACTGGTCTGCGCCTTTCTCATGTTGTTCGGAGGGACCGAAGCGATGGCCGTCGAGGAACCGGATTACAGGGTTGTTCGAACCTTTTCCGATTTCGAGCTTCGTCGTTATCCGTCGTATGCGGTGGCTGAAACCGAGGTCGCCGGCCCCTTCGACGAGGCAGGGAATCAGGCGTTCCGCATCCTTGCGGGCTACATCTTCGGAGATAACCGCGCGGACACCAAGATCGAGATGACGGCGCCGGTCACCCAGCGGCCGGCGGCGGGCGAGGGTGAGCGCATCGAGATGACCGCGCCCGTGGTGCAGCGCCCGGCGAGCGGTACCGAGGGCGAGACCTTTGTGGTCAGCTTCGTCATGCCGGATCGGTTTACGCTGGACACCCTGCCCGAGCCCGTCGACCCGCGGGTGCGGTTGCGTGAAGAGCCCGGCAAGCTGATGGCGGTGCGGCGCTATTCCGGACGCTGGACCGAGACGCGTTATCGCGAGAACGAGGCTCAACTCCTGCGTGCCGTCGAGGAGGCCGGACTGAAGCCCCTCGCCGCGCCCGTCTATGCGCGCTACAACTCGCCCTTCTCGCTCTGGCTCATGCGGCGTAACGAGGTCATGGTCGAGGTCGCGGAGACCGGGACGAATCCCTGATCGAGTGCGACGCGCATCTGTGCGCACTCGACCTGCCTCGACGCGGTTTTCAACGGGTCTCGATGGATTGCTCCGAGAGCATCGGCGCCGCGCCGGACGTCCCGGCCTGTTCCTTTTCGCGTGCCTCGGCGTCCTCGCGCCGGATGCGGCGGATCACGGCGAGCTGCCACAGACAAAAGCCCATGGCGCTGCCGAAAAAGAGGAGCGCCTGGAGTGATTTGAAGGTGGAGTATTCCATCTGGCCTCCGTTTGGCTGAATTGCGGTTTGATGGTTGGTGATCGATCCGACGCCGTGCTCCGGCTTGCGCAGATCGCACCGCGTGGCTCCTCGAAGATCGTTTCAACCGGACCGCCGCTCAACGCTGTCCTTTACATGGAATTCCGAAACCGCGTCGGGCGCGCTTCAGTCCCACATCACATAGGCGTCGTCCGCCGCCGCCGCGGTCAGCAGCTCGATCAAGGGCAGCGCCCGATGCGCGAGACTGACGTACTGGCCGTCTTTGCCGTCTCGCGGAGCCGCTTGAGAGCCGCTCGGAGTCGGGTCGAGCGGCGTTTCCGCATGCTCCTCCACCGCGGCCTTGAGTTTCGTCAGGGCGGCGGGGATGTCCTCCGGCATGAGCGCCCCGGGGACCGCACCGCTGTGTCCCATCAGCTTGAGGAGCGTGACGGCCACGTCCCCGAACATGGTGATATCGGCATACGCCTTGGTTCGAAATGTAACCAGCATGAACGATGACCTCGACCTGGCTGAGTGTGTCCCGGGCGGACGGCAGACCAGAATAGCGCAACTCGCTCCGGCAGGTGCGACCTCAGCGCGAAGGTCGCGGGGGGCGATCCCGAGCCGTCGACGACCCTTTCAATCCGGCCGGCAAGCGCTAGAATGCGGTGCTCGGGCCCGCTTCGGGGATCGCACGGCCCACTCGCCGATCTCAGTTAAACCGCGCCAGCCCCAGCGGTCGTCACGTCTGCCGGGGCCGATCCCATCCAAAAACATCGCATACCGCGCCGGGCGCGGTTTAAGGGCACTATGAGCGACACCGTCGAGACGCCACGCACCAACTTTATCCGCCAGATCATCGAGGCCGATCTGGCCGCCGGCAAGCACACGCACATCGTCACGCGCTTCCCGCCGGAGCCGAACGGTTATCTGCATATCGGGCACGCCAAGTCCATCGTTCTGAACTTCGGTCTTGCGCAGGCGTTCGGCGGCACCTGCAATCTGCGCTTCGACGATACCAACCCGCACAAGGAAAACGTCGAGTTCGTCGACTCCATCAAAGCGGATGTGCGTTGGCTCGGTTTCGACTGGGGCGATCGGGTCTATTTCGCATCGGATTACTTCGAGCAACTCTACGGGTTTGCGATCGAGCTGATCGAGAAGGGCCTCGCCTATGTCTGCGATCTGAACGCCGAGGAGACGCGCAACTACCGCGGGACCCTCACCGAGCCCGGCCGCGACAGCCCCTACCGCGATCGCACGGTCGAAGAGAATCTGGACCTCTTCAGGCGGATGCGCGCCGGCGAGTTCCCGGACGGCGCCCGCACCCTGCGTGCGCGCATCGACATGGCCTCCCCGAACATCAACCTGCGAGACCCGGTGCTCTATCGGATCAAGCACGGGGTCGTCCATCATCAGACTGGCTCCGCCTGGTGTCTCTATCCGACCTACGACTACACGCATCCCATCTCCGATGCGCTCGAAGGCATCACGCACTCGCTGTGCACGCTCGAGTTCGAGGACCATCGCCCGCTCTACGACTGGTGCGTGAACAACGTCTCGGTGCCCTGCAAGCCGCGTCAGATCGAGTTCAGCCGGCTGAATCTCGAATACACGGTCATGAGCAAGCGCCGCCTGACCGAGCTGGTCGGCGAGCGTCATGTCCATGGCTGGGACGACCCGCGCATGCCGACCGTCGCCGGCTTGCGACGCCGCGGCTACACGCCGGGTGCGATCCGCGACTTCTGCGAGCGGGTCGGGATCACCAAATCGGACAATCTGGTCGAGATGGCGTTGCTCGAGAGCACGATCCGCGAAGACCTGGATGCGACCGCGCCGCGTCGGATGGCCGTGCTGCGGCCGCTGAAGGTGGTCATCACCAACTATCCGGAGGGTCGAACCGAGTCGATCGAGGCACGCAATCATCCCAAGGATGCTGAGATGGGCGAGCGCGCGGTCCCGTTCGGTCGCGAGATCTATATCGACCGGACCGACTTCGAAGAGATCCCTCCGAAGGGGTTCAAGCGTTTGGTGCCCGGCGGCGAGGTCCGCTTGCGCAACGGTTATGTGATTCGCTGCGACGAGGTCGTGAAGGATGCCGAGGGTGCGGTCGTCGCCTTGCATGCGAGCGCGGATCTCGACACGCTCGGCCGCGATCCTCAGGGCCGCAAGGTGAAAGGCGTCATTCATTGGGTCTCGGCCGAGCACGGGATTCGGGCCGAGATCAGGCTTTACGACCGTCTGTTCCGCGTTCCGGTACCGGGCGGCGGTGGAGCGGATTTCCGCGGCGACATCAATCCCGAGTCCTTGCGCATCCTGACCGACGCGGTCCTCGAGCCCGCCTTGCAGGGCGCGGCGCCCGGCGAGCGCTTCCAGTTCGAGCGCGAGGGTTATTTCGTGGTCGATGCCGATGCGACGCCCGAGCGGCCGGTCTTCAACCTGACCGTCGGGCTGCGCGACACCTGGGGCAAGGGCCGATCATGAGGGGAGGCGCACCGGACAACCTCGACCCGCTGCGCGCCCTGATCCCTTGGCACGAGCGTCGTGCCGCGGATCTCGGTCTGCGTCTTTACGCGTCGTTCGTCTCCCCGGCAGCGATCCTGCGGGCGTTCCGACGCGATGCGCTGCAGGCCAGAACGCTCGCGCAAGGTCTCTCCGAAGAGCAGGGGAGGGCTCGGATCCGGATCGCGCGCTTTCCGGGGATCGAGGAGAGCAGCCGCGACTGGTCCGTCTACATGACGCTCGACCACCTCGTCATGGTCAATACCGCCGTCATGGTCCTGATCCACGCGATCTGCACCGATCACAATCACGGTGCCGAGATCGTTTTGGAGGACGTCCGGCCGCATGATGATGCCGGACCGGACAGGATCACGGCGTTGGGGGCGGCGGTCGAGCGCTACACGGACGTGGTCCAGCGATTGGGCACGCTGCGATCGCGCGAGCGGCACCCGCATCCTTGGTTCGGTCCGCTTAATGCACGTCAGTGGCACGCCGTGGCCGCGATCCACAATCGCACGCATCGCGCTCAGATCGAAAAGATCCTGCGGCGTCTTCGGGCATGAGCTCGGGCGAGAGGATGCAAGGCATCGACGCGCTCGGTCACCTGTATCGCGATCTGGTCGACTGTCGGCGTTGCCCCGGGATGCAGGGGCCGCCCGTGCACGGTCAGGCGGTCGTCTCGCCGGTCATGATGGTCGGCCAAGCCCCGGGCACGCGCGAGATCCTGCAGGGCATTCCGTTTTGCTGGACCGCGGGCAAGACGCTCTTTCGTTGGTTCGAGTCCATCGGGATCGACGAGTCGACCTTTCGCAGCCGCGCCCTCATGAGCGCGGTCTGCCGCTGTTTTCCCGGCAAAGCCCCGAAAGGCGGCGACCGCGTTCCCGATGCCGCCGAAGTCGAGCGCTGCAGCGGCTGGTGGCGCACGGAGGTCGAGCTTTCGCGGCCCCGATTGATCATCCCGGTCGGCAAGCTCGCCATCGTCCAGTTCATGGCGTCCAAGCGTCTGAACGATGTTGTCGGAGCCCAATGGTCTTATCGCTCCCCGAGTGGGTTGGAGGCCGACCTCATCCCGCTCCCGCACCCCTCGGGCGCCTCGACCTGGTTCAAGATGGAGCCGGGTAAGACCCTGCTGGAGGTGGCGTTGTCCCTCATCGACGCGCACCCGGCCTGGCAAGAGATTCGGACTGGGTCTGCCATGGGGCGTGCGTCGCCCGCCCATCGGGGCGGCGCTGCCTAAACCGCGTCCAGAGCGAAACGCGTCATTTTCACGATCCTGTGTCGCACCCGCGCCGTCCCATTCCGCCGATCACCTCCGGAGAGCACCATGAAAGCAAGAGCCGCCGTCGCTTGGGAGCCCGCAAAGCCCCTGTCCATCGAGGAGATCGAGGTCGAGGGTCCGAAGGAGGGCGAGGTCCTGCTCAAGGTCATCGCCTCGGGCGTCTGCCATACGGATGCCTTCACGCTGTCCGGCCAGGATCCGGAGGGTGCCTTCCCCTGCGTGCTCGGTCACGAGGGCGGCTGCGAGGTGGTGGAATGCGGGCCGGGCGTGAAGGGTCTGAAGCCGGGGGACCATGTCATCCCGCTCTATATCCCGGAGTGCGGCGACTGCGAATACTGCAACTCGACCAAGTCCAACCTCTGCCAATCCATCGCCTCGACGGTCTGGACCGGCTACATGCCGGACGGCACACGTCGCTTCTCGCACAAGGGCAAGCCGATCTTCCACTACATGGGCTGCTCGACCTTCTCCGAATATACGGTCGTGCCCGAGATCGCCCTGGCGAAGATCAATCCCGCGGCACCGCTCGACAAGGTCTGCCTGCTCGGCTGCGGTATCACCACCGGCATCGGTGCGGTCTTGAACACGGCCAAGGTGGAGGCCGGCTCGACGGTTGCCGTCTTCGGCCTCGGCGGGATCGGCCTGTCCGTCATCCAGGGCGCGGTGATGGCGAAGGCGGCCCGCATCATCGCGGTGGATCTCAACTCGGCCAAGTTCGAGATGGCGCGAGCGCTCGGCGCCACCGACTGCATCAACCCGAGTGAGCTGACCGGCAGCGTCACCGAGGCGATCGTCGAGATGACCCACGGCGGTGTGGATTACTCCTTCGAATGCATCGGCAACGTGGACGTGATGCGACAGGCGCTTGAGTGCTGCCGTATGGGCTGGGGTGTCTCGACCATCATCGGTGTCGCCGGCGCCGGACAGGAGATCCGCACCCGGCCGTTTCAACTGGTGACCGGCCGCACCTGGAAGGGCAGCGCCTTCGGCGGGGTCAAGGGCCGCACCCAGCTGCCGGGCTATGTCGAGCAATACCTGGCCGGCGAGATCGAGGTGGACCGCATGGTGACCCACACCATGCCGCTGGACGACATCAACCGCGCATTCGATCTCATGCACAGCGGCGAAAGCATCCGCTCCGTGATCCTGTTCTAAACCGCGCCGGCTCCAGCGGGCGTCAAATCTGCCGGGGCCGATCCCATCCAAAAACATCGCATACCGCGCTGGGCGCGGTTTAAGGAGGTCACGATGGAGCGCATCGAACGCATTCGCGAATTCGGCGGCTGGTTGGAGCGCTACACCCACGACTCCACCGTCTGCAACTGCCGCATGACCTTCTCGGTCTACCTGCCGCCGCAGGCCGAGGCCGCCGCGGTCCCGTCCGTGTATTTTCTCTCCGGGCTGACCTGCACCGACGACAACTTTCGGGTCAAGGCCGGCGCCCAACGCTATGCCGCGGAGCTGGGTCTGGCGCTCGTGATGCCGGACACCAGTCCGCGCGGCGAGCAGGTGGCCGATGCGCCGGACCGTTACGATCTTGGGCAGGGCGCCGGCTTCTACATCAACGCCGCACATGAGCCTTGGGCCGCGCACTATCGGATGTTCGACTATGTGAATCTGGAGCTGCCGGCCTTGGTGGAGCGCACGCTGCCGCTGATCCCCGGGCGGCGCTCCATCACCGGGCATTCGATGGGCGGGCACGGCGCCTTGATCAGCGCACTGAAGAACCCCGGCCTCTACCGCTCGGTGTCCGCCTTCGCGCCCATCTGCAACCCGGTCGAATCCGGCTGGGGTCGCGGTTGCTTCGCGGCCTATCTGGGCGACGACCCTGCGTGCTGGAAGGACTGGGACGCCACCGAGCTGATCCGCGCGGGTGCGGAGCCGATGCCCTTGTTCATCGATCAAGGCACTGACGACGAGTTTTTGCTCGAAGGCCAGCTCAGACCCGAGGCATTGTCACAAGCCTGCAAGGAACGCGGCATCCCGCTGATCCTGCGGATGCAGCCCGATTACGACCACAGCTACCACTTCATCGGGACCTTCATCGGGGAGCACCTGGCCTACCACGCGCGCGCCCTGACGGCCCGGAGCTGAGCTCGCGCGTCCGCCCGATCGGCCCGTGTCATAGCCCGCCGACGCGCACGTAGATCAGACACCCCGCATCCGAAAACGGGGTGTGCTGGCTCATGTGTGGACTACGGATCCAGGTCCCTTCCGGATAGCGGCCGTGCTCGTCGGCGAATTCGCCCTCGAGGATCGGTCGAGGTGCGTCGCCGCCGTCGAAGGACATGTTGCGACGGTCGATGCCCGCGTCAACGCACCCGTGAGGCCGAGCGCGTGATCCGTGGTCGGTCCAAGGGGTTTTCCGAAAATTTTTGACTCCCGAGGTTGTGCTGAGGCCAGGAGGCACAACTTCCCCCGCGTGCGCTCGTTACATCACGTGAGCAGTTCAAAAAGGAGCTTATTCTCATGTCCGTTCTTCGATCCGTCCGACACCACGCAGTCGCTGTGCTCGCCGCCCTCTCCCTCATCGGCGGGGCGGCGCAAGCCGACTCGACCCTGACCGCAGCCGAGGCGCTGGAGAAGTCCCGCGCCGGCGAGATCACCTTCATTGATATCCGCACCCCGGCCGAATGGCGACAGACCGGAATCGCGACCGGCGCGCTTACGATCGATATGACCGCGCCGACCTTCGTGCAGGATCTCCTGAAAGCCGTCGAGGGTGATCGGAACGCCCCCATTGTTCTCATTTGTCGTACCGGAAACCGGACCGGCTACACTCGAGACGCCCTCGAGAAGCTGGGGTTCACCAACGTCTCGCATGTTCCGGAAGGCATGGCGGGAAGTCGGGCGGGTCCGGGCTGGGTGCGCCGAGGGCTACCGGTGGAAAGCTGCAAGACCTGTTGAACCGCGTCCAGAGCGAAATGCGTCACTTTCAGTTTGTGTTCAGCGTCGGAGGCTTCCTCGATCTTGGCGAGACGCGGTTTAAAATTTAACCTTCTCAATCCATCAAGCCGCGCCAGCTCCGTCAGTCGTCGGAGCTGGCGCGGCCAAGCCATCCAACACATGACGCATACCGCACCGGGCGCGGTTTAGGACGTTGCATCGGCTTCGCTTCGGCGACGTATGATGGCCATGATGTTGTCCGCGGCAAAATCCACCGCGTCGCGGAAGGGGTACAGAATGACAGGGGCCCCCATCTGCCAGAGTTGCGCGCCTTGTGCGTCGTCGCGTGCGACGACGGCAATCTCGCCGGAGAACCGACGCTCGGCCAACGCATAGAGCAGGACGCGGTTTGAATCCAGTTCCGGCAGGGTGCTGATGGCCCAGCGCAGTCCATCCATGGGGAGACTATCCAAAAAGGCGGCGTCGTGACCATCGCCGAAGCGCACGTTCAAGTCGGTTTCGGCTAAGCGACGCACGACGTCCGGATCACTATCCACACCGATCACCTGCAGGCCCTCGTCGCTCAGCCGTCGTGCCAAGCGGAGTCCGTAGCGGCCAAGCCCGATCACCAGTACCTCCGGCTGCGCCTCGTCCGAAGTGGTATCTTCATCGCCGAGTTCGCGGTAGGGTCGGCGTCGCTCGAACACCCCGAGCAGAGGCGCGAGCGTGCGGTACAAGGGATGCGAGTACAGGATCATGTAGGTCGACAGTGTGATGGTGATCAGCCCGACCAAGGTTGTCAGCCCGAGTGCCTCCACCCCGACATGCCCTAGGCTGATGCCCATCGCCACGAAGACGATCGAGAATTCGCTGATCTGGGCCACCGTCAGACCCGCCAAAAACCCCGTTCGCTTGCGATAGCCCATCCCGCCCATGATGGCCATCACGATCAACGGATTGCCGATCAGCACGAACAACGACAGCCAGATCGCGGGCCAGACCTCGGCACCGAGGGTCGTCATGTCAAGCTCGGCGCCGAGATGGATAAAAAAGAACAACAGCAGAAAGTCGCGGATGCCCGTCAGGCGCGCGCTGATGACCTCGCGATAGGCCGTCGATGCCAACGAGAAACCGGCCAGGAAGGCACCGGCTTCTTTGGAGAAGCCAACCCACTCGCCAAGGGCCGCGAGCCCGGTTCCCCACGCGATTGCGAAGATCAGGAGCAACTCCTGCGAGCGCGCGATGCGATGCAGGAGATCCGGGAGCACGTAGCGCATCAGCACGAACATCAGCAGCGCTGCGGCCGCGATGCGCCCCACCAGCGCGATCGCGACGATCCAGGCCGACGCGTCGGCGCCCGTGCCGAGCGAACTCATCGCCATCATCGCCAGCACGACGGCGATATCCTGCACGATCAGGAAACCGATCGCGATGCGCCCGTGCAGCGCGTCGAGCTCGCCCTTGTCGGAGAGCAGCTTGACGATGATGATGGTGCTCGAGAAGGTCAGTGCGACCGCGACGTAGAGCGATTCGACCAGTCCCTTGCCCAGGGCCAGGATGATCAGGAAGCCGAAGACGATCGTAAAGGCGAGCTGGCCCAATCCGGTGGCCAAGGCGACCGGGCCGATGTCGCGCACCCGGGTGAGGTCGAGCTTCAGTCCCACCACGAACAGGAGCACCGCCACGCCGACCTGGGCGAGCACCTCGATCTGATCGTGGGAACTGACCAACGCGAATCCCGCCGGGCCGACCGCGATGCCGACGACGATGTAGGCGATCAGCAGGGGCTGTTTCAGGCTCACCGCAATCGCGCCCGCAACGGCCGCGATCACCATGAGGAGCGACAGCTCCGCAAAGGCATCGGTCATCGCAACCCCGCCCATCGCGCATCCACGGTCACCGCATCGGCTCGCGCGGCCAACCAAATCGCGTCACGGCCCGTGTGCCTGGCCAAGCGCCGCGCCGAACCCTCTGTAACGCAGCCCGCCTGCTCGATCAGGACGCCGTGAGGCGATGTCCCGTAGGCGACGTCGGTATCGGCGTTGCGCTCGTTCCACATGTGCTCTCTGCTCCTCGTGTGGTGTCGTCGCAGTCCGGGGGATGATGCGACATCGTCGATCGAGATCGCAGTGCGCTCGGGCAAATCGGCAGGATCTCGGGAATTCGAACTCTCGTTGGGCGCATATCATCCTTGTGATGGCCGGAAGCCGCTGTGACTCAGCGGCTCCCGGTGGCTTTGCCGCATCCCGACGACGCCTCGCAGGCGGCGCGGGAGGCGATGCCGGATCTTAGGTTAAACAGCGTCGAAGCGGTCGGCGTTCATGACCTTCGTCCATGCAGCGACGAAGTCTTGCACGAACTTTTCCCTGTTGTCATCCTGCGCGTAGACCTCGGCATAGGCGCGCAGGATTGCGTTGGACCCGAACACGAGATCCACTCGGGTCGCCGTCCACTTGACCTCATCCGTCCTGCGGTCTCGGATGTCATACAGGTTGTTGCCTGTTGGCTTCCAGGTGTAGGCCATATCCGTCAGATTCACAAAGAAGTCGTTCGTCAGAACGCCTTCCCGATCGGTGAACGCGCCGTGCTTGGTGCCTCCGTGATTGGTGCCCAACACACGCATGCCGCCGACCAGCGCCGTCATCTCGTGTGCGGTCAGACCCATGAGCTGCGTGCGGTCGAGCATCATCTCTTCGGGACTGACGACATAGTCCTTCTTGAGCCAGTTGCGATAGCCGTCATGGATGGGCTCCAGCGGTTCGAATGACTCGACATCCGTCATCTCGGCGGTGGCATCGCCGCGACCGGGGGTGAAGGGGACAGAGACCGCCACACCGGCTGCCTTGGCCGCCTGCTCGATCCCGACATTGCCGGCAAGCACGATGACATCGGCCAGGCTGGCGCCGGTCTCGGCCGCGATACCCTCGAGCACGCCCAGCACCTTGGCCAGACGCGCGGGCTCGTTGCCCTCCCAGTCCTTCTGCGGGGCCAGGCGGATGCGCGCACCGTTGGCACCACCGCGCATGTCCGATCCGCGGAAGGTCCGCGCGCTGTCCCAGGCGGTAGCGACCATGTCGCCGACGCTCAGACTGCTGGCCGCGATCTTGGCCTTCACGGCGTCGACAGCGTAATCAGTTCGGCCGGCGGGCACCGGATCCTGCCAGATGAGGTCTTCCTGCGGAACATCGGGGCCGATGTAGCGCGCCTTGGGACCCATGTCACGATGCGTCAGCTTGAACCAGGCCCGCGCGAAGACCTCCGAGAAGTACTCGGGATCCTTGTAGAACCGCTCGGAGATCTCCCGATACGCCGGGTCCATCTTCATGGCCATGTCGGCATCGGTCATGATCGGGTTGTAGCGGATCGAAGGATCCTCGACATCAACGGGCTTGTCCTCTTCCTTGATGTCCTTGGGCTCCCACTGCCAGGCACCGGCAGGGCTCTTTTTGAGCTCCCACTCATGCTCGAGCAGCATGGCGAAGTAGCCGTTGTCCCACTGCGTGGGGTGGGTCGTCCAGGCGCCTTCGATGCCGCTGGACACGGTGTCGCGGCCGATGCCGCGGCTGGTGTGGTTGTTCCAGCCAAGGCCCTGCTCCTGCACATCGGCCGCTTCGGGCGTCGGCCCAAGCAGACCGGCATCGCCATTGCCGTGGCACTTGCCGACGGTATGGCCACCGGCGGTCAAGGCGACGGTTTCCTCGTCGTTCATCGCCATGCGCGCGAAGGTGACGCGCACGTCGTGCGCCGTGCGCAAGGGGTCGGGTTTGCCGTCGACTCCTTCGGGATTGACGTAGATCAAGCCCATCATCACGGCGGCCAGGGGGTTTTCCAGCTCCCGATCGCCCGAGTAGCGGCTGTCGGGGTTGTCGCTGGGTGCCAGCCACTCCTTCTCGGAGCCCCAGTAGGTGTCCTTCTCGGGATGCCAAATGTCTTCGCGGCCAAAGGCAAAACCGTAGGTCTTCAGTCCCATCGATTCATAGGCTACGGTGCCGGCGAGAACGATCAGGTCGGCCCAACTGATCTTGTTGCCGTATTTTTTCTTGATCGGCCAAAGCAGACGACGCGCCTTGTCCAGGTTCACGTTGTCGGGCCAACTGTTGATCGGAGCAAACCGCTGATTGCCCGTGCCGGCACCGCCGCGGCCGTCCGCAATCCGATAGGTGCCCGCGGCGTGCCAGGACATCCGAATCATCAGACCGCCGTAATGGCCCCAATCCGCGGGCCACCAGTCCTGGCTGTCGGTCATCGCGGCGCGGAGATCGGTCTTGAGCGCCTCCACATCGAGTGTCTTGACGGCTTCACGATAGTTGAAGTCCTGCCCCATCGGATTGGTCTTGGTGTCGTGCTGATGCAGGATGTCGAGGTTCAGCGCCTTCGGCCACCAGTCCATGACCGATGTTCCGGCGGTCGTATTCCCGCCGTGCATGACAGGGCATTTGCCGGCAGTCGTTATCTCGGTTTTGTCCATCTCTGTCTCCTGATTGTGGCTTCGTTGTCCGAAGTCGGTTTGTCTTGGGTGCTCAGCGAGCACACATCGAGAATACGGACAGTCAGTGGGGATGGCCAATCGTTTGCCTGGATGCCGTAGATCGGTTATGCCGATTGAATCTAAGATATCGATAGGAAATTAGTTTTGGCGGCAATGCTGTGTCAGTCTGCTGTATCGGTCTGCTCCGTCGGTCGGGTGTGCTCCGCGAGGCACGGCACACCCCGGGCAGGGTCCGAGCGGGATGAGGCCGGGGGGTGACCTCCTCTAAAGAATCACGGCAACGATCGCCCCCGTCGACAGCGTCGCCATGGTCCCGGCAAGGACTGATTTCAGCCCGAGCGCGACGATCTCGTCGCGCCGTTCCCGTGCCATGGCTCCGAGGCCGCCGATCATGATGCCGAGGCTCCCGAGATTGGCGAAGCCGCACAGTGCATAGGTCATGATTAGTCGGCTGCGCTCGCTGAGCTCGGCACTCGGGGTGCCGGCGAGCTCCAGGTAGGCAATCAACTCGTTGAGGATGGTCTTGACACCCATAAGGGAGCCGGCAACCTGCGCCTCGGACCAGGGGATGCCGATCAACCAGACGACCGGAGCCATGGCCCAACCGAGGATACGCTGTGCGGTCAAGGGCTCGCCGGCCACCGTCGGTAGGAGAGCCAGTAGTTGGTTGGCGAGGCTCACCAGTGCGACCATCACGATCAACATCGCCAGGATGTTGAGCCAGAGCGGGATGGCATCGAGTGTTCCGCGGGTGATGGCGTCCATGCTGCTGCGTGACGCGTTCGGGATGGCGACGATCGCCCGATCCGCCTCGTCCGCCTGCTCCGGCACCAGGATGCCGGCGATCATCAAGGCCGCGGGTGCGCTGATCAGGGATGCGGTGAGGATGTGTCCCATGGCATCCGGCACGGTGTCTGCGAGGATCCCGGCGTAGAGCACCATGACGGTCCCGGCGACGGTCGCCATGCCGCAGGTCATGAGTGCGAAGAGTGCCGAGCGCGACAGTCCCGCCAAGTAGGGCCGGATCAAGAGTGGCGCTTCGGTCATGCCGACGAAGACGTTCGCCGCAGCCCCGAGCCCGAGCGCCCCTCCTGTTCCCATGGTCCGTCGCAACAGCCAGGCGAAGCCGCGCACCAGCAGCGGCAGCACGCGCCAATAAAAGAGCAGGGCGGAGACTGCACTCATCACCAGGATCAGCGGCAGGGCCTGGAAGGCGAGCACGAAGCTGTTCTGAGGATAGCGCGTCTCGAAGGGTGCCGCGCCCCCGCCGAGGAAGCCGAAGACCAGCTCGGTGCCGGCTTGGGTGGCGCGCTGCACCGCGAGCACCAGGTCGGTCAGCCCCAGAAAGGCCGTCTGGGCGAGCGGCAGCTTCAGTAACAAGAGCGCAAGGGCGATCTGGAGCGCCAAGCCCGCGAGGACCAGGCGAGGACTGACCGCGCGTCGGCGCTCGCTCGCGAGCCAGGCCAGACCGAGGATGACGCCCAGCCCGAGCAGGGGCTGCAGGGTGCTCAGCATACGCCCGGACCGGATCAGTGCTGCGAGGGCGAGGGCTCGTGACGAGTCAGCTCGGCGAAGAGCTGTTTGGCGTCCACCGCGTCGAAGGCGTAGTTGCGGTTGCAGAACTCGCAGGTGACGCTGACCGCGCCCTCCTCGGCGAGGATGTCGTCCACCTCGGCCGGGCCGAGGAGCTTGAGGGTCTCCTCGATCCGGGTGCGCGAGCAGCCGCACCGAAAGGCGATCGGTTCGGGCTCGAAGAGCCGGATCGACTCCTCGTTGAAGAGCCGATACAGAAGATCGCCCGTGGATTGGCCGGTCAGTTCCTCGCGTGTCAGTGTGCCGGCCAGCATCCCGATGCGCTCCCAGTCTTCGTCGCTCAGACCCTCGCCGGGGAGGCGCTGCAACAGCAGCCCGGCAGCGCGGTGCTCTCCGGCCGTGAGCCAGAGTCGCGTCGGGAGCTGCTCGGAGTCAACGAAATAACGCTCGATCGCTGCGGAGAGATCTGCCCCTTCCAGCGGCACGATTCCCTGATAGGGCTCGGCGCCGCGCCGCTCGATCGTCAAGGCCAAATGGCCCCCTCCGAAGCGCGCCGCGAGCGTTCCGTCGGCGGGCACCTCGCCTTCCCAGCGGGCAAGCCCGCGAATCTTGTGCTCGTGAGTCGCCTGCGCAACCAGGGTGCGGATGGGCCCTTTCCCTTGTGCCTGTAGGATCAGCGAGCCCTCGAACTTGATCGTCGAGGCGAGCAGCGTCACGGCGGCCAGCGACTCCCCGAGCGGATCGCGAACCGCCTCCGGGTAGGGATGTGCGCCGAGGACGGCACGCCAGGCTGCATCCAGATGGACGAGGTTGCCGCGAATCCCGATGTTCTCGAAGGTGAAGCGGTAAAGACGATCCGAGTCGCTCATCTCATACTCCAAGGGCGGTACTCCAAAGGGCCGATTGTTGCCCTGTTACATCTTGTTGCAATTTGTCATCGATCACGTCGTTTGTCCGATCCGCAGCGTCGGATGCTTCGGAACACCCCGATCGCACCTGTTGTCGCTCTTGGTTTCAATCCGTTACATGCGCCGCCCGGATGCGTCATCGGCGCCGGGTGAGGCTGGAGGAGGCTTGTAACTAATTAAGGAAACGCTAATATTGGAGTCAACGTTGTAGCTAAAAGGAAACAATCATGATGCCCCTTATCCTAAGTCTGATCACGGCAACCCTCTTCTTGATCTTGGCCGGCGCGACCTACGGAGCCGAGGCGCTCCTGAGCAAGGCATGGATCCCGATGGTGTTCTGGGGGCTGCTCGGGTCCGGGGTCACCGTCTACATCCTGAGCGAGCAAGCCAAGCAGTGACCGTCATGACATCCATCGAACCCCGGTGCGCCTCTGCGCACCGGCGCTTGACCCGATCAAACGTGACCTGAATCCCGCAGGAATTCTTCGACAGATCCAGCGAGGTCGCGCTCTCCAGCGAGAACGGCCGGCTCGAAGCCTCGTCTCCAATAGGGCATCAACAGACGTGCCTGACGCCACTCCTCGAAGAGAATGCGCGCCAAGGGTCCGCCCTCCTCGATAAAGCCCGAATCACGGAAATCCCGCTCCGCGCGAGCACGGTCGTAGTCGAACCGCACGATCTCCCACGTCCACCGCCCCCGACGCTCTTCGAGCAAGGCATAGCTTCCGCGCATATCGCCGTCGAACGGCGAGCCGACCGAGCCGACGTTCAGGATGGGTGTGCCGTCCAGCTCGCGGTGCAGGGGTCGATGCGTGTGCGCCGTCACGAACAGGGCGACATCCACCGGGAGATTGCCGCGGATCTCCTCGTCGGAAACACCGGCCGAGATCCCGAAGCGGTTCCCGGCCATGGTCCCGTGCGTGACATGCACCCAGCTGGAATCGCGCTCGCCGTGGAAACACAGATGATCCGGCCAGCCTTCAAGTGCCGCGAGACGCTCGCGGACCTGCTCGTAGGTCCAGTCGGCAAACCGCCGCATCTGTCCCTCGAGCTCGGTGCGGGGCGGTTCCCGAGAGCAGCGCAGGATCCAAGCCTCGTGATTGCCCTTCACCGGCAACCAGCCGCGTGTCCGGCGCAGCTCGTCGAACAGCTCGACACAGGCAAGGCTGCTCGGCCCGCGATTGACCAGGTCCCCGTCCATCACCACCAGATCCGGATTCCAGTCGAGGATCCGCTCGACCGCGACCTCCATCGCCGGCAGGTTGGCTTGAACATCGGAAAAGATCGCAACCTTCATAAACCATGTCTCGTTTTAAACCGCGTCCGGCGCGGTGAGGTGAGTGGTGGGTGGTGAGCCGCAGCTTGACATCCCTTTGCGATGTTGCGTCGACGCGGTTTAAACCGCGCCCGGCCCGGTATGCGATGTTTTGGGATGGGATCGGCCCCGGCAGACTTGACAACCGCTGGAGCCTGCGCGGTTTAAAATCATAAAAAATATATCATTTTAAACTGCGTCCCCGCTAAGGGCTGTGGCTACACCAAACGCTGAACTCACTCGAATATGAGTATCTCGCTCTGGACTCAGTTTAAGTATCTAATTGAAGTTAATGCCATAACTGAATAACTTTTAGATCATAAAAATTCCTGAACCGCGTCAAGCTCCGCCCGCCGATCGTGGCCACTGGCCCCATCAGCCCCGCGAACCCTCCATATCGTGCCGGACGGACGCGGTTCAGCAGGCGACCTGCCCGATCTGCCTCCGCACCGACTCGACCTTCCCCTCTATGCGTCCGGTTTGCCCCGGCCGGATGTCGAGCTTGGCCGTGGCATAGACGCGCTCGCAGCCTGCCGCCTCGAGGATCGCGTAGGCGCGCTCCATCAACGCGAGTGCCTCGGGCAGGGTGTCGGTTTCGACGACGGTGCCCATCGGCGAGAGTCGGTAGTCGTGGCCACTGTCACGGATCATGGCGATGACGGGGGCGACGAAGCCGCTCACACCGGCGCCTCGGTCCACGGGAAAGATGCTGAGATCGAGAAGAACGGACATGATAAAACCTCAGGAATGCACCTGGTCCTGCCGAGGGCCGAGGCATGGAAACCGAACGAGGATTGCCCTGCGGCGGACCTGAACTATAGACTGACGCGCATTAGACGCCCTGCATCCGCCGGGAACAAGTCGACCGTAAAGGATTTGCAATGGCCACCCAGACCGACACCGAGATCCCGACCGATGCCGCCGAGCCGGATTGGGAAACCCCCTTGTCGCTCACACTGACCCCGTCACTCCTCATTCACTCCTTAATGGGGACAGCCAGCGCGGTCCACACGGCTTGGACCAGCTGTGTCGACGATTCTTTGGTCATTTCCGACCTGGTCTCGATGGAGGATCGCGCCGGCAACTATGTTCGACTGGCCGAGCAGGAGTTCGTCGAGGACGATCAGCCCGGCACCGTCTGGCATGACTGGACGCTAGAGGTGCGCATCGGCACCGTGCTGACGACCGGGCACTGGCAGTTCCCGGTCACCGCGCATCCTTCCGAGTGGGAGTGGAACGCACGCGAGGCCGCTCGCGCATTCGAGCGCGCCTGTCTCTTGGTCGGGCGCCGGGTGCGCCGCACCATGGCCGTGGAGGATCCCGCGCCGACCGACTCGGTCCCGCGCGCGAGTCGGCACTAAACCGCGCCCGGTGCGGTATGCGGATCGGCCGGGAGTGACGCCCACGGTCGTTGCGAAGCGTCTTGATTCAGCCCGCGTCATCGTCCAGAGTTATCGGGCAGGCGGGGCAACGTGCCGCGCCGCGCTCCAAGGAGAGAGGCATGAAGATGAGTTTCGATGTCGAGATGACGCCGGAAGAAATGCGCAAGCTGTTGGGTTTGCCGGATGTCGAAGCCTTTCAACGCCAGTTGATGGACGACATCCGCGAGCGCATGGTCGCCGGCACCGAGGGTTACGACCCGATCAAGCTCTTCCAGCCCTACGTGACCGGGACCATGGCCTCGTGGGACATGTTCCAGAAAATGCTGACGAATGCGACGAGCATGTCCTCGGGCGCAGCGGGCTCGGGCAGCGACAGCTCGGACACCGAGTCTAAGACGCGACGAAAATAGTGCGCACGACACCGCGGAGGAGATGACGAATGGTTCACCGATTGCTGATCCTCGGCTGCAGAACCATGCGCGACGGGGTGGTCGTTTCCGCTATCTTTTTCGTCGCGGCTCTGTTGCTCTTCACGGCCGTGCGTTATGTCCTGCCCGACCTGGCCTACCTGCAGCAGATCGTCCTGTTCTTCGCGCTCGTGCTCATCATCCTCGCGCCGGTCGTGCTCATCTCGACCTTTCTCCTGTCGGTGATCCCGGGCGCTCGCGAGAGGCTCGACAAGTGTGAGCATTGATGGATCGGACCGAGACCGGTGTGTGCTTTTAGCGGTTAATCGTAAAATAGTTGGATAAATGATCTGCGATCGGCTGAAATTGCTCCAGCACTGTCTCGGGCGAGACCATCCAGAGACTCCAAAAACCGACATGGAGCACGACGATGAGCCAGAAGGTCACCTGATAGCTCGTTTTGACGGTCTTGTGACGCATCATCTGCTGGGCGATATAAGCCCCTGGCCATCCGCCCGCCGCCTCGACCAGATGGAGCGAGGACTCCGGAATGCGCCAGTTGCCTCGGATCGCACGGAGCTTATCGCGGGCGTACATCAGAAAGGCAAGTGAGCTGAAGACCGGGTAGGCGATGAAAGGGAGAGGCGTCAGCGGCGCCATCGTGGCGGCAGCGACGAGACACACCAGCGCTAGAAGGGCGACCATGGCGGTCTGGGCATTGAGCGGGAGCGGTTTGAGCGTCTGGTCGCGCGTGCTTCGAGCGCGCGACGGAAGCACGCGGCCGACATGCCTTCGACTGCCGTCGACGCGACCTCCGGCTCTCTCCTTGCGGAAGTGGTCCGGTTTCGTCCTGACCTCGGGAGCAGCCTGCGCCGCTGCCCTGCCTGCGTCACCTGCTGCAACCGCTTTGATCACCCGCTGACCGCGCCCCCGCGGGTCGTCGCTGGCGCTGAAGACGAGGTACGTGCCGATGTTGGGGGTCAAGCCTGCAGGGAGCGCACTGACGTGGACGAAGACGTCCTTGCCGCCATCGTTCGGCCGGATGAATCCGAACCCCTTGGCCCCGTCCCATCGAGCCAACGTCCCTTCGCGCAAGCGGTTTCTGTCCGTTTGAATTTCCATTTCGGTCTCTTTGGCTTGTTGCAACAATGTCCCCGGTTCCGGGGATCGCGAGTCAATCGATCATCTTGTCCGCGCCGCGCGCACTTGGGGAGACTCGTCGCCCGTTCCGAAACCATCGGAGCCGGTCGCGGTATCGATCATGATCGGCGACATCAGCGGCGCGCCGTCCAACCACGGCCGGCCATCCTCCTCCAATCGCAGGCGCCCTTGCGCGAACCAGCCGACCGCCCGTGGATAGATGATGTGCTCCTGCGCGAGCACCCGTTGCGCCAATGTCGCGGCGTCCTCTCTCGGATGGATTGCAAGTCGAGCCTGAATGACGACCGGTCCGCCGTCGAGCTCGGGTGTGACAAAGTGGACGCTGGCGCCATGCTCGCGCTCCTCGGCGTCCAAAGCGCGCTGATGGGTCTGGAGCCCCCGGAATTTGGGTAAGAGCGAGGGATGAATGTTGAGCATTCGTCCGGCATAGTGCTCGACGAAAGCGGGCGTGAGGATGCGCATGAAGCCGGCCAGGATGACCAAGTCGGGCGCATAGCGATCGATCAGGTCGCGCAGCTCCGCCTCGTAAGGCTCGCGCCCCGCATAATCGCGATGGTCCAGCACCTCGGCCGGGATGCCCGCGCGGCGAGCCCGTTCCAGGCCGAAGGCATCCGCGCGGTTGCTGATGACGGCGACGATCTCGAAGGCCCCGCCGTCTGCCGCTTCGTCCATCAAGGCTTGCAGGTTGCTGCCGCTGCCCGAAATCAAGGCGACGACGCGCAGGCGTACGCCATCAGACATGCGCGGCCTCGCCGACATAGCGCACCGACGAGGGTCCTTGACCCGCCTCGACCTGTCCAATCACCCGGGCATCCTCGCCGCCGGCGCGCAACAGCTCGAGCGCCTGATCCAAATCGGCTGCGTCGACGGCTACCACCATCCCGATCCCGCAGTTGAAGGTGCGCAGCATCTCGGCATCGTCGATGCCGCCCTTGGACTGGAGCCAATCGAACACCGACGGGCGGGTCCAGCTCGCGACATCCAGGACGGCGCGCGTGTCGTCCGGCAGCACCCGCGGCAGATTCTCGGTCAGTCCGCCGCCCGTGATGTGGGCGAGGGCGTGCACCCGGATGGCCCGGGTCAAGGGCAGAACCGACCTGACATAGATGCGAGTCGGTGCCAGCAGCCGCTCGCCGAGGCTGGCGCCGTCTAGGTCCTCGCCGAGATCCGCGCCGCTGACCTCGATCACCTTGCGGATCAGCGAGTAGCCGTTGGAGTGCGGACCGGATGCGGCAAGACCGATTAGGAGGTCGCCCGGTCGAACGCGGTCCGGGACGATGAGATCGTCCTTCTCCGCGATCCCGACACAGAAGCCGGCGAGGTCGTAGTCTCCGGGGCGATAGATACCCGGCATCTCGGCCGTCTCGCCGCCGGTCAAGGCGCAGCCGGCGAACTCGCAGCCGCGCGCGATGCCCGAGATGACGGACGCGGCGACCTCGACATCGAGCTGGCCTGTGGCGTAATAGTCGAGAAAAAACAAGGGTTCGGCGCCGCTGACCAGGATGTCGTTCGCGCACATGGCGACCAGATCGATGCCGATGCTGTCGTGCCGACCCAGCTCGATCGCGAGTTTGAGCTTGGTGCCCACGCCGTCCGTGCCCGAGACCAGCACGGGTTGCCGATAATCGGCGAGCGGGAGCTCGAAGAGCGCCCCGAATCCGCCCAAACCAGTGATGACGCCGGGTCGAGTGGTGGCGGCGGCAAGCGGTTTGATGCGCTCGACAAGCCGGGCGCCGGCGTCGATGTCGACACCGGCGTCGCGATAACTGAGGGATGGCGATGAGGGCGGGGCGGAATCCTGCGTCACGCTTTGGCTCCAAGGGAGGGTTCGGCCGTTTATTCTAGCAGTCCGGCCGGGCACGCAGTACGGGCGATGGACTTTGTCGGCGTCGCCGGGCGGGTCGATCGCAACGGCGAGGGTGCACCGCGGTAGGGCAGTAGGGCATTCGGCTTGGACAGGCGCCACAGACCCGGCTAGCATCAACCGCATAGGCATCAAGGTTTGGTGCCGCCCCCGGCGACCGGAGTCTGTGCGTGAAGCTCAGGGATATTCCAAACATCATCAGCGTCCTGCGACTTGTCGCGGTCGCACCCACTATGTATCTCCTCGCGGCCGGCGAATACGGCTGGGCCTTGGCATTGTTTGCCGCAGCCGGCGTGTCGGACGGCCTGGACGGCTATCTGGCGAAACGTTTCGACTGGCGTACGCGCTTGGGCGGGATTCTGGACCCGCTCGCCGACAAGGCATTGCTGGTCGGGTGTTTTCTGGTCCTGGGCTGGCAGGGGCTGGTTCCGGTCTGGCTCGTGATCGCCGTGATCCTGCGGGATCTCGTGATCGTAACGGGAGCAGTCGTCTACAACTATCGCGTCGAGGCGGTCGAGGCCGCGCCCTTGCCGATCAGTAAGCTCAACACCGTGCTCCAGATTGTGCTGGTGGTGATGGTCATCATGGCTGCGGGTCCGTTCCATCTGCCGGAAGTGTGGATCGAGACGATGATCTGGGCCTGTTTCGTGACCGTCGTCGTCAGCGGCGCGCAGTATGTGTGGATCTGGGGCCACAAGGCGCGGCAGCGCGGTTGGCGGGAGCATTGATTGTACGGGAGGCTCGGTTGGCACCATCACTGCGGGTCGCACGGGTCGACATCGGCGGCTATCGGCTGCCGACCGAGGAGCTTGTCGGGCTCGACGACCTGCATCGGGAGCTTCAGACCCTCATCCGCCGGCATCTGCCGGGTGTCGTCGCATCGGTCTTCGCCTTGCCCGTGCCCTGCGCCGACGGCAAGACGGTCGACTGGTACAGCGATCTTCCGGGCCAGCCGACGCGACTGACCGCCTTGCCGGCCGCGCGTCGTGCCGCCATGAAGGCCAAGCTCGAGGAACGGCTGGATGCCTTGCGCCGGCTCGCCGATGCGTTGCCGACGCGGGTGAAGGGCTCCGAGTCCATCGCCGCCATCCTGCGTGCCGCGACCCGGTATCCGGACGACTCCCACGCCTATGTCATCGGCGACGAGCCCGTGCTCACGCTCTGGGGGTTCGTCTTGGTCGAGGAGCCCGGGCGTGGGCGTTCGAATGGCCCCGTCCTCGCCTCGGCCTCCGCGCCCGAGCCGCCCGTCCGGCGCCGCTTCCGATGGGGTTGGGCGGTCACGGTCGCGCTGATCCTTGGAGCCGGTCTCGCGGGCGGCGGCTGGCTCTGGCTCGACCGGCGCGAGGCGGACTCGCTCGCCGCGGAGCTGCAGGCCGCGCTGGATGCGGCCTGTGTCGGGCAAGATCGGCTCGGGGCGCTTGCGTTGCGGATCGACCGGCTTGATCCCGAGGGCGAGGGCTACGCCGAGCTGCGCGAGCGGATCGCGGCCGAGCAGGCCCGCTGTGCGGCGGCCGCATCGCTCGATCGCGAGGTGATCGCCGCCGACTGGGATTGCGCGCGGTTGAACGAGATTCGAGTGGATTTGGCCGGGTCGGACGAGAGCTCGCCGAGGTCCGGACCGGATCTCGATCGCGAGCCCTTTGCCGGCATCGTTGCGCGGCTCGACGAGCGTGTCGGTGTCTGCGAGACCTCGGCGCAGGCGGCGGCGGAGCTGGAGCGTCGGCTCGGCAACTGTGCGGCGCTGGCCGAGCTGGGCAGCGCGATCGCTCTGCCTGAGTCCGAGCCGGCGTCCGAGGACGCACCGGACGAAACGCCTTGGCAACCGGTCCGGGAGCGCCTGGGTCGAGAGCTTGCAGGTTGCGCCGAGGCCGATCGACTCGTCGTCGCGCTTGATGCGGCACTGGGGGCTGACGACGGCGGATGTACGGCCCTGCTGAAGCTGGACCGCGAGTCGGCGGGGCTCGATGTCACCCGCGCACCGCTCGCGGCCCTGCGGGAGCGATTCGACGCCGAGTTGGCCCGCTGCGCCCGCGCCCAAACCTATCGTCAGAAGCTGGTGGATGCTCAAATGGACTGTGCCGCCTTGCGGACACTCGATCGGGAGCTGACCGCCGAGGACGCCGAGCGCGAGCCGCTGCGTGCGATCCGCGGCAGGCTCGACGAGGCGCTGTTGCGCTGCGATACCCTGGAAAAACTGGAAGAGGCCGTCGGCGAGGGGCTCAAGCAACCATGATCGGACCTTTACTGCGCACCGGAACACTCACCGACTATCACCCGGTCGGCGCCGTCGGCCACCCGGTGTATCTCGCCGCGGCCCAACTGCGCGCCGCCTTGGCGCGTCGGCTCGGCCCGGATCTCGCCGACAGCTTCGCCATCCCGCAACGCAACGAGGACGGCGATACGCTGGATTGGTACGCACCGCGCCCGGGCCCGGTCGTGCCCTGGAGTGCCGCGAGCCCAGAGGAGCGACTCTCGGCCCAAAGCCAGCTCTTGGAGAACCGCACCCGGATCGACGCGCTTGCGCGCACCATGCAGGCCGATCCGGATCCCGAGCGTCATGTCTTCGCCCGGCTGCTCGCCCATGTCTTCAACTTTCCGGACGAGGATCACGTCTATCTGGTCGACGGCCGCCCGGTCATGAGCTTTTGGGGCTTTGTCCGCGATCGCGAGGCAGTCGGCTCGGACCCCTTGGTGAATCTGGGACGGTTTGCCGCCCCGCCGACGGAGTGGTCGCTCGACCTGACCGACGAGCCCGGGCAGGTCCGGAGTCCGGAACCGACCCCTCGCCGCGGTCTCCCTTGGTGGATCTGGTTTCCGCTCCTGCTGCTCGGGCTGGTGCTGCTGCTTTTCTTCCTGTTGCGCGGCTGCGTGCCCGACGCTTCGACGCCCTTCGCCGAGTGGGCCCCGGACTGGGTCCCGGACTGGGTTGCGGAGGAACTCACCCCGATTCTCGGAGAGCCGCCGGCCGATGATCCGCTCTTGCTCGACCCGGCGATTCGAGACGAGTCGGTCATTCGCGATGTGACGATTGATTCCGGACAGCTGCGGGACCGCACCCTGATCGAGCGCGACATCCGGAGCGACCGAACGACCGACACCAGTTCCGTTTCGGTGACCGACCGGGACGTGGTGCTGGACGAGGCGGACGCCTCGGGGAGCGAATCGACGCGCCTGCTGGACGAGATCGATAGCCTGTCTGAAGGGGCGTCGGTCTTGGACGAGACGATCGGAGCGGATGCGGGGGAGGGGACCGAGGGGCTGCCTTTGGCCCTCGACGAAGTGCTCGATCCAGATGCGGCCGAGACTGTGCCGATCGAGGGCGAGATTCCGGTCCCGGATGCCGAGTTGCCCTTGATCGACTCGCTCCCGAGCGACCTGCCCCCGGACGATTCGGCCCCGATCGATCCCACCGGCGAAGCACCCCTACCGACCGACCTCGACGCGGATACCGGTATCGTCGATCCTGTGTTGGATCCCACGCTGTCCGATCCGATTGCGGCCGAGGAGGGGTCTTCCGAGACGCCGTCTGGCCAGGATACCTCGGACGCCGTCTCCTCCGAAGAAGGTACCGAGCCGCCGACGGGGGAGGGCGAGCCGATCCCGGCGACGCCCGGTCTACCTGGCTCGACCGCAGGCGAATCCGAAGGCGCGCCCGGTGCGGTTCCGGGCACCGCATCACCCAAGCGCGGAGCAGCCGGACCCAGCACGACGCCCAGCGCGTCCACACCCGGCGGAACCCCGCAGGCGCTTGGTGGCCTGGCCAGCGGCTGGCGCACCGCCACCTCTCTGCAGGACCCCAAGACCGGCCTGCCGATCCAGATGGAATACCGCACCCAAGAGGGTCAGGGTCAATTGCGACTCAAGCGCCACGATGGCAGCGTCTGCCAAAGCGGTGCCGAGGCATCCGTGAAGGGCGAGCGTCTGGTGATCGACAGCAGCGGGGATATCCGCTGCGTCGACGGCACCAACTTCGGTCGGCCGAGCGTGGAGTGTGCGCCGGGCAAGGACGGCAAACCCGATTGCGTCGGCCGTTATCCCGGCGGCGGTACCTTCTCGATCGACGTGCAGGGCGCGACCGGTGAATGAGACTAAACCGCGCTGGCTCCAACGGTCGTCAAGTCCGCCGAGGCCGACACCATCCAAAAACATCGCATTCCGCGCTGGGCGCGGTTTAGGTTATAGGCCATGCTCGCGAGACTGGTGAATTTCGAAACCAAGGTGACGCTGATCGCCGACAGCGGCGTTCAGTTCCTCGACTTCGGCTTGACCCTCGCGTTGCGCAAGGCTCTGCCCGGCGAGTTCGTGGTGCAGGAGAGCAACCGCTCGCTCGCGCGCCTGCTCTATGACGAGCGCACCAACCAGCTCTACTGGCCCGACCGCCCCGGCATTCCTCTGAAGTCCCAACTGAGCGTGCCGGTCGACGACTCGGCCCGCCTGCTCGACGGTATCTGGCTGCCGGTACCCGTGCTGCGGCTGCACCCGCCGAGGCGCTTTGCGGCCGGTCCCGAGACCTGGGCGCGGTTGCGGCTCTTGGCCCTGTCCGCGGAGGAGGCCGCCGCGACCGATCACACCCATCGGCTCACCCTCGCCATCGACACCAATCTGCTGGCCGATGCCGAAGACCTGCGCTATCTGGCCCCGACCGAGGCCGATGTGGGCGCGGGCGCGGCCTTCGCCTTCGCGCACCGCGCGCACGAGATCGGCTGGTTCCCGGAGCTGCCCTGGGTGGCGGGCTGGATCCAGGAGGTCTTCGACGAGCGTGCCGGCCCGCGCCTGCGTCTGCCGCCCGAGGACGTGGAGGCTGAGCGCGAGCGTCTCGCCCACCATGCCCATTATCTCAACCTGCTCGCGGTGATCGGCGAGTCCGGCTGTATCCCCGAGATCAAGCTGCTCGGCAACAAGGCGACCGACGTGCAGCCGGCGGTGCCGGTCGACATGGTGCTGGACGTCGGCAACTCGCGCACCTGCGGCATCCTCATCGAGCAGCACGCCAAGGAGGGCGACGTGCTCGGACGCCGTTACGAGCTGGAGCTGCGCGATCTGTCCCAGCCGCAGCACCGCTACAACGAGCCCTTCGAGAGCCGCGTCGAGCTCGCCCAGGCGACCTTCGGCAAGGAGCACTGGGCGCACAAGAGCGGACGCGCCGGGGCCTTCCTCTGGCCGACCATCGCCCGCGTCGGGCCGGAGGCCGCGCGCATGGCCGGGCGTCGCCGCGGTACCGAAGGGGCTACCGGCATCTCCAGCCCCAAGCGCTATCTCTGGGACGAGGACCGCTTCGACACCGGCTGGCGCTTCAACAGCGCCTTCGTGCGGACCGAGATCGAGCCGATGGCCACGGCCGCGCCCTTCTGCAATCTCATCAACGAGGTCGGCACGGCGCTCTACACCTTGCCCGAGGCCGACCGCATGCCGGTCTTCATGCCGCACTATTCGCGCAGCGCCATGATGATGTTCATGCTCGCCGAGGTCCTGACCCAGGCGCTCTGCCAGATCAACAGTCCGGCCCAGCGTCTGCGCATGCCCACGGCCGACCTGCCGCGGCATCTGCGCACGCTCATCCTGACCATCCCGCCCTCCATGCCCAAGCAGGAGCGCGATCTCTTCGCCGAGCGGATGCACCAAGCCGTCGGACTGGTCTGGAAGGCGTTCGGCTGGCACCCAGAGGACGCGCCGATCGAGGGGCCCGGCGCCGAGCTGGCCTGGCCCCCGTTCCCGACCATCGAGGTGCGCTGGGACGAGGCGACCTGCAGCCAGGCGGTCTATCTCTACAGCGAGATCCAGAACACCTTCGCCGGGCGCGCGGAGGAGCTGTTCGCGATGGCCGGGCGGGTCCGCGACGCCGAGACCGGGGGCAGAACCGCCGGAGAGGGGCCGCGCCTGCGCATCGCGACCGTGGACATCGGCGGCGGCACCACGGATCTCGTCATCAACGACTATCGGCTCGAAGGCGGCCGCACGGGCGCCAATCGCACCATCGAGCCCGAGCAGCGCTTTCGCGACGGCTTCAAGGTCGCCGGCGACGACATCCTCCTCGAGGTCATCGGCGCGACCCTGGTGCCGGCCCTCAAGGAGGCCGTGACCGTCGCCGGGGTCGACGAGCCCGACGCGCTGCTGTCGCGCCTCATCGGCTCGGATCCCGTCGATGTCCAGGAGGGGATGCTCCGTCAGCAGTTGGCGCTGCAGGTGCTTTACCCGGCCGGGCTCGCGGTGCTCAAGGCGTACGAGCGGTTCGATCCGGTCCACGGCAGCGAGCCGCATACCCTCGCGCTCTCCGAGCTGGTCGCCGAGATCAGTCCCGAGGGGCCGACCGACGCCGTCCTGGACTGGTTCGCCGGCGGCGTGCGCGACGCGACCGGCGGGACGGTCACCGGCTTTTCGCTGCTGGACTGCCCGGTCAGGCTTGATCTCGACCGCACCCATCAGTTGTTCATGGAGGAGCGCCTCGAGGTCACCCGTGCCGTGCGGTCCCTGTGCGAGATCGCGCACCTCTACGACTGCGACCTGCTTCTGCTGACCGGGCGCCCGTCGCGCCTGCCGGGTTTCCAGGCGCTGGTGCGGGCACTCCTGCCGTTGCCGCCGGATCGGATCATCGCGATGCACGACTATCGCACCGGTGCCTGGTATCCCTTCAATCGACGCGGACGCATCGCCGACCCCAAGACCACGGCCGCGGTCGGCGCCATGCTCTGCCTGCTCGGGCAGGGTCGTCTGCCTAATTTCTCGTTCCGAGCCAACGCCTTCCGTCCCTATTCGACGATTCGCTATCTCGGCATGATCGACCGCAACCGGATGATCAAGGCCGGCGATGTCTATTACAGCGACGTGGACCTCGACGATCCCGAGTACCAGTTGCCCGAGACCACCATCCCCATGACCGGGGTGATGCACATCGGTTATCGTCAACTCGCCGCCGAGCGCTGGGGTGCGCAGCCGCTCTATCTGCTCGACTTCGCCGACGACGAGGTCCGCCGTCTGCTCTACACCCAAGGCGGCGTGCTCCAGGTGCGTTTGGAGCGGATGCGCGGGGTGAATGCCGAGCGGTTCCGAGTCGCCGCCGTAGAGCTGGAAGGCGGCCGTGCCTTCGGCCGCGGTGTCGTGGCCCTGAAGCTCAATACCTTGACCAGCATCGGGTTCGATCAGGACAGTTACTGGCTCGACAGCGGGTCGATTTTCAGGTGAGCGCGGTCGCGGATCAGCGGGTGTTGCTCATCGATCCGCATATCGCCGATCGGATCGGTAGGGTGGACAAGCGCAGCGCAGTCCACCAGTGTCGGCGCGGGATTCGGTGGACTTCGCTTTCGCTCGTCCACCCTACAGGCCGGGCCCATGTACAAGCTTGACTGCGTCGCGTTGAAGCGGCGTGGTGCCGATCATGTGGCCCGCTTGATGGCCGGCATGTCGACACAGGAGCAACTCGAATTTTGGCGCAAGCGGACCGAGCTCATGCGACTTCGACAGAAACAACAGCGCAAGCAGTCGTCAATGGGATGATTCAATGATCATGCTGATCAATGGGTTGTAGGATGGGTAGAGCGCAGCGAAACCCATCAAGCCTCGGCGCGGGAGTTGACCAAGGATTTCATTGATGATGAATCAAGCGAAGAGACCATGACCGATACATCGCACGCGTCGCGCGCAGCCGACCTGATTCGCCACAGCCGCGCCCTGTACGAGGGCAGCGGCGAAGCAATCGATTGGGTGGCCGAGACCCGCCGTCACTCCCAGCGGCTCGACCGCGAGTCCGACAGCCTGACCGATAAGCTCAGACGCACCCGCAACCTCGCCACCCGGCTCGGCCGTGCGGCCGGGCGCTCGGTCAGCGTCGGCTTCTTCGGCCTGTCGCAAGCCGGCAAGTCCTATCTGATCTCCGCCCTGGCGGCCGGGGAGAGCGGCGAGCTTGAGACCGAGGTCGAGGGCCGACGGCTGAACTTCATCCAGCACGTGAACCCGCCCGGCCACGGCAAGGAGGCTACCGGGTTGGTGACCCGCTTTACTCGCCGGCCGAGCACGGCGCCGCGAGGCTATCCGCTGGAGCTGTCGCTCTTCTCCGAGGTCGATCTCGCCAAGGTGCTCGGCAACGCCTTCTTCAACGACTTCGACCGCGAGCAGGTCGAGGTCGACCTCTCGCCCGGCCATCTGCGCCGACACCTTGCCGCCTTGCAGGCCCGCCGCACCGCCGCGCCAACCGGCGGCGTGAGCGAGGACGACGTGGTCGATCTGCTTGAGTATTTCGAGAAGCGCTTCCCCAAGACCACCGAGCAGCTCAAGGCCGATTATTGGCCCACCGCGATCGCGCTGGCGCCCTATCTGGAGCCGCCGGACCGCGCCGCGCTCTTCTCCGTGCTCTGGGGCGAGGTGCGCGAGCTGACCGAGACCTATCTGGCTCTGCGCCGGGGGTTGGCCGACGCCGGTCACGCCGAGGCCGCCTATGCCCCGCTTGCCGCGCTGGTGCGCACCGACGCGAGCGGCGAGCTAAGCCAGGGCGACAGCATCATGAACGTCGACATCCTCGAGCGGCTCGGGCGCGACGACGCCGACCGTATCGAGATCGTCCCGCGTCGCGGCGAGACCCTGCTGCCGGCTGTCTCGCTGCCGCGCTCGCTGCTCGCGGCCCTGACCACGGAGCTGCGTTTCGTGCTCGCCGAGACCCCGCGCACGGGGCTCTTGGAGCAGGTCGATCTGCTCGACTTCCCCGGCTATCGCGGGCGTCTCGCGGTCGCGAACCTGGCCGAGGTGCGCAAGCAGCTTCAGGACGATCAGGTCGACCCGGTCGCCCAACTGGTGCTGCGCGGCAAGGTCGCCTTCCTCTTCGAGCGCTACACGGACGATCAGGAGATGAATCTCTTGGTGCTCTGCGCCCCCTCGCACAAACAGAGCGATGTCAAAGACCTGGGACCGGTTCTGGAGACCTGGGTCCATGCCACGCAGGGTGCGGATCCGGCCACCCGCGCGCGCCGCGATCCGGGCCTCATCTGGGCCTTCACCATGTTCGACTTTCGCCTCAACCCGGTCCCGAGCGAGACCGAGGACCTGATGCGTAAGGGCTGGGAAGGCATGATGAAGCTCGCCCTCCTGGAGCGCTTCGGCGCCTACGACTGGCTGCGCGAATGGTCGCCCGGCAAGCCCTTCGACAACCTCTTTCTGGTGCGCAAGCCGCGCATGGCGACCGCCGTCATCGAAACGGACGAGACCGGCGAGCTCGCCATCCTGCCCGGCCAACGGTCCCGTCTCGACCTCTTGCGGCGCACCTTCTGCGAGGATTCGACCGTTCAGAAGCATCTCGCGGATCCACACGCCGCCTGGGACGCGATGCTCAGCTTCAACGACGGCGGCATTTCCCGTCTCGCCGACTATCTCGGCCGGGTCGCCGCGCCCGAGGGCAAGCTCGCCCGGATCGGCGAGCAGCTCGACGCGGGGATCGAGGAGCTCGTCCGGCATCGCTTCGGAGTCTATTTCCGCGCGGAGGGCGCGGCCGAGGTCGACAACAAACGCCGTCTCGCCGATCGGGTGGTCGGGGCGCTGCGTCAGCGACCCAATCGCTTCGCCGCCCTGCTCGGCGCGTTGCAGCCGCCCAAGGAGGGACTGCGCGCACTTTATCTGCGTGCCGACGCCGCGGCCGGCCAACCGGCACCGGCGATCTCGGCCGCCGCGCCGGATACGGCCCGCACCCCGGCGCCAAGCGGCGACGGCGGCCTGATCGATCTCGATGCCCTGCTCGGCGGGGCCTCGTCCGGCTATCCATCGGGTACGGACCGTGCGTCCACCAAGGGCGGCGCGGATGCACCGGCCCCCGCGGCGACCAACGAGAACGCGGCACGCTTCGTCCGCGCCGTCCTCAGCTACTGGGTCGGTCACCTCAAGGCACTGCCCGAGGATCCACACTGGCTGCGCCACATGGGCCTGGACAAGGGCGCGCTCGAAGATCTGATCGGCGAGCTGATCACCGGCGCCGACCGCTCGGGGCTCGATCAAGCCCTGATCGGCCTGATCGACAGCGCCGAGTCCCAGACCGCGGCGATGCGCTCTCAGCTCGCCGAGCGACAGGTCTACGCCACCGCAACGCGCATCAATCGATTCGTCGATTACCTCGGCACCGACGACCTGCCGCCCGACGATCGTCCGCGCTCCCTGGTCGGCCCACAGCGCCCGGTCTTTGCCCCGCCGCCGCCGATCCCGCACCGCGGCATGCCCCTGCTGCCCGAGACCCCGGTGAACTTCCCCGCGCTCTACATCGTCGACTGGTTCGAGGCGTTTCGTGCGCTCGCCATCGCCAACGCAGGCCACGCCGCCGGGCGGGACATCTCGCCGGAGCAGAATGCCCGGCTCGGCCAGATCCTGGCCCTGGTTGCCGGGAACAGCCCCGTAGGCGCTGTAGGGGCGACTTAAACCGCGTCCAGAGCGAGATGCTCAATTTTCGAGTGAGCTCAACGTTTGGTGTATCCACGGCCCTGAGCGGGGGCGCGGTTTAAGGTGATTTCCGGAAAGGGATCTACGGGCAGAGCCGCAAACATGAACAGTTGTCGAGGGCTCTACTCGTTGTCGTTGTCGTTGTCGTGTTCGTCCTGAATCCGATTACGACAACGACAACGACAACGAAAAATTCTGCGACGGGTTTGCTCGATACCGACGGCATCGGGGATCGATGCCTTCCGGGCACTCGCTGTCCTCCGTGACCACGCGATCCCGTCAACGCCTTCAAACCCCAACGAGTACAGGTAGACCCCGATGGCCCTGAAGATCGATCTCCACCCGGCCGGTCCGGGCTCCGCCCGGCTGCTGATCGGAGGCGCACGGCCGAGCCCGGAGACGGTCTCGCTCGCCCTGCAACGCAACGACGGGCGCTACCTGGGGTTGGATCGCCAATGGCAGGTCACACCGCACTGGCACCCCATCTTCACCGCCGAGCCGCTATCGGACGGACTCAGGCTCACCCTCGGCGCGGACCTGGTGGACAGCATCGTCGGCGTCGGCGGCGCACCATTGCGCGTCGTCGCCAGGCTCGACGGCGCCGAGGACGCCGGCACACTGCGGATCCGCGGCGAGTTGATCGGATCCGGCGCCGCCGCACCGCGCTCGGCATCCAGGGATCCCTTGGAGGAGACCATCAGCGTCCGCAGACCCGGAGCCGAGTCCGCGCGCGACGCCGAGCCGGTTTCCGACGCCGACGACTTCTCGCTCGACCTCGATGGTCATGCGGATCCCCGACCGACCCCGCGCTCCGCGGCACGCTGGCCCTGGTTCGCACTTGTCGCCGTCCTGCTTTTGGCCGGCGCCGGTGCCGGCGCTTGGTGGCTCGGTTGGTTCGGCGAGACGCTGCCGGCGGATCCGGATGTCGCTCAACTCGTCGAGCCGACCCCGGACCGCCCGCTCGTTCCAGAGGACGAGTCGGGATCGACGCGATCGGGTGAAACGATACCCCCTCCGGAACCCGATCCCACCCTCACCGGCATCGCGCTGGCGAGCCGATTTCTCGCCGATGGACCGCCCCCGGCAGCCATCTTCGAGCGCGCAGAACAACTTGAGCAAGCCGGCGATTGCCCCGCGGCCTATGCGCTCTTCAGCGAAGCCGCCAACGCCGATCCGACCTTCGCGGCCCGTCTCGCCCGGCGTTACGATCCGCTCAGCCATCGCCCCGGAACCTGCATCGTCGCCCCCGATATCCCGTATGCGATCGTCTACTATAGCGACGCCGCCGAGGCCGGCGACATCGAGGTCCAGCGCCGCCTCGGCCAGCTTATGGCCGAGCATGAGACCTCCGGGCCGACGCATGAGGCGGGCCTTGGTTGGCTGCGGAAGGCGGCGGCTGCGGGTGACACGGAGGCCGCGGGAGCGATCGAGCGCTTCGACGTGGGGCGGTGATTCCGACCGGATGGCCTGATCCGGCTCAAAGGTGTGTGCGAGACGGCACGGAACGACCCGTCGCCGAGGCGACGGACTCGCAATGATCAAAACGACGACTATGCTTTATGGGAGTCGTTCGCACGACCACGGCTCGCCAGAGGACGCAGGAGGAAGGACATGGACAACAGCATCTGGTTTTGGCTGATCGTCGGTGCGGTGCTTGCGCTCGCCATCCTCAAGACCCACGCCGAGCACCGTGCCTACGCGACCGCGAAGAACGCTTACCGAGTTGCCCTCGCGGCCTTGGCCGATGACCCGACCAACACCACGCTGCGCCAAGATGCCCTGCGCAAGGGCCGCGCCCTGACCGCTGCCGGTCGGCGGCTCAACGCCGGCGCCAAGACACCGCGCGTCAGCGTCCACGACGAGCTGGCCATCCGCAACGACCTCGACGCCATCCACGCAGGTGCCGCGCCCGGACTCGTGGGCATCGCGGAGGGGCTCGCCAGGCTCGCCGCGCTGCACCATGAGGGCGTTCTGACCCCGGAGGAGCTGGCCCTTCTGAAGCAACAGATCACCGGTCGGTCGAGCGGAGTCGAGGACGTGATCCGGCTCCTGCGAGGACTGAAGGCTCTTGAGCGCGAGGGCGTGCTCACCGAGGGCGAGTTCAACATCAAAAAGTGGGACATACTCTCGAAGCGACTACTGCGTAAGGACTGAGTGGCCGACTGCCGAACGGTGCGTCGCTCGGAATCCATTGCCACGGTTGTCGTTGTCGTAATCGACAACGACAACGACAACGACAACGAAATTAGACTCGGCGCTCAACTTATTTTTGACATGTTATCTATCTAGCGTCGCCGCCCGAGACACAGGTCGCTGCCGTTTCCGCTGCAGATCACCCGTCCGCTCGCATCGTAGGCGGCATAAGACACCTGGACGATGCCGCGACCGCGGCACCCGTAGAAGAGATCGCCGCGCCAGGTGTTGCGGCCGATCTTGCGCAGGGCGCAGTTGCGGCATCCGGGATTGGTCGAGGTCACGCGGGCGACGCGCTCGCTGGCCGGCGGATCGATGGTGACGATATGGCGGACGCGGTCGCCATCCCAACCGGAGGTCGGGTCGATGGTGAGGCGTCCCGTGCATTCCCCGCGCATGGCGAAGGAGCCGCTGTCTTTCGGGGTCGGAGGCGGGGCAGGGGACTTGGTGCTGATCTTGATCTCGGGTGGCGGGGCCTTCGGGGGCGCTTGGGCCACGACGGGTTTCGGCGGCGGCGGGCGGCACGGGCCGATCCGCTCACCGAGTTCTACCCGGACCGGTCGCAACGTCGGGGCGGACTCGCGCTTGAGGTCGCGCTCCAAGGCGACGAGGCGCGTGCAGTCCGTGCCGGCCTCGGCGAGGCGTCGGGTGTAACGGTCGATTCGGTCGCAGTCGGCGATCGGTGCCTTGAGTGCGTCGCGTGCCTTGGCGAAGCGCGGGTCGCCTTTCTCGGCGAGACTGGCGGCCAGCTCGCGCGCCTTGGCGCAGTCGCCGCCGATGGCCGCGATTTGCTCCTCGAGCGCGTCGGCCTCGCTGCAGAGCTGGAGCTCGGGTGCCAGTCGGGTGCGGATGTCGAGGAAGCGCAGATTGTTTCGGTACGCATCGAGCCCGTCGGCCAACGCCTGAAGACGGTCACAGTCGCCGTTGGCCTCTGCGAAGCCTTGCTCCAAGTCGTTCAGGTCCGCGCATTGGCGCAGCGCGATGGCGAGCCTCTCGGACACGGCGGCGAGTGGCTCGCGCTCCGGGTCATGGCGCGACAGGGTCTCGTCAAGTCCGGCGAGGACCAAACAATCGTCCTGCGAGCGTGCCAGCTCGCCTTCCAGATGATCGGCCAGGTCGCAGCGCGCGAGGGCCTCGTCGAGTCCGCGCCGGATCTCGCTTAACGGTGGGCGGCTTGCGTCCAGCTCGACGAAGGCGGGGGCAGTCTCGCGCGCCAGGGTGCGCAGTGCCGTGCAGTCGGTCGACACCTCGGTCAGCCGCGGGCCGAGCGTCTCGGCGAGACGGCAGGCCGCGAGTGCGCGATCCAGGCCGATGCGCAGTGCGGCGATCTCGCTCCGGGGTGCGTCGAGCGTCGCGATCTCTCGTTCCAACTCAGCGACGGCGAGGCAGTCGCCGGCGACCGCATCGAGACGTTGGGCGAGTCCATCGACCCGCGCGCAGGCCGAGATCCTTCGGTCCAGCTCGGCCTTTAAGGCGCGGAAGGGTTCGCGCTCGAGGTCGTAGAAGGCGAGTTCCTCATCCAAGGCGGGCAGATGATCGCAGGGCGGCTCGGTCGCGAGCCGCTCGGTGAAGAGTGCGGCCTCCTCGCAGATGCCGATCTCGGTCAGGACCGCCATGCGGATGTCCGCGTAGCGTGCGTCCTCGCGGTCGATCCGCTCCAAGCGGGACGCGATCTCCAACAGGGGCGCAGCCGGGTCGCATTGGTTGGCCAGTGCGGCATCGAGGTCCTCGCGTAAGCCCTGCTCGGTCTCCTCCAGTTGCCAGAGCCAGACACCCAGGGCGAGACCGAGCCCCAGGGTAGCGAATGCGATCAATCCGAGAAGGGGCAGGATCCACGCGGGCCGGCGCGGCGCGGGCGGGACAGTCGCGGGATCCGACGCACCGGCTGCGTGCGGCGGCCGGCCGGGGTCGGTCCCGCCCCAGGAGATCAGCACCGGGGCGCCGCCGATCACATAGACCGCCTCGTCGCCGGGATAGACGATGGCGCGGATCAGCAGGCGCGCGGGCTCGGGATCCTCCGGCTCGCGACGAGTCAGCTCGTCGGCCAGGTGCGAGATCGCGTTCAGGTGATCGTCGAGGATGCGCCGAGCCGCCGCCTGCTCTTCGTCCGGCAGATCGGTCAAGGGCCGCGGTTGTCCGGGCAACTCGCTGGTCCAAGTGACGGTACCCGAGCCGTCGACGGCGATTTCGGGCCGGGCGAAGACGGCTGCCGTTGCCCCGGGCAGATGCCGTCTGAGTGTTCGTCCGAGTGCGTCGAATTGTTGCCAGGGATGATCCGGCGGCAGCCGATCCGCAGGAGGGCCGGCGTAGATCAGGGTCAGGATACGAACCGAGGGTGTCATCGCGGGCTCCCGAGCTGTCGATGTGACGTCCTGACGTGGATTCTAGCCGGTTCGGTGCCGAGGGCGGCCTATGCGATAATCATCGACTTGCGGCGTCGGGTTACGACTCGCCTTGACCGTGGTCCGGATCGTCGGATCTCGGAGTGGCGCGCCTAACCCGACCTACGCCGTGTCGGCATGATCGGATCGCCCGATGACCTCTCGGAGCGCGGAATCACTGGAGGCCGGATGATTGGAGTACACCTGAAGCGACGGTTGAGTGCGTGGCTGCTGTTGACTGCGGTTGTCATGGCAGCGGCGCCGGTCTGTGCCGAGCCGACGACCGATCGCTCGCCCTTGCTGCAGGCCGGGAAGAAGACGCTCTTTCAGCGGGTCCTGACCCGTCCGGGGGCGATGCTGACCGCGCAACCGGGCGGCGATGCCGGGAGTCTTGTCGATGCCTTCTCGCGCTTCTACGTCTATGCCGAGACCGAGCGCGACGGGCAGCGCTGGCTCGAGGTCGGCGTCGACACCAGGGGCAAGGTCAGCGGCTGGCTGCGGGCCGGGGACACGGTGCCTTGGCTTCAGCAAATGGCGCTGGCCTTCACCAACCCGGGCGCCGCGCGCGAGCGCGCCCTGTTCTTCGAGTCCTGGGACGCGCTGAACGGCCTGCTGGCGCTCCCGGATCCGGCCGCCGAGGTCGGGCCGCTGACCCGCGAGATCGCCGAGGGCGGGCGCGATCCGCGCGTAGTGGCGATCGAGCCGGATCGCTTTATCGACATCAACTCGCGCTTCTATCTGCTGCCGATCCTGGACTTCGAGGAGGTCTTCACCGATTCGGGTCATCTGATGCGCGGTCTGAAGGTGGCCTCGGTCACCGAGACGGCGGCTCCGACGAGTACGCCGCCTCGGGACGGCGGCGCGGAGCCGGTGACCCAGCTCGGCAGCTTCCGCGCGGCGGTGGTCTTCATCATCGACTCGACCATCTCGATGCAGCAATACATCGACGAGGCGCGCGCTGCGGCGGAGCAGGTCTATAAGCGGATCGAGGGCTCGGGGCTTCTCGAGAAGGTCTCCTTCGGTCTCGTCGCCTTCCGTGCACCGAGCGCCGATCCGGCCAAGGCCAAATCGTTGGAATATGTCGCGCGGATGTTCGTCGACCCCGCGGAGGTCTCCTCGGGGCTCGAGTTCCTGACCCGCGCATCCAAGGTCACCGAGGCGACGGTCTCGACGGACCGGTTCGACGAGGATCCTTACGCCGGGGTGATCACGGCCCTCGAGGAGATCCCCTGGAACCGCTTCGGCGCTCGCTATGCCGTGCTGATCACGGATGCCGGCGCGCTCGAAGGCGACGCCTCCACCACGGGTCTGCATGCCGAGCAGGTGCGTTCGGAGGCGGCCGAGAAGGGTGTCGCCCTCATGGTGCTGCATCTCAAAACAGCGATGGGCAAGGCCAATCACGCCGCCGCCGAGGCGCAGTATCGGACCCTGGCCAACAACGCGGCGATCCAGCGCAGCCTCTACTTCTCGGTGCAGGACGGCTCTGCCGCGGCGCTGGGCAAGGCGGTCGCGACGCTGTCCGACACGGTGATCGAAAGCATCGAAGCGTCTGCACGCGGCGATCTCGCGGCGGGCAGTGCGCGTGCCGCGACCGGAATCCCAAGTCCTGCGAACCCGCCGCCGAGCCCTGCCGTTGCACAAGACCCGGAGACGGCCTCGCTTCGGGAGGCGACACGCGCGCTCGGTCATGCCATGCAGCTTGCCTATCTGGGCCGGGAGGAGGGCACTCGCGCCCCGTCGGTCTTCGAGGGCTGGATCAGCGACAGCGATCTTGCGGACCCTACGGTGCGCACGGTCGACGAGCGGGTGCTGATCACCAAGGACCAACTGAGCGATCTGCACGGGATCCTCAAGCAGATCGTCGATGCCGCCGATGCCGGGATGTTGAAGCCCGACGCCTTCTTCGACAGCCTGCGCTCCATCGCCGCCCAATACGGGCGCGATCCGGCGCTCGCCGCAAGCCCGCAGGCGACCAAGCTGGCCGACCTCGGTCTGCTCGGGGAATACCTCGACGGCCTGCCCTACAAGAGCGACGTCATGACGCTGGATCAGGACACCTGGTCGCGCTGGGGTACGCAGCGGCAGTTCGAGTTCGTCAGCCGGCTCAAGGGCAAGATCAAGCTCTACGAGCGCTACAACGCCGACACGGATCGCTGGGTCAGTTTGGCCGAGGGTAGCCCGGCGGGCGAATGGGTCTATCCGGTGCCGCTGCGCGATCTGCCCTGATGTGTCCGGGGATGGCGCCTGTCGATTCCGTGCCCGCTCGGGCGATATCGCCCGATGTTCCCGAAGCGTTGACCGCGGGCCCGCTGATCGAGACGACCGGACTGGGCTATCGCTACGGGCACGGCGGCGGGTCCTTCGAGGTCAGGGTGCCGAGCTTGATGATCGCCCGCGGCGAGACACTGGCCCTCACCGGGGAGAGCGGCAGCGGCAAGAGCACGGTGCTGGAGCTGCTCGGGCTCGCCGCGCCGCCGTTGCCGGGCGCGCACTTTCTCTGGCATGCGGCGGCGGCGCCGGTGGATGTGGCTGCACTGTGGCGTGCCCGCGCCGAGGGCGCACTCGCGCGGATGCGCGCCCGCTCGATCGGATTCGTGATGCAGACCGGCGGGCTCTTGCCCTTTCTCACCGTGCGCGAAAACATCGGCATCAACCGCCGCCTGCTCGGGCTTCCCGTCGAAGACGCGCGGATCGCACACCTGGTGGCGGCGCTCGAGATCGGTGCGCTGCTGGACCGACGGCCGGCGCAGCTCTCGGTCGGCCAGCAGCAGCGTGTCGCGATCGGGCGCGCACTGGCCCATGGGCCGGCCCTGGTGCTGGCCGACGAGCCTTCCTCGGCGCTCGATCCGCGGCTTGCCGACCGTGTGCTGGGCCTGTTGCGTGATCTGGCGGTCGAGAGCGGGGCCGCGGTGGTGATCGCGACACACGAGCAGGGGCGCGTGCGCGCGCTCGGCCTGCGCGAGATCCAGGCGCGTCCGCTCGATACGCTCGATACGCCCGAGCGGCTCGGCTACAGCTTCGAGGACGCACGTTGAACGGTACGGATCGCCGGGGACACGGCTTAGTCACGGTTCAGGAACGACTTAGCCATTCCGGTTCATTCCCCCTCTCCCCAACCCCTCTCCCGCGAGGGGAGAGGGGCTAAGATGGATCACTTGTTAGTGAACGGTTGCTTACTCAATCGATCTGTCCCGCAGCCCTTCGGCCCCGTCGCCGCCGAGGTCTGGTCCTTGGCCTGGAAGGATCTGCGCCATGATCGGCACACCACGCTGGTGTTCGTGCTGACGGTCGCCGCAATCCTGGCCCCGTTGCTCCTGCTGCTCGGACTCAAGAACGGTGTCGTCGAGACCCTGCGCGAAACGCTGTTGCGCGATCCGCGTAACCTGGAGGTGGTCATCTACGGCAGCGCCCGGCTGAATCGCGACTGGCTCGCCGAGACCGCGGCGCGGCCGGACGTCGCCTTCCTGATCCCCAAGACACGGACCATCAATGCCAGTGTGGATCTGCTGGACTCCGCGCGACGCCTGCTGCCTGCGGTCGAGGTGATCCCGACCGCGCTCGGCGATCCGCTTCTGCCGCCGGGCACCGCGCTGCCGCGCCATCCCGGCGAGGTCCTGGTGACCGCGACCTTGGCACGCCGGCTGGGCCTGATGCCCGCCGAGCCAGTGCCGGGGGCGCCTGCCTCCGGGGCGGAGGAGGGCGTTCCCACGCAGGCCGATCCGGCTGCCGTAGTCGCCGTCGTGAAGCGCACCCGCGACGGCGTCTCCGAGCACATGCGGCTGCCGCTCTCGGTGATCGGCATCGTGCCCGAGGCGCGGTTCGCGCGCGATGCGCTCTTCACCAGCCTGGACCTCTTGGTCGCCGCCGAGGACTATCGTGACGGCACCCTGGATCTGCCGCCCGACGGCGCCGTCCCGATCGATTACGCGGAGCGCCAGACGCGCTTCGCCAACGCCCGGCTTTATGCGACCGGGTTGGATCAGGTCGGCCCCCTGGCCGCTGCGGTCAGTGCCGAGGGGATCGAGGTCCGCACCCAAGCCGAGCGGATCGCCTCCGTACAGGCGGTCGATCGGACCCTGTCGTTCCTGTTTCGGGTCATCGCGTTGATTGGCGGGGCGGGCTGTGCGCTGGCCTTGGGCGGCGCGCTCTGGGTGGGCGTGGAGCGCAAGCGCCGTCAGTTGGCGCTGCTGCGGTTGTTTGGATTCGGACCCTGCGCGGTCGCAGCGCTGCCGGTGATCCAAGGGTCGCTCATCGCCGGGCTCGGGCTGCTTTTTGCGGGTGCCGGCTATCTGGCGGGCGCGCATGCGTTCGACGCCGTCATGGGCGGGAATCTGGCCGGCGGGGGTTATTTGACCCAGCTCGGCATCCAAGACCTGGGTGTGGCGGCCGGGTTGGTCATGCTGGTGGCGCTGGTCGCATCCACGGCCGGGGCGATACGGGCCGGGCGCGTGAGTCCGGCGGAGGGTTTGCGTGAAGCCATACGATGAGTCGGGGCGAATCGGCCGGGTCGGACCCGTTGGACAGACGTGGCAGGGCCGATCGGTGCTTTCAAATCTCTCACGGAGACACGGAGATCACGGAGATTCGATAACCGATAGCCTTGCCGCCCTGCTCTTGCTGTTCCTCCGTGCTCTCCGTGTCTCCGTGAGAGTCTTTTCCCTGGACCGACAAGTACCCTGCGGGAGAAGTCGCCTCTGTCGTCCAGGGATGGTCCTCGCGTTCGTGGTTATTCTGTGTACCTTTGCCGCACGCGGCGTCGCCGAGGTCGCGGTGACCTGGCCCGAGGCGCTCTACAACCCCAAGCCGGCACCCGAGGACGTCATCGTCCCGCTGCCGTGCGGTGGCGCCATGGCCTTCCGGCCGGTCGGCACGGCGGGCACCGATCCGCTCGCCGATACCGAGGTGGAGCTGGGCAGCGAGACCGAGAGCCAAGGCTATGCCGAGCATCGCTATCTCGACCATCTCGCGGGCAGCTTCGAGGTGCCCGAGGGCGAGCGGCGTCGCTTCCTGATCGGCAAGTACGAGGTCACCGCGCTGCAATACGACGCGGTCCTCGCCGCCGCGTCCGGTGCGGCCTGTCCGGAACCGGGCAAGGGCGCGACGGCGCGACTCCCCAAGGGCGGTATCGGCTGGCACGATGCGCTGGACTTCGCGCATCGCTACTCGCTCTGGCTGCGCGCGGAGGCCGGTGCCATCGCCGATTGCGACACGACCGCGACGCCCTGTCTGCCCCGTGCCGACGGAGTGCCGGCCTTCGTGCGTCTGCCGACGGAGTCCGAGTGGGAATATGCGGCGCGCGGCGGCGATCGGGTCAGCCCGGCGGTGTTTCGCGAGATGCTCTATCCGATGCCGGACGGACCCGCGCGCCACGCCTGGTTCAACCAGAACGCGCAGGGTCAGGTGCGTCCGATCGGCGTGCTCGAGCCGAACCCGGTCGGCCTTCACGATGTCATGGGAAATCTCGAGGAGTATGTCCTCGACCCCTTTCGGCTGCACCGGGTGGAGCGTCGACACGGCCAACCCGGTGCGGCGGTGGTGCGCGGCGGCAGTCTCCATTCCAGTGCCGAGGATCTGCGCAGCTCGCTACGGCGCGAGGTTCCGTTCTACGATGATCGCGGTGCCGTGGGGACAGCGGACACGGGTTTTCGCGTCCTGCTCGCGGCACCTGTCCTGACCTCCAACCAGCGCATCGACGCCGTACGCGCCGCCTGGGAGCGGCTCGGCAGTGATGTCGCCCGGCCGCAAGAGACGCCGCCGCCGCGTCCGGTGCTGTCGGATCGTCCCTTCGAGGATCCGGTCTTGGAGCTGACCGCACTCGCCCGGGCGAGCGGCGAGCCCGAGATGAAGCAGCGCCTGGAGCGGCTGCGCAGCGTGGTCGCCGGCACGAACCAGCGCCTCTACGAGCAGCGCGCCCGCAGCGCCCGGGAGGCCCTGCGCTTCGGCGGACTGCTGTGCGAGAAGCTCTCGGTCGAGGGCTACAACATCGATCTGCTCCGCCAGCGCTACGACCTCTGCAAAAAGAACGAGGACGCCGCGCATCCGCGCTGTCGCCGACTCGCCGAGGATCTGGCGCGCGACGATGCGGTGCTCGAGGCCAATGTCGGCGTCTATGCCGACTCGATCGTCCGCACCGCGCAGACCTATCCGGACGACCTGGCCGTTCTCGACACGGAACTCGGCGGACTACGCTCCGAGCTGAGCGCGCGTGGCTACGGGGATCTGGGGATCTATCCCGAGCGCTTCCATCGGCAGGTCTTGGACTATGCGCGAACAGGCGGCGTCGCACGCGACGACTGGTTCAACGGGTGTCGCGAGCTGCGTTGAGGGCAACATTTTTCGGCGCTCGAGCGCGGCGCGATCGGCTAAACTCAGGCGACGGACGTGCAGGGTTGCACACCCGCGGAACCATCCGAGCGGAACCATTCATAAGGAGCATCCAGATGTTGATCGCGCGTCGAACAGGTAAGAGCATCGTCGTCGTCAGCCTGTCCTTGGCCCTTCTCCAGGCCGGTTGCGTCAGCAACCCGACCATGAGCGGAGGGAACGCTTCAAGCATGCCGCTGACGCCCGCCGAGCAGCGCATGCGCCAGCAATCCTCCGGGCTCGATGCCAAGACCTCGATCCAAGGTTGCGCTGCCGGTGCGGTCGCGGGCGCCTTGCTCGGGATGTTGTCGGACGGCAAACGCAGCAACAACATGATGATCGGTGCCGCCGCGGGCTGTGCGGTCGGGCTTGCAGCCAATGCCTATGTGCAATCCAAGCGTCAGCAGTATCAGAACGACGAGCAGCGTATCGCGGCCATGACCGCGGACGTCCGGGCGGAGAACGCGCGCATTTCGAGCCTGATTGCGACCACCGAGGAGGTGATCGCCGCCGACAGCAAGCGTCTTGCGCAGGTCAACGCGGCCTATCGCAACAAGGCCATCTCGAGCGAGCAGGCAAGGCGCGATCTCGCCGGTGTGAAGGCCAATCGCGATCAGATGCAGAGCACGGTCAACGCGCTCAAGGACAAGCAGAGCGATTGGGTCGAGATCTCCAACCTGGAGCGACAGACCGGCACCAATACCGCTCAGTTGGATCAGGAGATCGGGGTTCTGAAGAAGCGGATCTCGGGCTTGGAGCAAGAGGTCGCGCTCATGGACAAACAGATCAATGCGTCGCCGGTGGCGGGCTGAGCGCATATGGGCATGGAGATCACCCGAATGACCGCAATGACTCATAGGCCGGCGCTCGCCGCCTTTTCAATGGCCTTCGCGGCGATCCTCGCCGGCTGCGCCACGACGCCGGGCGAGTGCGATCCGACCTCGCGGGATTTCTTCAAGAACACCGGGTGTCTCGCTTCCGGCGCCTACGGCGAACGCCAGCGTACGATGCAGGCGACGCTCGCCCAAGAGCAGCGTCTAAACGCCTCGTTCCGCTCCGTACTCTCCGAGCTTCAGGCCGAGCAGTCCAAGGTGAAGGGCGAGCTGAGCAGCCGGCAAGCCGACTATGCTCGGCTCGACGCCGCTTGGGGCGATCTGAAGCGAAGCCTCGCCGCCGAGACCAAGGCCAACCGGGAACTCGCCGCGCGGGTGTCGGCGATCGACAGCAGCGTTCAGGCCCGCAAGGCCGCCGACGCCGGTACCGATGTTGCCGCGAAGCAGGCGGCCCGCGACGACCTCAAGCTCAAGGTTTCCATGTTGGAGAAGGAGTTGGCGGCAGGGGTTTACGAATAGCCCTAGGTAATTTGCGCAAGGCTAAATGTTTTAATCTGTGCCGACGACAGGAAGCACAACACAGCTCTGCGGGTTGTCCCTCGCTACTGCTCGGCGCAACCTACGCCCTCGTTGTCGTTGTCGTAATCGTTGTCGTTGTCGTTGTCGTTGTCGTAATCGGATTCCGTACGACAACGACAACGACAACAACAACGAAAAATTCTGCAACAGCCGCGGCGCCGAACTCGGTGAACTTCGCTCTCGCTCGTCCACCCTACCGGCCCCGGTGCTCCTCCTGCATCTCGCGCATCAGGAAGTAGTTCAGCACCGTGCGGATGACGACGATGGCCGCCAGCTTGCCGAGCTGATCCCAGCTCGGCGCCACCGCGGTGGACAGGATGTCGGCACCGACCTGGAATTCGAGCGCCAACGCCAGGTAGCGCGCCAGCGTGAGGCGGATCGGGTTGTAGTCTCTGATGCCGGATGAGAACAAGGCGCGGATGAACTGGTAGCTCGCCACGAGCACGCCGATGCCGATGATCAGCGCCCCCATCGCCTCCACACCCAACTTGAGCCACAGGACCGCAGTCAGCACCCATTCCTCGACGCCGAGCGCACCCGGATCTGGAAGCCAGATTCCCGATGTCGCTTCCGGAAGACCATCGAGGCTCGCGCTCATTCCTCAACCGGGAATCCGTAAGGCGGGGCCTCCAGACGCAACAGAGGCCCGCCTTCGCTGAGCCTGACCTCGCCGGCTTCGGCCGCCTTGATCTCGACGACGGCGAGCAGCGCGTAGCGACCGGTGGCGACCGGGCTGGCCGCGACGACAGTCCCGCTGCCCTGCTGCGAGGTGCTGTCCGGCGAGAAGATCGCGTCGCCCGGTAGCGGCGGCGTCTCGCTTGCAACCTCGCCGATGTACATCCGGCGCTTGAGCTTGCCGAGATACTGCATCCGGGCCACGACCTCCTGGCCGGTGTAGCACCCCTTGTGGAAGCTGACGCCGTCGATGAGCTGCATGTTGGCCATCTGGGGCACGAAGGTGTCCGCCGTTTCGTTGTAAACGCTCGGGATGCCGGCGCGGATATCGAGGAGCGTCCAGGCGTCGGTGTTTGCGGGTGCGGCTTGGGCGCGCAGCGCGTCCCAATGCGCGCGCAGCGGCTCGGGCGGGCCGATGATCTCGATGCGCGGCGTCGGACCCGACAGGCGAATCACGGCGATTGCGTCGGCGACGGCGAGGCCGTTCTCGGACTCGGGCACCGGGAGACCGCAGGCGCTCACGGCGGACGGTGCACAATCACCGGCAATCGCGATGCGAGCCAGGTCGTCGCTTGCATCCGCGATACTCACCCGACTGCGCAGCACGAACATCCGCAGCCGCTTCAGGAGGTCCGGGATGCGTTGCGACGGCAGTTGGAGATAAAAGGTGTCGCCGACCCGCATCACCAGAAAGTTGGCCAGCATGCGTCCCTTCTGGCTGCAGTGACTGCTCCACTGCACATGGCTTTCCGAGAGCTCGCGCAGATCGTTGCTGAGTTGGCCTTGGAGGAAGCCGAAGGCGTCCTCGCCGCGTACGGCGAGAAGCCCAAGATGCGAAAGATCGAAGAGACGACAACCGTCGGCGGCGTCCGGACCGGGGTCGGGGAAACGGGGGATGCCGTCTTCGTCGATCCGAGCGGAGCTTGCGGTGAGATGATCTCGCCAAACTGGATGCATGCTGAGTTACCTCGGGCTGAATTCCGTGAGGCCGCACGATGCTGCGTCGAGATGCGGCTGGTTCCGGTATCATAACCAACAGGTGCCGCGAAAACCGCGCTCGAGAGGGATCGATCGCGCAATGGTGCAGGGGAGATCACAGCAGCTTGTCGACATATCAATGCAGTCCGCCGGTCAATAGCCTGGTGCTTTACAAGGTTCGCCCCGCACGCGTGGTCAGCGTGGGGGAGAAGATCGAGATCGAGCTGGACGGCGGTCACAAACGCGTTCGACCGAAGGATGTCGCGCTTCTGCATCCGGGTCCACTGCATCGTCTTGCCGATCTCGCGCCGCAAGAGGGCGAGCTGCACGCGGCGTGGGAGTTGCTGGAGGGGTCTGAGACCAACCTCAAGGATCTCGCCGAGCTGGCGTTCGATGCCTTCACCCCGGCCACGGCTTGGGCGGCCTGGCAGTTGGTCTCCGAGGGACTGACCTTCAGCGGGACCCCCGAGCAGATCCAGGCTCGGCCCCGCGAGGCCGTCGAGCGGGAGCGGGCGGAGCGCGAGGCGAAGGCGGCGGAGGAGCGCGATTGGCACGCGTTCCTCGAACGTATGGCCGCGGCGGCGCCGGCCCCCGAGGACCGGGATCGACTTGGCGAGATCGAGCGCCTGGCCCACGGGCAGTCCGAGCACAGCCGGATCCTTGCTGCGCTCGGCCATCAGCAGACCCCCGAAAACGCCCACCGCGCGCTGGTGCAGGTCGGGCACTGGCACGCCAGCTACAACCCCTATCCCGCGCGTTGCGGGGTGCCGACCCGCGATCCGGAGCTGCCGGTCCCTGCGCTTGTCGAGGAGGACCGGCTCGATCTGACACACCTTGCGGCCTACGCCATTGACGATGAAGGCAATCAGGATCCGGACGACGCGATCAGTGTGGATGGCGATCGCCTCTGGGTCCATGTTGCAGACGTCGCCGCCCTGATCGACGCCGAGTCCGAGATCGAGCGCGAGGCGAGGGCGCGCGGAGCGAACCTGTATCTCCCCGAGGGCGTGGTCAACATGCTGCCGGCGAGGGTGACGGATGCGCTCGGGCTCGGGCTGCAGCCGATCTCCCCGGCGCTTTCCTTCGGCATGCTCTGCAACGCTGCGGGCGAGATCGAGGACATTCAGGTCCACCGCACCTGGGTGCGGGTCGAGCGTCTGAGCTACGACTGGGTGGAGGAGCGTCTCCAGGAAGGCCCCTTCGCGGCGATTCGATCCTTGGTCGAGCCATTTCGTGCCCGCCGTCATGCCGACGGCGCGACCGGCTTGGACCTGCCCGAGGTGAGCATCCGGGTCGAAGACGGTCAGGTGCGGATCCGTCCGCTCCTGCGGCTCGGCAGCCGCGCCATGGTCACGGATGCCATGCTGATGGCCGGGGTGGCCGCGGGACGCTTCTGTCTGGAGCGTGGGATCCCGATCCCTTACGCGACTCAGGCACTCCCCGAGGGGCTGGATACCGCCACCGATCTCGCCGCCATGTATGCGCGGCGCCGCCGTTTCAAGCCGACCCGCCTGACGGGCACGCCGGAGCTGCATGCCGGGCTCGGGCTCCCGATCTACACCCGAGCAACAAGCCCGCTTCGCCGTTACTCGGACCTCTTGGTGCACCAGCAGATCAGGGCCGAGCTCAGCGGAGGATCCGGTCTGTCGGAAGAGGAGGTCAGCGCCCGCGTCGCGCAGGCGGAGCTTGCCGCGGCATCGGTTCGGCGCGGGGAGCGGCTTTCCAACCAGCACTGGAAACATGTCTTCCTGCGCGAGAATCAAGCGTGGCGGGGCGATGGCGTCGTCGTGGATAGTGACGAGCGAAAGGTGACTGTCGTGATCCCGGATCTGGCGTTTGAGGCGCGGGTTCGCTCGCGCGATGCGGCCGGACTGAACGAACGACTGCGACTGACGGTGACCGAGGTCGATGTTCCGGCGCTCACCTCCGGATTTCGGATTCTCGGCTGATCGGGCTTAAACCGCGCCCAGTGCGGTGCGCTCGTCGGTCTGTTCGAAGGCGCCGATTCCTCGACCGACGAATGGCCGCTCGGGGAATCGACGCGGATCGGTCCCGTTCAGGCGCCCCAGCGCCGGACGGCACCCGTGTCGAGGTGGACGAAGTCCGAACGACGATAATAGCCGACACCGCCGCGCCCGAGGGCAACCGCTGCGTCTCGGATATGGCGTGTCGGAAGGTCGGGGAAGCGAACATCGATGGCCTGTCCGGTGAGGTGCAGGCTATTTTTGGCGACGCCGCCGGAGGTCTCCCGGAGCATCTTGTTGGTGCGTGGCGAGCGGTATCCGCTGATGACGTCGAAGCGGGCGTCGAGGTCGCCGAGGCGGGTCTTGATGTCGTAAAGGATGTCGAGTAGTTGAGGGTCCATCGAGGTTTGGTCACCGGTCCGAAAGTCTCGGAAGAAGTGATTGACCTCCTGAAGGGCCGTGCGTTGGTAGCGGTCTCCGACCCGATAGGTCACCGCAAGACGTTCGTCGGTGTGGAGATGTTTGAAGGCCAGGACACGCGGACGATCGGCCGGTTTCTTTGCGAATGCAGGTACGGCGACAACAGACAAGGCTGCGCCTAGAAAGTAACGTCGATTCATGTTCCCCCCGGTACATTGGACGTTTTTGCCTGTAGGCAGGGGCAGAGTATAGGAAGAGGTCGCCCAAAAGCAATCGAAAATTTCTCATCGTGTCGATTCAGTGTCGAACTTAAAATTTTACACAAGATATCAATGATAAGATGCTGTTGAAATGATTTGTTTTTTTATGACCTAACAGATGACGTGATGACTCATGAGAGGCGTTTTTCAAATGGATCGGGCGTGATTTGGACGCTATTTCGATCGCATTTCGAGAACCGATTCGAAGATTTTTATGTACGTTTACAATCGCGCGCGCTCGGCGATAATGCAGCCATGCAGGTTCCGTCAAAGAATGCGGGTGCGGATATAGAGTGCAAATCGGCAGACAACGGGTTTGCCGCCGACGGCGAAGGGGCTGACGTCTCCGGCCGTCTTGCTCTAGCATGCACCGGGTTCGGCACCGTTCGAGGGGGGATGAGATGCGAGGACTCCTGGCGACCTTCGTGGTCTTGGCTGCGTGCGGCGTCGCAGGCGCGGCTCAGGCGGATATCTACAAGTACGTCGATGCCGCGGGCAAGGTCTATTTTACCGACGCACCGCTGAAAGGCAGCAAGTATCGGCTCGAGTGGAAGCGCGAGACGAAGAAGCTGGTCCGGGAGAGCGAAACGCGTTCGGCCGGCCTCAAGCAGCCCAAGTTACTGACCGGGGAGCGTGCCAAGGCGGCTGCCCCCATCACGGGATCGTTGGCAACGCGCCGCGCCGCCTACGAGACGCTGATCGCTGCCAATGCCCGCCGTTACGGACTGTCCCCCGCGCTGATCCATGCCGTCGTGAGAGCCGAGTCCGCCTACAATCCGTCGGCGGTGTCGCGTGCCGGTGCTCAAGGGCTGATGCAGTTGATGCCCGGGACTGCGGCCCGCTACGGGGTCTCCGACAGCTTCAATCCGGTCGAGAATATCCGCGGCGGTACGGCCTATCTGCGCGATCTGATGGACATGTTCGATTGGGACCTCGAGCTTGCCCTCGCCGGCTACAACGCGGGCGAGGGGGCCGTGATCAAACACGGACGCAAGATCCCGCCCTATGCGGAGACACAGGCTTACGTGCGCAAGGTGCGTCAGTTTCTTTGGGCCGAGAAGGACGCCGGCAGCGGCGTGGTGATGTCGGTGCGCTGACGTGCGGAAGGGATTCATCGTCGGGCCGCTCAAGATCCACCGGGCCTGCGGGCTATTGGAGCGGTGCAGCGATTCCGAGATTGTCCGAGAGCATTTTCGTTGTCGTTGTCGTAATCGATGGTCGATTACGACAACGACAACGGACGGTCTCGACACATTTGCCGTGCTGTACTAGTCCTCCCCGATGACGCGATCGTCGCGCGGGGTCGAGAGCAGTTTCTCCGCCTCGCCTTGCTGACGTGCGAAGACGAGCCGGTACTGGATGTCGCTCCCGGTGCCTTCCTCCTCGCGGCGCAGCCGCACCAGTGCGCGGGCGTCCTGATAGCGCTCGATGGTGTCGACGTATTCCAGCTGCAGCGGCGGTGAGATCTTGTAAACGAAGTAGGGCATGGTCGGGGTATCCTTCGCGGTATCTGTTTTCCGGGTTCCGGTCGGTTGCTCGTGGCAGAAGATGGGACCGCCCGCGCGGGGTGCAAGTCTAAACCGCGCCCGGTGCGGTATGCGTAGTTTGTTGGAATGGCTTGGCTGCGACAGCGTCGAAGACTGTCGGAGCTGGCGCGGTTTAAAGTATTGAAAAAAATTAAATTTTAAACCGCGTCTCACCAAGATCAAGGAAGTCTCCGACGCTGAACACAAAACAAAAATGACGCATTTCGCTTTGGACGCGGTTTAGCGCACTCGCAGCCTCCAGGCTTCGGCGCGAGACCGCCCTTACTCCAAGAGAATTTGTTCGTTGCATAAGGATCCTCTGGGCAAGGAATTTCAAGGTCCGTGGTATGGTTTCCGGGATCGGTGGAGCAGATCGGTCGGTTTGGGCAAGCGCGACGCGAGCGGATCGGACCGCATGCCCGCGTGAGGACGTCCGGCCGAAACGCGGTCGCCTCCGGTTAGGCGCGAGCTGTTCTCGTGCGTGAACCCCGGCGATACGCTCCAGAAGAATTCAGTTCCCTCAGTCGTCTCATCGTCCTCCTCGGTCGAGTATCGACAGGCGCGATGGACCCCATCACGAGAGGCAGAAGAAGATGATCAACCCCGTCGGTTCCGAAGCGTTGAAGCCCTTGTTCGTCTACGACCCGGATTCCCACCATGCCCTGATGCGCGAGGCCGAGACCCTGCCCTCAGTCATCATCAGCTCGCAGGCGGCCGCCAATGCCGTGATGTTGGGCGGCGGGTATTTCAGTCCGCTGCCCGGGTTCATGACCGTTGAGGACGCCATCGCCGTGGCGGAGGGGATGCGGACCACCGGCGGGCTCTTCTTCCCGGTGCCGATTCTCTGCCTGCTGGAGAGCGCCAACGGGATCGCCGAGGCCAAGCGGATCGCCTTGCGCGACCCCAATGTCGAGGGCAATCCGGTACTTGCCGTGATGGATGTCGAGGCGATCGAGCAGGTGAGCGACGCGCAGATGGCGCTCATGACCGAGAAGGTCTACCGCACCTCGGACCCGGAGCACCCGGGCGTCCAGACCTTCAACAGCCAGGGTCGATTCGCGGTCTCGGGTCCCATCCAGGTTCTGCATTTCTCCTATTTCCAGGACGATTTCCCGGACACCTTCCGCACTGCCGTGGAGATCCGCAACGAGATCGCCGAGCGAGGTTGGAAGCGCGTCGTCGCCTTCCAGACCCGCAACCCCATGCATCTGGCTCACGAGGAGCTGTGTCACATGGCCATGAAGCGGCTCGACTGCGACGGCCTGGTGATCCACATGCTGCTCGGCAAGCTCAAGCCCGGCGATATCCCGGCCCCGGTGCGGGATGCGGCGATCCGCAAGATGGTCGAGCTCTACTTCGCGCCCAACAGCGCCATGGTGACGGGCTACGGTTTCGACATGCTCTATGCCGGGCCGCGTGAGGCGGTGCTGCACGCCTACTTTAGGCAGAACATGGGTGCGACCCACTTCATCATCGGCCGCGATCATGCCGGTGTCGGCGATTATTACGGCGCCTTCGATGCCCAAACGATCTTCGATGAAGAGGTTCCCGCAGACGCCCTGCAGATCGAGATCTTCAAGGCAGACCATACCGCTTACTCGAAGAAGCTCAACCGGGTTGTGATGATGTGCGAGGCCCCGGATCACAGCAAGGAGGACTTCGTCCTGCTCTCCGGTACCAAGGTCCGCGAGATGCTCGGCAACGGGATCGCACCGCCGCCCGAGTTCTCTCGACCCGAGGTCGCGCAGATCCTGATGGATTACTATCGCTCGCTCGGTTGAGCCACGCGCTCGGCGATCCACGCGGACAAACCACGTCGGCGCCGACAGGGCTCAGACAGCGGATTCTTCAATGATGACGAGACGGTGTCGACGCAGGGGCGGGTGATTCCTGCGTGACCGAGAGATCCATGTCCACATCCAACCTTCCGCACGAGACAGGACTCCGCGATGGGGTGTCGGAGCGCGAGTCCATCCTGACACTTGTCCTGCTGACCATTGCGACACTCGGGATCGGGCTGCTCTTCGCGCTCGATCCGCGCTGGGGTTACGACGAGGCTTGGCACCTCTATCTGAGCACCGTCTCGCCCTGGACCAAGGCACTCGAGGAGGGCCTGGTCGACGCCCATCCGCCGCTGCATCATCTCCTGCTCATGCCGATGGCCCGGCTCGGCCCGGATTCCTTCTGGTTCCGGCTCCCGTCGGTCTTGGCCGCCGTGGCGACTGTTCCGTTGTGGTATCTGCTGCTGCGGCGTCTGCATGTTGTCCGGGAGATGGCCTTGCTCGGGGTGGTGCTGCTGGTGACGAGCTTCGCCTTCCTCGAGCTTGCGGTCTCGGTGCGCTCCTACAGCTTCGGACTGCTGTTCTTGGTCATCGGACTGCTCGCGGCGACGACGCTTGTCCCGCGGACCGCCTCGGGCGCGAACGATCTCGGGACTGCGCCCGAACCGCAGCCACTGATGGCCGCGTTGGGGCTCACCCTCGCCTTCGCCTTCATCTACTCGGCACTCTTCGTCACCGTCGGCTTGATCCTGGCCTTGGCGCTGCTGTGGGCGGTTCGGGCCGGACGCCGTTTCGTGCGTCCGCTCGAATGGTTGCGGACTTGGCGATTTTTGGATTGGCTCGCCTTCGTTGTTTTGGTGATCGGCAGCCTCTCGGTGCTGCTGTGGTTTGCGCTCGGGTACGGGCGCGGGCGCGGGGCCGTGGCACCCATGCATCTCGAGTCCTTCACGCTGTGCGAGGGCGATTCGATTCTCCATTTTGCCTGGTGCGGTCTAGTCGGCAACGCCGGCTGGCTGACCCCGCAATTTTCGGCGACGGATCCGGGGCAAATACTCGCCGTGGCGCTCTTCTGGACGGCTGCAGTCCTCGTACTGGCGGTCGGATTGTGGCGGCGGCAGAGCGCGCGGGTGCTGATGGTTCTGGCGGCCGTCATCGCGACCGCTTTGGTCTTTGTGGCAGGGGTCGCCGGCGCCTATCCCTTCGGCGGACTGATGCGGCATCAATCGATGCTGTTGCCGCTTTATCTCGCGATCATCGTCTTGGCGCTCGATCTTGTCTGGTCGCATCTGCATTCCCGGCGCCTCCAGCAGGCGTTCAGCCTTGCGGTGGTCGGGTTTGCCTTGTTCGGGCTCTTTCGTGCCCACGCGACCGATCCCGTCGGCGAGGCCCACACCGGCGGTGTGCGTCCCGAGATCACGGCCGCGTTCGCGTGCGATTCGGGGCAGCAGGCCGTCTACATCGAAGGGCGCGCGTTATATCCGCTCTATGCCGCTGCCTATGCCAAGGGGATCGCATTCCGAACGACCCTGACCGATCAAGACGGTGTGCCCGTCGAGGTTCCGTACGGAACGGGTTGGTTCAACGGCTTGATCCATCCGCGGGACTGGGACGTCTTTACGATGAAGGACGATTGCGGGTCCGATCGCACAGTCATTCGAGACCGCCGACGTTGGGCCTTGCCCGATGGCCCGGATGCGCGGCTTGACTCGCAACTGGAGGCATTGAAGGCGGCACTCGGGGTTGCGGCTCTACAGGTGATCCGGCTTCCTCCGGAAGAGGAGGATGCGGAGTCCGAAACCGGTGCGGGTTCAGGGGATGAGCCGCCCGGGGCACGCTGCCCGATTCGTCGGTAGGGGGAGGAAGGGTTTCGCTTCGCTCGACGGGTGCCGGAACCGGGGCGTCGGAGCTGGGAGGAAGGGTTTCGCTGCGCTCGACCGGTGCCGGAACCGGGGCGTTGGAGCGGGGAGGATGGGTTTCGCTGCGCTCGACCGGTGCCGGAACCGGGGCGTTGGAGCGGGGAGGATGGGTTTCGCTTCGCTCTACCCATCCTACGGGTGTGGGCTTCGGGTTTTGTCAGGGCCGCATGGTTCGGGTGGTTTAGGGTGTTTCCGCGCCATCGCTCAGCGAGGCTGCCTCTCGGCGAACTTGACGGTAGGAGTAATGGCGCGAGACGAAGTAGAGGGCGCCCGTGAGGGTCACCGGCACCCAGTGGCCGACGAGGAAGAGGATACTGGCGGCGAGTGCGACCTCTTGGCTGATGCCGAAGGGTGTCAAGGCGAAGACGAAAGCGGCCTGCACCGGGCCGACGAATCCGGGCACGCTCGGCAGCGACACGGCCGCCGCGGTGACGCCGACCACCAGCATCGCCACGCCGGGTGATACGGACACGCCATAGCCCACGAGGCTCAGCCAGACCAGGGCTGATGCGAGATACCAGCGCATGAGCGACTGCGCCAGCAGCGCCGTGGCCGTCGACGGCGTGGCGAGCGCCGCGAGACCGCGCGTCAGCTCGGTGAGATAGGTCTGTCCCCGCTCGGCGAGGAGGGCGGGAAGGGACGGACTCAAACGTCTCCACAGGCCCAGCGAGGCATGCGGGAATCGCCCGAGCAGCACCAGCACCGTCATCAGCGCCAGGATCCCGGCGAGCGCGACGGCGAGACCGTAGCCCCAGCCGGGCGGGAGTTCGCCGACCAGGACCGCACCCGTGACGAAGACCAGCAGGATGCCCACCAGATCGAGCGCCCGCTCGACCACCAGTGTCATCAGAACCCCGCTGCGCGAGCATCCCGATTCCTTTGCGAAGATGACGGTGCGGATCAACTCGCCGATGCGCAGCGGCAGCACATTGTTCCCGGCAAAGCCGATCATCATAGAGGGCGCGACCTGCCGCGCCGAGAAGTGACCAAATGGCTTGAGGATCAGCGTCCAACGTACCGCATTGGAAAAGAAAAAAATCGCCAGCAGGAGCAGGAATGGCGGGATGACCCAGAACTCGCCTTCGAGCAGCGTGCTGCGCAGCGTTACCAGATCGACGCCACTCAGTGCATAGACGAGCAGCCCGATCGTAAAGAGGATCGGGAGCAGCAGTGCGAGGAGCCGCTTCATGCGCCGGGTCTTGCTTCGGGCATGATGGCTTCGGGCATGGCGTCTGGCGCGGCGTTGGGCGTGGCGTCGGGATAAAGGCGACGCACGGTCGCCAGCGCCGACTCCAGATCCTCGTCGACCTCGATGTGACGGAATTCGGCGTTGCGACCGACCGAATGGAGGTTCTCGTACCGACCGAGCACGGCCTCCGCGCGCGCCTTCACCGCCTCGAATCCACGGTCGTAGACCGGGTAGCCGAAGCCCTCGGGCAGGACCATCACGTCGTCCACCTCGGCCCGGTCGACCAAACCATAACGCTCCAATGCGCTGAGGACATCCTCGACGGGTCGATCGGTTTCGGCGGTCACCTCGGCGCAGAGCACCGTATTGTCGACCTGTGCCTCCGGGTCATGGAAGTTGCGAAACTCCGCCATTCGGTTGATCACGACATCGCCGTCACCGAAATAGACCCACTGGTAGGGCATAACGCGTGGTTTTTTGACATGCAGATAGACCAGCTCGATCCCGCGATATCTGAGGTTGAAGTCCTCCCCGAGCATCCGCCCGAGCAGTGTAGCCGGCAGGGTGGTGAAGACGCGGTCGCACTCGAAGCGGTGTGCCTCGCCGTGCCGGCGGTACTGGATCGCCGTCACCCGATTCTCGGTGCGCTCGAGCCCCGTGACCTTGGATTCGAGCATGACCTCGCCGCGGATGTGCGCATGCATGGCGTCGGCAATCTGTCCGTAACCGCCGTCGGCCGGGTAGTGAAAGGTGCTGAAGAAGGTCTTGGAGCTGCGCCGGATCGTGTCGAGGAGTCCGGACGAGCGCAGTTTCTCTCGCCCCCAGGTCACCGAGATCTCGCTGGGCGGGACGCCGAACATCTTTTTCGTATAGGGCTCGAAAAAGAAATCGTAAAGCCCTCTCCCATAGCGATTCAGGGCCAGCGCCTCGAAGGAGTCCTCCGGGAGCTTCGGACGTGCGAGAAAGCCCATGATCAAGCTGGCCGCGGTCTTGGGATCGAACTTCAGGATCAGCTCGATCGGGTTGATCGGGTCCGCGATCACCTTGTCCTTCATCAGGATGCGGCTGTTGCGGCGATGCTCGCGCAGCGGCACCAGGGACTCGATCATCGCGACGAGCGCCTGATCCTGCGTGTAGAGCCGATGGGGCGCGATATCGCAGGGCACGCCGTGCCAATCGAATGTCCGCGCCAGTCCACCGATCCGATCGGTAGATTCGAAGAGCGTGACCTGCTTGCCGATCCGCGAGAGCAACCAACCCAGACTCAGCCCGGAGATCCCGGCACCGAGGATGGCAATCCGTTCCTCACGACTTCCTTCTTTAACCATAATTTACCTAAGATTTTTCTTGTAGGACGGATAGACGGCGTTGCGCGCCTTTGAAAAGTTGGCGAACTCCATCGTGACACTCGCCAGCTCGACGCCCGAGAAATCGGCGTTTGTGACGTCGGCTCGGCGCAGGATAGCCCCTCCGAGCACGGCGTTGGTCAGATCGACGTCGGTCAGGTTGGCGTTGCGGAAATTGGTCTCCTGAGCCGAGACGCTGCGCAGCTTGGATCCGCGCAGGTCGGCGCCCTCGAAGTTGGCCAGGTTGATGACCGTGAAGCCGCCGGGCAGGGCGCTGGTCAGGTCGGCCGCGTGCATGCTGGCGCCTGCTAGATTGGCGTCGTTGAGGTGACAATCACGCAGATCCGCACCGCAGAGATTGGCCTCGCGCAGATTGGCGCGGATAAAGAGCGCCTTGGGTGCAACCACGTGACACAAATCGCTGCCCTGAAAATCGGTGCCGCGCATGTCTGCATGTCCGAGGTTGGCGCCTCGCAAGTTGGCCCTTCTGACATCCGCATGACGCAGATCGGCGCGCTCGAGCGTGGCCTGCGACAGGTTCGCGCCGTGCAGGGTCGCCGCACGCGAGGGTCGCTCCGCGCCCAGATGCGCCTGCGTGAGATCCGCGGAGCTGAGGTCGGCGTTGCTCAGATCGGTCGCGACCAGGACGGCATCGACCAGCCGCGCACCGCTCAGCAGCGCGCCGACCAGGTCGCTCGATTCCAGGTTTGCGCCGGTCAGATCGGCGTTGCGCAGGTCGGCCCCGTTCAGTTGCATGTCGCGCAGGTCCGCACCCGCGAGGGTGTGCGCGTCGATCCGCTCGAGGACCTGCCCAGTCTCGCGATGCTTGATCTCGACCATCTCGTCCATCCTCCGCTGTTGTTGTGTTTTCGCTGACCGAATCGCCGCGGCCGCCCCGTTAAATCTAACAGAAGCCGCTGAATCGGAGGATGACATCGATCGTCTTCCGAGTGCTTTGGCTCATTGGCCCTGACCCTTGATGTCGTCAGCCCGAGAGTTCAGGTCGGACAGGCTCTCACGGAGACACGGAGGCACGGAGATACGGAGAAGACATCTCCGCGTGCCTCCTCCCCTTTTTCTTCGCTTCTCTTTTCTCCTTTCTCCGTGTCTCCGTGAGAGATCCTCCAAGCGGATCGTCGCGATGTTCCGGGTCCGCACCGATCGACAGCTTCGGACCTGATGGATACCATCGGCGGGCCTGACCCCGAATGCCCGTAGAAGGCGGCGCTCCTCACCGGGGCAGCCATCGCACGACACCACCATCAGGAGCGACCATGAAGATCGAGACCCTTGCGATTCACGCCGGTTTTGCGCCCGACCCGACCACCAAGGCGGTGGCGACTCCCATCTATCAGACCACCAGCTACGCCTTCGACGACACCC